>JAACDM010000253.1 GCA_009936795.1 Verrucomicrobiaceae bacterium | reverse complement strand
TGCCGACGCTGGTCCTAACGTCGATGCTGATAGAGATGGTGACAGTAACCTTTACGAGTATCACGCTCGTCTCTTACCGAATGACCCTACGAGCTTTCTGGAAATCACTGTGACGCCAGATGCTACCGAGGGAGACGCGCTCCTGACGCTCTCTCCTGGGAAAGCGGGGGTGAACTATGCAGTGAGCACCAAGGACTCGCTTCTTGACGCTGATTGGATACCACTGACCACCATGGTAGTAGGATCAGACGGCATGCTAGAAGTTACCGATATGGATGCCTCGGGCCTGAGAAAGTTTTACATCGTGACACCCACGCGCACGCCTTGAGATCGCTGAGGTGGATCACATCGTGCCTGTGCCCAAGGCTCCACAGTTTGAGTCATGGATCGGGAACCTTGAGTTCATGCTGAGGACTCTGAATCGGTGGAAGTCAGGCAAGATGGAAAAGTAGCAGCCGTGGCGATTTTTTGTATCTAATTTGTATCCGATTTTTAGCTAGGATTAAGACGCAATGCCATGAAACGGCTAGAGGCGCATGGTTAGCGTTAGGGCGACTTAAACTCTGCATATATAGCGATATGCTTGGGATGAGGTGTGGAATCGAGGGAGGCCCAAAACTGCACCCAACGGCTTGTTGAGCCGCTGCGTGCTTTGCCGAATCAAACGCGACGGTTGTTGGCAGTCCCGCTTGACCTCGGAAGTAGTTGATCCAGCGAAGTACGAGATCCTGGTAGCTGGAGCGGTTGGTGCCCTCTGCGCTGCTGGCCACGTTTCCTTCCCAGCCAATAAGCTCTGTATCGTCGCCGTCGACCGTGTAATGGGTATGAAAGTCGATGAGGTTGGCCAAGCGATTGCTTGTATCAATCTTGAAACCGCTGATCTGTTCGTCGCCGTCCGTTACTGCGACTTGCTTTCGGATTGTTTGGGCGGGCTGAAGGGCGCGTGACCACTGAGCCCCTTCGAAATTAGGTGCGACACCGAGCTTAGGTGAGGACTAAGTTGGTATAGCGTGCACTTGAGCCTCCTCGGCGGCAATTAATTCAAGAAATATACCAAGATTGGCTAAAATTATAATCTTTATTAAATTAAATATAATTACAGTAGCGAGATGCCCAACAGAATTCATCGATCTTTCAGGGGAATCTTGCGAACTGTTTGGAGTAAGACGGTATTGCGACGCAGTCTTCTTACAATCCTCAATCTTTCCGCAGTTTGGGCCCTACCAGGGGCGAATCCCTATGCCGTGATCGATCTTAACATGAAGAAGCCTAATTTCCTTCGATACCATGGATCAGATAGCGCTAGATTCCGTGTTGGGAGATTACACGAGGATCGGCGGTGAGATTGCGAATGGTTCTTTCGGTGAAGAGTTTGTGGGTAGCGAAGACTACAGCGGGGATGGCTTTCCCAAGAGTTTTGTCGGCAATCTCGTTGGGGCATCGTCTCACGGGGCGCATTCTGGCCTGGGCTGCGTGTTGTATAAAACTGCTAAACTGAGAGGTCTTAGGTTTCAAATGAACAGCGTGCCTCGGGCAGATATTAGAGGTGTATGGTCCCAGCATTGTTGCAATAGGGGCCGCTACGATGGCGCACGGGGATTTTGATAGTTATCGTATTATGGAGCTTGTTTGCGGGAATCCTCACGCTACGTCTCATGCCACGGACGAGCAGTGGCCACGATTCACTTGGGTTACGGCACAAGTCTTCTACGGGCAACCGGGTGGGTGGCCGGACATCATCGATTTCAAAGCTGGAAATCTTCCTGATTTAATAGATATGCGAATTTTGCAGACCGATGCAGGCGCAGCTAACGACACCCTCTGTTATAGCGCGTCGGCGGGTCTAATCGATGAAGACGATCATGTGGATTTGATCATCAACGAAATGACCGGCAACAGACTCTGTGGAACCTCTGTCGACGTTGGAAATATGTTCATCCTTAGTGGAGCGGGTATGGGGAATACACCTGCTGTAGACTTGTCTTTTCGGAATAGGAATTTGTTAGGCTTTGGCAGCTTGGACGGTGACAAGAGTGTAACCAGGTATGCCATTGTTCGAGCTTCCTCTGAATTGCCGCCCACCTTTACCATGGCGATCTTTGGTCCAGAGCCCGATGGCCAAGGGGGTAGAGGTCGATTTCTATGATTTCGGAGGAAGCACGCTGCTCAGATTTAGTGGCGATTTCGGTGATGACTACGAGTTGTGGACCGATGAGTCGCTCCATGCTAATCTGTGGTAGCCGGTTCAGATTCGGTATTGTGTTACTGGGCGCTGGATTTTTTTGTATGATCCTGCCGCTTCGCCGACTACGCTAGGTGACGTTTACCAGGGGTAACCCCGGTAGGCGGATGAATTTGCGGATATTTCTGAGTGCTTGGCACGATTCCTTCTTACATCGCAATCGTGCTGGACAACAGTGCATGAACGACATTTGATTCCAACTACACAAATCAAGCTAACTGAAAACCTGACAATATGAAGAAGATCGAAGCTATCATCAAGCCTTTTAAACTCGAGGCTGTGAAAGAAGCCATCAGCGAAACCGGCATCCAAGGCATGACGGTCAGTGAAGTGAAGGGATTCGGTCGGCAGAAGGGCCATACCGAGATCTATCGTGGAAGTGAATACACGGTGGACTTCCTCCCAAAGGTGAAGATTGAGGTCGTGGTTGACGACGACAACGCCCAGACCGTTATCGACGCCATCGTGACCAACGCAAACACGGGCAAGATTGGTGATGGCAAGGTGTTCGTCAGCCCGGTAGAAGAGGCGATTCGCATCCGAACAGGCGAGAAGGGTTCAGCTGCCGTCGCCGGGAGTTCTGCGTAAGCGGAACTGGAACTGATTTCTGAGCGCCTATCTCATAGCTTATGGGGTAGGCGTTTTCACGTTCTTGTTGGGGGAAACTTTGGTCAGGGCTGGGGTTTCTATTTCAGTAAATCTACTAGGCACCGGGCGCTTGACTTCGCAGGCTGCCTCCCCTCACTGTTTATTATCCCAATGATTATGAATTCTGGTCGTCATCTCACCATTCTCCCAGGTCTTTCTATTCTTGCCCTCAGTCTTTCAGGGGTTCGGGCGGAGGAGGCCACCATTTACGAAGCGGTCGTGAAACCGATCTTGGAGGCCCGCTGCGTGGAGTGCCACGGGGAAAAAAAATCGAAGGGTAAGCTTCGGCTCGATACACCTGAGCATATCCAAAAGGGAGAGGAAACTGTCGTATCCGGGAAGTCGGGAGAGAGCCTTCTCATTGATCGTGTTACACTGCCAGAAGACGACGATGAATTGATGCCTCCAAAAGGCGACACGTTGACGAAGGATCAGATTGCCGCGCTGACTTGGTGGATCGATGAGCACAAGGCTTCCTATGATGTGAAGTTTGTCTTGGCAGACGCCCCTGAAGCCATTCAGAAAGTCGCTAGTGCTGCGCCCGCACCCAGTGCTTCAAAGTTGAAAGAACCTGAGCTGCCTAAGGTAGATCCGGCTGCAGCTGAGTTGATGAAGCCATTGCAGGATTTGGGTGTGCTGGTGTTGCCGCTCGCTCAAAATACCAATTTGCTCCATGTCGAGTCGGTCAGCGTTGCGAAAGACATTGGCGACGAGCAACTGGCGCTGTTGAAGCCACTCGCGCCTCAACTTGCGTGGCTCTATCTGAACAAGACCCAAATTACTGATGTTGGAATGGCTCACCTTTCCGGACTGAAACAGCTTCGCCGTTTGCACCTTGCAAACACGGCAATCACATCGGCGGGTGTCAAGCAGCTTGAAAGCCTGGAGAACCTGGAAACGCTCAATATCTACGGAACTAAAGTGGACGATGGTGTGTTGGAGACCTTAGCGAAGTTACCTAAGCTTAAGAAGGTCTTTCTTTACGATACGGAGGTATCCTCCCGCGTGGCGTTCCGTTTCCTCACGAAAAATCCGGAACTCGACCTCAATCTGGGGTGGGACTTTGAGTCTTTGAAGAAACTTGATTCAGGTATGACCTATCATGATGCCTTCGATGACAAGCATCAAGGTTCCGTGCAGGGTGGCAAGTTGACTTACGGCGACGGACCTTCAGGTAAAGCGGCCAAGTTTGACGGCAAGGCCTTCCTTGTTGCTGGAGACATCGCAAACTTCGAACGCTCGCACCCATTTAGTGTGACTGCCTGGGTCAAAGGTGAGCCTCAGGATGACGGGGTGATTGCTGCTCGTTCTGATGTTTCTGATTCAGGGCGTGGTTGGGATGTCCATGTGACCAAGGACAAGGTGGTCTTCCAATTGGTGAGCAACGGGCCTGACAATGCTATTAAAGTCCACGTGCCAGCAGCCATGGACAAAGACACCTGGTATCATATTGCCGTCACCTATGATGGTTCTGGCAAAGCAGAAGGCGTCAGGATCTTCGTTGATAGTGTGGCCGGCGAAGCAAAAGTTGGCCAAGACAATCTCAGCCGGCCAACGAAGACTTATCAGGTCATGCGTGTGGGGCGTCGCAGCGATGGTGCCATCTTCAAAGGTGAGCTTGATGACGTGCGTATCTACGATTCGAAGCTGTCAGCTGATCAGGTCGGAGCCATGTTCGACCGCTATGGCCACAAGGATGCACCTGGAGCTAAGGAGGGTGCTGAGGCGGCCAAGCCTAAAACTGCGGCAGCAAGCAAAGCTGATTTGCTTGACGTATAATCCTGGAGCGGAAGGAAAAGTGCCAGTTAAAGTAAAATCCTGATGCGACTCTGCGCGCTTCTGGTCGCGAATGTTCTAGGGCTAGAATTTGGACTTGCTGAGATCGGGTATCCAGTTCCAAATGTCTATGCTAGGGCGGCCCTAGTCGTTGATTCTACAAATGGTACGATTCTGTACGAGAAACATGCTGATGAGAAACGAGCCGTTGCCAGTACCCAGAAACTGCTGACCGCTTTAATTGTCTCGCAAGCAGGAAAGCTCGACCAGAAGGTCAAAGTCGAGTCTACAGATACGCGGGTGGAGCCCTCGAAGGTTGGTATTCGAGCAGGTCGTGAATATCCACGATTGCTCTTGCTCCAGTCTCTACTTGTGAAGAGTGGCAACGATGTTGCGCGGTGTCTCGCCCGTGATCATTCTGGTGGCCAAGATGCGTTCAGGCCTGTTCTCAATGCCAAGGCTCGGCAATTGGGCATGGGAGACTCGCACTTTGTCAATGCACACGGCCTGACCGAGGAAGGCCAGGAATCGACCGCCCGCGACATGGCCAAGCTCGCCATCGTCGCGCATCGAGATGAGCACATTTGTGATGCCGTGCAATTAGAGGCTGTAGACTTTCCCAAGAAGGGGTGGACTGACAAGCTTCAAAATTCAAACAAGTTGTTGCCACTTAGCTTTGTCACCGGCATGAAGACCGGATTCACAAACGCTGCTGGGCGCTGTTTGGTTAGTAGTGGTGAGTTCAATGGCCGGGAGGTGATTGTCGTGGTGCTAGGCAGCAATGGTGAGCATGTCTGGAAGGACAGCGAATCACTGCTCCGCTGGGCGCTCAAGGTGCCAGCAGAGAAAGGTGCTCCTCCTCCAGAGGACGAGGAAAGTGTTAAAAATGAAGCAGACGCTTCCTGACTTTGGTGCCTGATGAGTACCGTCGTCTCCTGGGAAGCTGCTCGAAAGGAGCGGGATCGGCTTCAAGCCGACGGTAAGCGATTGGTTTTCACCAATGGCTGTTTTGATTTGCTCCACGTTGGTCATGTTCGCTATCTGAATGAGGCCCGAACTTCGGGGGATGCCCTTTGTGTGGCGCTTAATTCAGATGCCTCGGTCGCTTCTATTAAAGGACCAAGGCGGCCGCTCAATAGATTAGAAGATCGGGCGGAGGTCCTACTCGGCCTAAGTGCTGTGGACTACGTGGTCGTCTTCGCAGAAGAGCGTGCGACTAGTGCCATTGAGGCTATCGCCCCACACGTTTATGCTAAAGGAGGGGATTATACTCCTGAATCTCTCAATGAAGAAGAACGGCAGGCTTTAGACCGTGTAGGGGCTTCAATAGAGATTCTTTCCCTGGTTGCTGGTAAGTCGACGACGGAGACCCTTTCAAAGCTTTATGATGGCGAATCGAAGCCCCTTCAACTTGGAGTACTAGGATCTGGGCAAGGTTCGAGCTTAGAAGGAATCTTTCACGCCATCGACGATGGACGTCTTCCGGACACCGAAGTTGCGTTGGTGCTTTCTGATCAACCTGATGCCAGAATTTTAAAAGTTGCCGAAGACCGTTGCGTGCCTGCCGTGTCTGTGGATCCTGGGCCCTACAAAACGAGGCTCGGCGAACCAGCACAGAAAGAGATACGAGATCGTCTAAAGGCGGCTTCCGTGGAGCTGGTCATTCTTGCCGGTTTCATGCGTCGTCTCAAGGCGCCTGTATTAGAAGCTTTTCCGAAGCGAGTACTCAACGTCCATCCGTCGTTACTCCCAAACTACCCAGGGCTATGCGCATGGAAGCAGGCCTTGGGTGCAGGCGAAACGAAGACCGGATCCACGATTCATCTCGTGGATGAGGGACTGGATACCGGGCCTATTCTTGGTCAGGAAACGGTTCCGATACGGAAAGATGACACGCCAGATGATCTGCTGGAGAGAATCAAAGTCGCAGAAAGAAAGCTCTACCCTCGGGTCATCAGGGAGTATGCTGCGACTCTCTGATGAGTAGCGCGGCTTTCCGTTACTGAATCCCGATTGTCGCAGGCTGCGCTGCATCCGGATCGACTAAGCGGCCGCCTTGATAAACGGCGACGGATTGAGCTGCTGCGCTGACTACTTGCACGAGGTACTCCTCAGCTTTTTCCCACGGAGAACGTGGCATCCAGACAATGTCGCCGGGCTCAAGAGGCACATCAGTAGCCCCGCCATTGAGAACCTGATTAAAGTCGACGATTGCATATTCAGGTTTCGTTAGGCTACCCCTCAGGATAATCGTTTTCTGACGGTAAGCTTTTGGTGTTGGGCCGCCAGCGCGGGCGAGAGCTGATACCAAAGTAGTTCCGCCCTTATAAGTGATGGACTTTGGGTCAGTAACAGACCCTAGCAAGTATACCTTGGCGTCCTGAGTTGAGGGAATATAAATGTAGTCGTCAGGCTCAAGATAAATGTTTTGTGAGGTATCTCCACCTTCGACCAAGCTTTGACAATCGACGGGGAGCATCTTGTTCCTACGTACTATGTAGGCGCTGGATAGGTCAGGCAGACTTTCGAGATCAGTATTGAGCGCACTAGCCAGGCCACCAGCTTCCGAGATCGCATCGAGAACAGTCAATGGACGGGTGAGGGGATAAGTGCCGGGGGTATTCACCTGACCCAAGATGAAATAATTACGGCTTGTAATCTCGTCCAAGGTTACGCGGACCAGTGGCCGCTGTTCAAAGACTTGCATCTTCTTGGTGATTGCAGCCGTGAGTTCTTCAATAGTCTTTCCTTCTGCGGGAACGCCTTGTGCGAGGTCGAAGTAAACCAGTCCATCTGGCATGACGCGGGTGACCTGACGAGTCTCAGGTTTATCCGTCAGCTCGATCGTAAGGTTGTCTCCTTGACCCAATCGATAGTCGTCCGTCTTGGGACGCAGCATGCTCTTGGATATACTGCCAGTTCCATTAAACTTTTTGAAATTGGCGGAGGTCGTCATGGCTCCCGAGGAATCTACTTGAGAAGCATGTGCTCTGGGATCGAAGCGATTGGAGCCGTTCTTTCCAGGTATGGGGTCGCAGGAGACGAGAGAGCCCAAGAAAATGAGCAGGCAGAAATGCACGATTGGTTTCATGACGGAGTCGATGGCTAACTTTTGGGGCTCTATTAAATTTATTCGATACCGGTTTCGAGATTCACTTTTGTGGCAGCTGCTGAACGGAGAAATGCAGTGAACGCGCGGTCTAAGATAGTCTCGGCATGATACCAAGGCTTACGGTGAATGTAGAGCATGTCTCCTGGCTTTATGGGGACATCCGCTTGCTCAGCTTTGAGCACTGCCGCAATGTCGACCGCGATTGTTTCGGGCTTGTCCATCTTACCGCGGACTAACAAGACTTTACCTTTCCAAGCTTCCTGTGCGAATCCGGCTTGCTCGGTAATCGCGCCGACGACTCCAAGGCCCGGGCGCATACGGTGCATGCCCTGGTTTTTCACGTAGCCAAAGACGTAGTATTCATCGCTGAGATTTGAGGCTATGTAGATGTGATCTTGATGCTGGAGGCCGATGTTCTGACTTGTGTCTCCGTCTGAGTAAAGCTTGGTGAAGTCCACCGCCAGCTTGCGCCCCTGGCGAACAATGAAAGATTGATTGAGGTTTACCCGGGCATTAACTGCGCCCGCTTGGGTATCTTCTTTCGAGAGCCCACCTGCCTTGGCGATTGCTTCCAACAAAGATATTGAGCGTTCTATGTTGAAACGCCCCTGCTTCGGAACACTTCCAAGAATGGTGTAGCTCTTGCTACCTAATGCACCAGGCGAGAGGACGACCTTGGCGTTGGTATCGAGCTTCTGAAGAGCGGTCTCGACAGCTTTTCCTGCTTCCGGAATGGTCAGCCCGGCAATGCTCACGCGAACGTCGAGATAAGTCACGGTGCCGTCAGGCGCGATAGGAATGTCCTCCGTCTTGGTTTCGGGGCGTCCTATGACATACATGGTCACGTTGTCACCCGGGCCCAATTTGTACATCGGTCGCTGGGCAGACACGTTAAAGGATGTGGCCAGTAGGATCGTAACGAGTGTTGACCAGAGAAGATGGCGAATTACGCGGTTCATCATGAGTCAGGTGGTTGGTGTTAGAGCGAGCTATAGATCGTTGTCATCTGAATTGCTGTCTTGGGGACGTTGCTTGGGGCTCTTATTCAAGCGCCAATCGAAGTAGCGGCTTTCAATCTGGTGGATCAGATTCGTGAAGATGCCTTTGACGGGTTCATTGAGGAAAAGTATTCCAGAGGGAGTGCCCAAGATTCGGCGGAAGATGCGGCTTTGTGAGGAAGCTACTTTCTTTTGAGTCGTCACTGGGGAGTTGAGCAGGAAGTGCTGATCAAAGTCTTTTGAAATAGCGGCAAGGGATGATGTTGGTCCAATCGCCCATCTACAGATCACGTGGTAATGCGGTGGCAAGTCTTGCAGTAGACGTGCAAGTTTCTCGGCCGAGTAGTCAGCGGCACTAACATAGAGGGCAGATTGTGACACGTCGCTAGCGTGTGGGATAATTGGCTGATCGTTGGGCATTAGGTTGGTAGAGAGGGCGCTGCTCGACATGGGCGGCTCCATGAGAGCGGTGCTAGCGGAGGAGCTGATAACAGAGTTTCCGCCTTCCTGAAATGATGTGCCGACCTTCCAAAGATCTGCTGAGCCGGTGCCACCTCCTTGGTGGAATGTCGAAGCTGTTGGGCCTACGTTGCCCGACGGGCTGAACGGAAGGAGGTTGGCTTTGAGAAACGACTCAGGCACTGGATCCTGCGCCACATCAATGAAGAGCACGAGGGCGTTATCTTGTTTGATGGTATGTAAGAGTGTCTTCCAGAACCTGAATTCGGACTTTAGCTCGCCGACAATTGGGAAGAGAATACGTCGACCGCCCGCTGCTTTCTTAGCCACGTGACTGAGCCAGAATTCTCTCACCGCGGCTTCATCTTCGATCTCGTCTTTCTGCAAGAGTCCCAAGGTTGGCGTTGCCCGTGTTGTGATTGCGCCTTGTAGCATGGTGCGGAGTTCAGGTCGCCTAAGTTCCCGAAGGATAGCCCAAAGGAGGACTGTGCCAAAGATGAGTCCGGTGAGCAAAAGTCCGGTTGCAACCGTCTTGTATTTGCCGGTCGAAAGTTCTGCCATGCCATAATCGGCAGCTTCAAGAGGCTCAAGGTACCCCTTGGAATCTGGACCTGCGTAGGTCATAGCCTGTGTTAGCTGGGTATCGAAAGCGCTCTGATTTGCAAGTAGGCGGGCGCGTTCATCGTCGAGTTCACGAAACTTTGAAGCAACAAGAGGCAAGTCTTTCATCTGCGTTTCTCGCTTAACGAGCTCCTCCTTCACCATTCGAATGCCCTCCTCATATTGGAACTGTTCTTCCTTAAGGCTGAGGTAACGTTCAAAGTGAAGCTGGGCACTTTCGACAGAACTCATGCTACGGATTTGTTCAACAGTGAGTTCTGTGCCTAGCTGTTGTTCTGCTTGTCTCCTGAGAGTTGCGATCGTGGCTCTTAGCTTCTCGACATGAGGCGATTCTTCGGTTTGACCTTCTGCCAATAAGGCATTGAGACGATCGCGCTGGAGCTGCATTTGCGTTTTGAGCGGATGATTCTCAATCAAGGCTTCGATCGTCTGCATGTAGCGCAGGTGGAACGTACTCTCCTGAATCTCGTAGTTCCGCAGTTCTTTCCTCAGTGCTTGAATCTCACCGGAAAGAGAGGCATACGCGGCATCGTCGTCGATGATGGCTTCTTCCTCCGACAACTCGCTAATACGCTTGTTGATAGGGATTATTTTTTCATCAAGGCGCTTTAAATCTTCGGTTAGTGTCTGGGCGTCCTTCGAGGCAAACACACGCATGAGCCCTTTGGAGTGTTCGACTACAAGATCGGACCAGCGGTTGGCAATGACGATGGCGAGCTTTTCTGTGGGGGCTTTCGCCTTTAAGTAGAAAAGCTTTTGTTGAGTGTCATAGCGGACGTTGAGACGTTTTTCCAACTGTTCCACAGTCTCGGGTGGGTCAAATTGTTCACCAAGCTTTGTTAGGACAGAATGCCCCATGGCAATCTCTTCTAAGGCCTGATCTTTTAGCATGGCTGGCTTGTAGCCATCTGGTCCGAAGAGGCTAAAGCCTTCGGCGTCCTTTGTTTTTCGTAGTATTGAAGATACCGAATAGGTGTTCTTATTGAAGAGTTTATAACCCAAGGCTCCTCCGCCAGCGATGCCTAACGCAGTTAGGAGAATAAGCGCTATCCAATGATCGCGAAGGGCCAAGAGAAGCCGCAGTGGATCGAAGGCAAGGGGAAAGCGGAAAGGTGATACTGGTTTCATATTAGAAAGAAGGATCTCCCTTCAGGTAAGTTCGTTTATTCCAAAACATCGCTAAAATTATTTCTCCAGAAGAATAGAAATCGGTTTGAGTATGGTAGTTATTGCAGTTGTATTTCGAGATTGCAAGAGTTCTCATACGCAATTTCTCATGCCCGCGACCCATCGAGAAGTTCCGAGAATCCAAGCGCTCCCATGAGCCCCTCAAGCTCCGGCATGACCGATACCATCTTAAGAGAAAGTTGCTGCTTTTCCAGCTTCAGCTTCAGTTCGTTCAGCCTCAGCAGTGTGGGATAGTCAATGAAACTGGTTTGCTTAAGATCAATCTGAACGGGAACGCCGCTTTCAAGAGCAGGGTCCCATATATCTGACCTCCACGATCTTGGAGCCTTCACTTGGCATCCGTTTGCGGCCTTTAGCAGTTCGATTGATGGCGTATCCTCTTGTCGTTCGGCGCTATTCAATGGCGGCATTAACCCTAGTTTTTTCAGCTCTTGGCTGACCTCTTTTGAGGCCAGGACACTGGGGGGGGGGCTATCAGCTCGCCTTGCCTGTCTGATCTAGGTTACGCAGCCTGCTAGTGCGGCGGGAGTGAGTTTGTTCATCGAGGTTAAATCAATGACTCCATCGATTGGTTGACGTTCGGATTGCTGCTCAACGGGGAAACTCTTCTTGTAGGCGCGCCATTGCGTGAAAGCGGCTGCTCCGAGATATAAGAAATTGGATGCGTAACGTTTTGCGAGCCGCTTTGGGTTTGAGAGCATCCGCCAGAGCCATTCAAAACCTACTAGTTGTACCCAGCGAGGTGCTCGAGTCTGGCTACCCGCAATGAAGTCGAGACTAGCTCCAATGCCGATCGCCAGCTTTGCTCCAGTTCGATCGAAGTATCCGGAGATCCAGCGTTCCTGCTTGGGGCTCCCGACTGCGACCAGGACGAGATCTGCCTTGGTTGCTCGGATGTTAGCGATGATGTGTTCGTTGTCCCATTCATGAACGTGAGCAAAGGGCGGTGAGTGATGCCCCGCGATCTGCAAATCTGGGTAACGCTCAGTCGCAATCTGACTGGCTTTGCTGAGAGTCTCCTCATCACTTCCGAGGAAGTAGACACGGTGGCCTTCGCGGGCGGATGTCTCGAGTAGCTTGGGCACCAAGTCTGAACCAGCTACTCGTTCAGGAAGTGATCGTCCGAAAAGCTTTGAAAGCCAGACCAGTGGAAGTCCATCGCAAAATACTCGATCTGCGTGAAAGACAAGGTCTTTGAGAATGGGATCGGTGGGAGCTCGGGTAGCGAAGTCGACGTTCGCCGTGATCCAATAGGCCGAACTGTTTCCTCGCATGATGGAGGTGTAGTCGCGCAATGCTTCATCCATCGTTGTGTGATGGAACGGCAGCCCGACAATCAACGAGACTGGTGGCTCTGTTTCCAAACTCCACATGCTACTTAACTCTTGATCTGAAATACGTGATGAAGCCTAAGGAACTCGATCATGGATGCGACTGCTGGCTGGGGTCTCAATATTGAAATTGAGCGGCTCTCAGGTGGTAGAGACTTGTAGAAATCTAGCAGGACGCCGACGGCGCTGCTGTCAATGAGCTTCACCTTCTCGAAATGTAATATAATGGAATTTGGGGACTCCAGGGATATTCCCTCAACGGCTTCGATGAACATTTGCGTGTTGGTCGCGTCGAATCGGTCAGTGTCGAACTTGAGAATGAGGCTGCTACCCAGATTTTCTGCGGAGATCATATTGCGTGGGAGCGACAGGGCACTGTTCCGTCTGGCGCTGGGGATTAATGAGGTCTTTCTATGACTAGAATGCGACGAATCGCTGCGAACTGGCTTGAAAGTCATGCGATTTGAATAGACGTTAATCGAGGGAGGTAGGAGCGCTAGAATTGCCTTACTCCCCAGTCCTAGGTCCATAGCCTTCTAGAATCTATAGTTTCTGCTATTATATGATATAAAAATCTTGATTTTAATAATTACATCTGATAACAATGAAATTGTATGGCTATTCAGGGTAACGCAAAGACCGATTTAGGGAAATTAGTGGCCGAACACTGGTCTCATGCCGTCTGTCCTCAAAAGCAGGAACGTTGGAACCGCAGGCTTAGGATGAAGGTCATGCTTTGGCGTGGGTCCTTGAGGTGTTCGATGCTTTTGAAAAGAACTGTCGATGTGATTGGGAGTGCGGGTGCTCTTCTCGTTTTTTTTCCGGTTCTTGCTGTGGTGGCCGTGCTTATCAAGTTCGAAGACGGTGGCCCAATTTTCTTCCGTCAGAATCGCGTGGGTAAGGATGGTAAGATCTTTAAGATGTTTAAGATTCGGTCCATGCATATGAACGCGGAGGCCCGCAAGCTCCAGCTTTCGAGGCACAATCAGCATGTTCGTTCGGCGACGTTTAAGATGAAGAATGATCCTCGCATCACCCGACTGGGAAGATGGATCAGGCAGTATTCGGTAGATGAGATTCCGCAGTTTTGGAACGTTTTGAAGGGGGACATGACCCTTGTTGGTCCTCGTCCGGCAGTTCCTGGCGAAGTCATCGAGTATCGGGCCCGCGAGTTGCGTCGATTGGTCGTGAAGCCAGGAATCACCGGTCTTTGGCAAATTGGTGGTCGAGGGGATATTGATTTTGAAGGCCAAGTACGATTGGATCTGGAATACATACGGTCAGAGGGGTTTTGGGCAAATTTGAGGATTCTGTTGCTCACGGTGCCTGCCGTTCTTCTTGGGCGAGGTGCCTACTAGTGGCCAACGGGCAGCAACCCAAGAATCATCATTGTTATGGTATCACTTACGCATCACGCTCGCAAGAAGTCAGATGACACTCTTCATCTTCGTGTTCCTGACCTTTCTCAAGCGGATGCGATTCGTTTGGATGAGCCCTTCTCACTTTGGAAGGTAGGCGATTTACCTCTACTCTATCATTGGCTCGACTATGCGGTTAATGAGGGATACACAAGGCTTCTAATCTACTGTTCAGATCGGCCTGTCGTTGTGACCAAGGCGATGGAGAAAGCTACACTTTGGCCGATCGAATGGGACATTATTCAGGATAATGGCGAGGCCGAACACCCTGGCTGTAAAATCGCTAACACACTGCCTGGGTTTTCAGCACCTGCCGATCTGAGTGATGGATGGCGCCTGATGGATCATTGGTTTGAGCTAGAGCGGAAATGGTTAGAGAAGCGGGCTTCAGAAGATAGCGAATTGAGCCTTTCCACGAATGGGGTGGGGCGCTGGTGCCAGATTCATCCCTCGGCCGTAATCCATGAGCCTGTTTGGATAGGTGACCACGTGCGAGTTGGGCCTGAAAGTGAAATTGGGCCTTATGTTAGCATTGGCGATGGTTGTGTGCTGAATGGGCAGAATCGGGTAGCGAACTCTAAGGTTGCAGATCATACTTTCATGGGGCGGCACACTGAGTTGGATCAGTGCTATCTTGAAGGTGGTCGGCTTCTTAATTGTAAGTATCGTGGAGCCGTTGATCGAGTGGAGCCCTTCATAGCAGGGGATCTCAAAGTGACCCGAAAGCGGCCATCTTGGCGAGAGCGCTTTGTGGCGTTTCGTCTCTGGTTAAAGATTGTGAGAATGCACGGTTTGCGGGTTGTCGGGCGTGCCCCTTTCCAGGAAATGCAGTCCCATCAGGGCATGAAGTTGCGTCAGTTGGACTCAGAAGATTTTCTGATTTGCCGTGCGCCCTTGTTTTTTCAGGCGGCACTCGGAAACATCTTTCTTTACGGGCTGCTCCCTCGTACTGCCGCCCAGGTTGAGTCGCTGTCTTCCCGTGACCGGCGAGCTATCGCCCAGGCTCCGGTGGGAGCGATTTCAATGGCCGATGTTCTTGGAGTCCATTCTGCAGACGATCCGCGGGAGTCAGATATGGCGATGGAGCAAATTCTGTCGCAGCCTGGGCAAATCAAAAAGGAATGTGGTCGTTATCTTGCAAAGCTCTTACAGAGGGCTCGCAAGTAACGTGGCTAAAATGATTTTAGATAACGTCAGTGCAGCGCGCTCTGCGAGTTTGTCGCGAGGCTCTAACCTGGCGGTAGAACCCTACCAGTCAGAACGCGTTAGTTTCCCTGCTCATCTCAATCACTTCCAAGATCTTTGGGCGTGCCTTGAGCTCTCACTCACGGAGATGGGGCTCGGTGAGAAGCATCGCTGGCGGTGGTACATAACTGTTTTAGAGCTGGTCAACAATGCAATCTCGCACGGTTCAATCTCTGATCCATCGCGGGAGATTGTCGTGTCCTGGGCCGTCATTGAAGGTCAACTCGAGCTCAGGGTGAAAGATGAAGGCAATGGACCTCCCGACCGATTCACGCGCAGCCCTCGGTTGCCAGACGACTTAACAGAGCAACGTGGGCGGGGCCTTTACATCGTGCACAACTTCAGTGATTCATGGGAACATTGGCGTTCAGAGTCGGGTTATTGTTGTGTTGTTCGCAAACGGCTAGCGGCATCATTACAGGCTGAGTTGTCTAAGCATGCGGCGCCGTTCGAGTCCTTCGGGCTCTCTGTTAGTAAGCTTTCTGCATTCTATCAGTTGGCGGCAGCTATTCTACATCAGGATGCCCCCGGTACGTTCGTAGAGAAGGGCATTGAACATTTGGTGGGCTGCCTTCATGCAAGGCCAAAGCGAGTCTTTGTCATTTTGTCTGAACGCCTTCATTGCGAACTGAGTGATGCCTTTGATGGACATACTTACCTTCGCTCAATAGCCGATGCTCCGGAAGTGGTTCTGCAAGTTCTGCGCGGCGGGCGCGGTGTCGACTGGGCCGATGGATGCTGCCATCCCATTGTTGCTAATGAGATGAATCTAGGTTGTCTGCTAGTCGAGGTAGGCAAAGAAGGAGGATTAAGTATGACAGAGTCTGGCCAGACGCGTGTCTTTGCGGATCTATTTGGTATAGCAATTGACCACTATCGCCTGCGCAAGGAGTGTCATCATGACGAGCAGTTTCGTCGTGAGACCGAATTTGCTACCAGGATTCAGCGCGAGTTACTTCATCCCCGTGAATTGCCTCCGTCTCCCTACTGGGAAATTGTCCACCGAAGTGCTGCCCACAGTATGGTCGCGGGCGACTTTCAAGAATCTTGCTATGATCGTGAGGGAAATCTCATCATGGTCATCATTGATGTGATGGGCAAGGGGGCAACAGCAGCCATCTTTGCACTTATGTTTCGGACGGCGTTGCATTCTCGTTTGCAATCCGACTTCGATTTGGAGGAGTTTTTGGAATCATTCAATAACACTTTGCATGATTGGTTGGGTGGAGACACCCGCTTCATCACTCGTTCGATTGTGAAGGTCGATGCGGCGCGCACGACGCTTGAAGTGATTAATGCGGGACATTGTCCTGCCCTCCTTCTTAGTGGTGGAGAGCTAGTTTGTCAGCAGCACGCAACTGGCCCTCCGCTGGGTATCTTCGCAGATTGCCATTATGTTTCTGAGCGACGAGAACTCTATTCTGTAGACACCATTCTAATAGTGAGCGACGATGTATTTGAGTGGTTTGAAGGGGAGAACGTTTGGGGCTGGGAAAATTTTGTAGACTTTGCTAAAGCCACTTTGCCTTTTGGCTATGATACATTCTGGAATAGTTTCCAAGAGCGGATCAATCGGTCCGTGGAAGATCGTACTAGTCTAGACGATCAAACGCTTCTTTGGTGGAACCGCTCGGCCCTCGCTCCCGAGACTTCCTCTACTATTTAGATCAGCCATGTCTCAATCTCGCATTCTCTATATAGACGCTACTTTCCTCACTCGGATAGGTGGGGATATGAATCGTAGCCAGTTCATTTGGCGTACGCTTCAAGAATCCTTTGATGCTGATTTGCTTGTCATACGGCGAAAGGACGATTCGGATGATGATATCGAGGCCCACAAAAAAGGGAAACATCGATCCTTGGTGCTTGAGTCAATAAAGGGGCAGAATGCATTCCTACCTTCGTCGATTGATCATTTTTCAGAAGGTACCATGCGGCAATTCCGTGATCTGCTGGCTGAGAGGGAATATGACTATATATTCCTCCGATCAGTGGTGCCAGTATTACTGGCATTCGAGTGTGAGAGAGTCTCGCCGCAGACGAAGGTGATTGTGGATTCCGATCTTGTCTTTTCTCAGTTCACTAGAGGTTATTGGGAAAAGGATCGCTCGATCAAGAATCGCTTTTTTCTGTTTGAGTCTCTCAAGTTCCGTTGGTTTGAACGGAAGCTGTACCGTCATCCCTACCTCTTTTTACTCGCGAATCCTGAAGACCGGAAATTTTTGGAGAAAGCCTACTGGAGAGGAACCGCGCCTTCTCGTTTCTCGCTCTTGCCCAATGCTATTGCGTTTAAGGATATGGAAGAAAGCGTTTCTCAAGAGAAAAACATTCTGTTCTTCGGCGCGCTCGATTCTTTTCCTAACATCGATGCTTTCACGTTTATCATGGATCAAGTGTATTCATTGATCAAGGCGACTTTAGAGACTTCAGGTGTGAAACTCTTTGTCGCAGGTAGGCGCGAAACCCCTATCTACAAGGAACTCATTGCCAAGCATGGCGCTGAGAAGCATGTGCGCATTCTTGGTGGCGTCGATGATATGCTTGCCACGGTGAAGGCCTCTTTGTTCACCGTATTCCCAGTGCACCAAGCCTCAGGTGCACGCGTGCGAGTCTTAGAAGCTGCAAAGGCTAAGCGTACTGGGGTGACCACGACCCTCGGAGCTGAGGGTTACGATTTGGGAGATGATTGCTTGCTCATAAGGGATTCGGCCGAAGATTATGCGAAGGGTGTAATCGAACTGATAGAGGACGAAAAGAAGTGCATTTCCATGGGGGAGAATCTCTATGAGGCTGCGAAAGGGGACTATGGCGAAGATGTGGTTGCTGCGAATTTGGCCAGTGAAATCACGACCTTCCAACCTGGTCGAATCAGATTGGCAATTGTGTCGAATCGCTTTGTTCCAGAAGTCGGTGGGGCAGAAACAAATATCTTTTTTCAAGCACGCGATCTAGCCAAGAATGGCTGTAGTGTCACGGTGTTCACGCCCAAGCGGATTGTTTCTAAAAATCTTGAGTACATTGAAGGTATTCGGGTTAAGCGTCTATGGAATCTCTTCAACCCCTTCCGCCAATATCCGTCAAATTTGGCGGGCACGTTCTGCCCCTTCCTTCCTTTTTATTTGCTGCGTGATCGATACGACGTGATACAATCTTTTCCAGCGCCGCACTACAATGCTTTGGCCGCTTTGGGGGCTCAGAAATTATTGGGAAAGAAGTCGGTTCTCGTATCCTTTGATTTCCGAGATTACGCTGCGTTGATCAAGGAGTCTGTAAAAGTTACGGACATGCTTGATGGTTATCAACCGATCTTGAGGGAACGATTGGCTTTGGAGCACAATGATCACGTCTTCGCTATTTCAAACAAAGAGATCGACTTCATCAAGGGATACACGGATCGGGTGAGTTACTCGCCTGTGCCGGTTCTTGTTGATGAGTATAAGGAGCCAGTCGAGTCACCAAAGGCGAAATATGATATAGACGATGAAACGTTCATCTTTCTATGCTTGGGGCGTGTTTCTAATGTGAAGGGACAAGACATCGCACTCAAGGCTTTTGACGAAGCACTTCCCCAGCTCGATAAAGCTAAGCTCGTTATTGTAGGGCGCCGAGATTTTGAACCAGGTTTCAATAGGGAAATGTCAGATTATGTGAAAGACAACGGTCTGGAGGACTCTGTGATCTTTACGGACGTAGTGGAACGCGAGGAAGTTTTAGGCTGGTTGAGGCATAGCGACATTCACGTCGTGCCAGTTCGATTCATGAATTCCGGTGCGGTGGTGGTAGAATCCTGGGCGAGCAATACGCCAGTCATACAAAGTGATGTGGTGGATCCGAATCTTGTTGTTGATGGTGAAAACGGATTCTTGTTTAAATCTCTTTCGGTTGAGGATTTGGCCGAGACCATGGTGCGGGCGCAGGAACGTCGTCAGGATTTTGCGAAGTTGGCAGAGGCTGGCAATGAACTTGTTCAACAGCGTTATTCCTATGAGTATCTCACGTCGCTTTATTTGGCGAAATACCGTGAGATGATCGGAGAGGGGAATGGATAGTTATGACTGACTGGCTTGAGTATGTAAAGATTGCTATCGGTTTAGTCTCCTACCTTATGGTGGCTCCGGTACTGGGGTTCTTGATCAAGGACTTTCGTCCAGGGCAGATTGCTGTTTTTTTTGCGATGATTGCTGGGACCGCCTTTCACGCAGATCAGATCACGCTGACCGTATTTTCGGTAAATCATACGGGGCATACCCGAGGTTTTGAGATTTCCCTTATGGTTTTTGCGGCGATCACATTACTCGCGGCGACGTTCTTTGGGCGTCGTAGAGACCTGCCGTTGATGCCTCCGGGCTTTTTCTTTTATGGCGCTTTCTGTTTGGCGGGTGCTTTTACATTAGTGCTGACGCTGCCAATTCCATGGCCTGGTGCTCTGGTCGATTTAGAGGGGGATGGAGATTGGATTAGTGCGCGGAATATTTGGGAAGCTATCCTGAAGTTCAGCCTGCTTTCTCTCGTCTATCTGGCTACTCATGCGTTTATTCGTTCAAAACAGGACATTCTATGGTTTGCTCGTAGCCTAGCGGTGGCATTAATCATTGCGGGAACCTATGCTTTGTTTGATCGCTATGTAGCAGGAGCACATCGAGTCCGAGCGACGTTTGATCATTCTAACGCCTTTGGAATTTGGGCATACATGGGCGCGATTCCTTGCCTTGTCTTGTCGTTTCACCGTAAAATACCTCTTTTAACGGCACTCTTGCTATTTGGTGGCTATTGTTTCGGTGCTGTTTCTGCTATTCTTACGGTGTCACGTGGATCATTGATGATTGTTGCTGTTTTGTCAGTCGTAGTCGCATTACTGAGCATCGCTCGAAAGCGCACGCGGCGAAGTTATTTTATGGGTTTGCTCTTTTTGATGGCTGGCGGCTACGGAACCTATGCTAGCATAGATACGATTTCTGAGAGGGTTAGCGTTATGCAGAATGCTGCCTCTGTAGATAAGGAGATTGATACGGAAGACCTGCGTGTAATACTGGCACGTCAAGCATCTTTCATGCTTCGTGATAGCGTGTTTGGTGTCGGTTGGAATAACTATCAGATTGCCTGCAGTTTGCCCGTGACCCGGTATGTTGAAGTGTTGATCGAGCATGAGGCTGCCGATGGTGATAACCATTCTGAGGAGATTTTTTATCGAGCTCCCGTTGTAGAAAGTTTGTATTGGTATTTGTTGGCTGAAACTGGCTACCTTGGCTTTGCCTGTTTCCTCTTCTTCATACTCACCACCTTGTGGCTGACGCTGAAGCATTGCTACCGCTACCGAAACACGTGGGTTGGAGATTTTTTAGTAGCGATTTTATTAGTGCTAACTGCTCTGTACGTGCATAGTTTTATCGAGAAAGTGCTACTCCAAACGAAGAATGCGGTGCTTTGGTTGGCCATGCTCGCAGTGGCTTCCAAGCTGGAAACGATTCGTCGGCAGAAACGGCGAGAACCTATCCACGGTAGGGAAACGTCGGGGACCCTGGCGTCTCCAGAGTCTTCTTAAACAGATGGCCGGATTGTGGGAAGGTTGCTTGCTGGCTCTTTGTTAAATCTACCTGGGCGGAGGTGATGTAGAGATCGATTAGTTCGGGACCTCCGAAGCAGCAAGCGCTGGTTTGATAGGCAAGAGTGGGTATTCTGGCCAGCTGTTCACCGCTGGCAGGGCATCGTTTGCTAATGCAACCTCCGGCCCAGTGTGCGATCCACAGGTAGCCTTCACTATCGCGTGTCATCCCATCTGGGAATCCATCCTCTTCGTCGAATGTGACGAGATTGCGTCGGTTGGTGATGCTTCCGTTTGAAGAGTCGAAATCGAAAGTATCCAGGCGACGTGTCGGAGAATCGATGTAGTACATTGTCTTACCATCGGGCGACCATGTCATGCCGTTCGAGACTCCGATGTTCTCGATCCATGCCTTTACCTTGCCATCTAGATCCATGGAATAGAGGATACCAAGATTCTCTTTCTCCTCAATATCCATGGAGCCAAACCAGAACCGACCTTGAGGATCGCATTTGCCATCATTGAATCGAGTACGTGGATTTGCGTCAATGATCGGGAGTCGGTCGAGCTCCCCGTTCTCTGGATCAAAGAACGCGAGCCCGCTTTGTAGCGCGAGTAGTAGGCCTCCTGACGCGCGTGGCGCTACTGTCCCAACCATTTCCGGCAACTGCCAATAACGAGTAAGCTTGCCTGAAGGATCGTGGCGATGCAGTCGCTTGCCCAGGATATCGACCCAATAGAGCACACCCTCGTCCTCATGCCAACAAGGTCCCTCGCCAAGGTTCGCCGGTGTTTCAGTGAGACGAATCGGGTCCATTTATGGTAAGTGGATGGCGAGCCCTTGCGCGCGGGGGCTCATTTTTAACTGGCGTGAAGGAGGCCCTGGAGAGAATGCGCCTCCTTCTCCAAGATAGGCTTCTGGTAGGGCAGCCCGATCGTAGGCGGCTAGCCGGGGGACAATGATGGCGTTTGCCCCCATGCCGGCGGCTTGTTCCTTCATCTTCTTCACGACGTGTTTCCAATTGCCACTCAGAGGGCGGTTTGCTGAAACCGGACCGACTTCTCGAGACATGGCTGGAGCGTGTGTGAAGACCGTGGTACTTTCCGGTGGTGTGGACGTACGCCACTGGTTAGGATTTCGGACGTAGTCAGAGGGAAGAGATTGGCACTGGCATAGCCATGTGAGAGCAATGGCCGTGAGTAGAGACGCGCAGCGGTGCATACATGGAACCCTCTCAATTCAGCGGGATTGTATCAAGGTCTTAGTGTTCGTTGATGGGGACACCCATGAGACCTTTCCACAATTGGAGGCAGCGGTCAGACTCGTGTTCCCAACCAGGTCGTTTTGTATTGTAGAGAAGGCCAGGAAGTGCTCGATACACGGATTCGATAGGATAACGCCATCCGTATTCACCTAACCGATAGGCCTTGTAGAGATTTCGGGTCCACTTCGAGGGGACATGTTCCTCGGGTTCACGAAGGCCCTTCCACTTTGCATAGGCTTGGTGATCCGCCCAGCTACGTTTGAAACGGCGCTGCTCAATGTAGAGAAAGACTCGCGATGTGAGCACGCCCATTTCGAGTATGTCGAATGGCTTAGTGACTTCGTGAGGCGAGAATTTGAAATGTAGCGCGTCGTCGTAGAATGGGACGATATCTAGCTCTGAAATATCGGCAAACTTATGGGAAAGTTCCTTAAACCGTTTGTCCCGACCTCTGTAGGACGTGGCATAGGAGTCGTGGGAGATGAGAAGAGCATCGCCCAGAGCGAGCGCGCATTTCCAGTAGTTGCGCTTGATAAAGTCAGCGTCCTCTTTGTTTTCCAGTCCGCGATCGATTCGCATCGCCCAGAGTAGCCCAGCACCTCGATTGATAAGGAGCCTACAGGCTTCGATTGGGGCTAAGGTTCCGGCGACAGATTTGGGAACGTGCTTGTGAAGCAGTTGGGGATCGCCGGACGATACAATGTGGCCATTTAGGAAATCATGCCACATGAGCCACGCAGGCCATTTCTGAAGATCCTGCACGGTCATCGGCTGAGTGAAGTCGACATGCAGTGGCGTTAACGTTTCGTGATGGGTTTTGATGCGTGCGATCGTAGCTTGATCCACATCGCCGGGATGTTGCACAACGAGCAGGAAGTCGAGGTCATTATACGGCTGCTCAACGCCAGCTTCGTTGATGACAGCTCCCTCACCGCGCCCATAACCGCCACCAAGAACAAGCCCTAACAAATTGTCTCCAAGAGCTTCCTCGACATCTTTTGCTACAGCCTGAACGGTGTCGTGGAATCGCGCATTGAACTCTTCCGAGCCATGATAAGCGTAAGAAGGGACAGTCATGGTGTCACCCCCGACGCTAGGCCCGAGCGAAAACCGTTCCATCTACCTAACAGTTGTGCGGCGCGGAAGTAAGGAGAGCTCGGAAGGGATAGGATCTTGCCATTTTTTAGAAGGTAGCGGGGGTCACTGAGGCATTGTCGGCCGAAGGGCAGAACAGAATAGCGCCACCAACTTTTTTCCCAAGGCGTCCATGTGAAGATTTGGGCATCTGCTTTGCCTTCACCAAACTGACGTTTGTAGAACTGCTTCCATGAGTAGTTGTGAGAGTGCATGACGACGCCCTCTGCAGCATACTTGACTTTAGATCCTTTCTGCCGGGCTCGCCATGTCCAGTCGATGTCTTCAGAATATTGAATATCTGTGCGGAATGGCAGGTCGTTCCAGACAGAACGCCGAACGGCGGAGAAGGCCATAGAGAAGCAGTGCTTCCAGTATTTCTGGCGGGAACCGTCTCCATAGGTGTCTTCCGTATCCTTCTTGTAAAGGGGCCAACAGTCCGGTTGCGCGACCTGACGGCCGAAGGCGGCAGCGATCTCGGTATCATTCTCGATAGCATTCACTAACGAGCTCACCGCGTGAGAAGATTGAGGTACGCAATCTGAGTTGATAAACACGACGATCTCGTTCTCGGTCGCTTCCATAGCTTCGTTGAGGACGCGTCCAGGGACGTAAGTGCCGGCGGGAACGTGATGGATATGCGCACCATGTTTCTCTAGCAGTTCGCGGGTGCCATCGGTGGAGGCATTGTCGAACGCTGTTAGGCTGATCTTAGCATCTTGCTTGGCGAGTTCATTCAGTGTCTGCTCGACCAAAGGAAGGTCATTGTGAGAACGAATGACGACATCAACAGGGGTGGTGGGGCTAGCTGAATCGGGCAAGGTTTGGGCTGGGATCGTTAAGGAGAAAAGGTCGGTGCAAAGTGTGCAATCAGCAATTCATTTCCCGGATGCTTTCGTCGATCAGTGCAGATATGAGAGCTGACTTGCGCGAATGAGATCCTCGGCGATGTAATAGCTAGGCAATGCTTGATATTCTCATCCGTAAATGGAACCCTCGGATCGGTGATCCGACGGTTATGGGCTGGGTGACCGTAGGCGCTTATTTCCTAGCGGCCTTGTTGCTGTGGATACAGTGGCGCCAAGCTCCAATGTTATACCAGGAGCACTTGCGGACTCATCGACTTCTCTTGCTGTTCTTTGCTGTTTCGATGTTTGCTTTGGGGATCAACAAGCAGCTCGATGTCCAGACATGGCTGACAAATGTCGGGCGGAATATTTCCAAGGCGCAAGGTTGGTGGGACAATCGGCGGGTGGCTCAGGCGATTGTGCTTGCGGGGATCATCGCTGGTGGTTGTGGGTTGATGCTCGCGATCCTGCGTGCGGGCGGAGTGCTCAAGGCGCATCGCTTGGCGATGTTCGGTTTCCTTGTGCTGGCTCTCTTTGTGATCACGCGAGCTTCTTCCTTTTTTCAGATGGATCGACTGATCAATTTCCGTATTATGGGCTTCCGCATGAATTGGCTCTTCGAGTTGATTGGAATCGGAATCATTGGAGCTTCAGCGATACGTGCCTTGGTTAGGCGTCCCGCAAGCGATTGATGTAGATAAACATCAACATGGCACTCCCGAGAAGGTCGGGCGCTGCTGAGGTGACGGCGATGTGAAAGGTAGGCACGCCTGTTGCCAAGGCAACAAACGAAGACCCAAAGATAATTGCACACCCTAACGTGAAGATGGCAAGTGGTGAGATAGGTTGACGCTTTGCGTTGCAGTGCTTCGCCACTAGATCGAAGAAGTAGTAGCATGTGTAGGCAAATACGATGATTACGAAGATGGAGGCACCTTCACCACCAGTAGCGAGATGATCGTAGAGGCCATGAATGAAGATGACGCCGAGATAAGTAGCAATGAGTCGGTCCCACTCTTTCTTGGGAGTGTAAAGAAAGCGGCAAAACGCATACCCCAGTGTGCCGGTTAGGGCGATGTGGAGGAAGTTTGCCGTGACACATCGGCTCAGGGTGCTGGCACCCAGATAGATCGTGTTCTCTTGGGCTGCGAATCCGAGGCCGATGCAACTGGCCGTGAACAGAATGAGTGCAGGATTGCGAGTCCGATAGAGAAGCGGGGTGAGAGGTAGGAAGAAGATCAGCTTGATCGTTTCCTCTCGGAAGCCGACACTAGCAATGTAAAACCACAAGTTCTGAATCCGATCTATTCCGGGCGAGAATCCCTGAATGTCTGTGTGCCATATCGCCGAAACCAACGTAACGGCTGTGCTTAAAAACCCTAGAAGTATTGCCACAGTGCCGAAGACAAAGGTGCGGAGGCTAAAGGTGTTGAAGGTAATCTTTGCTAATATGGTGAACCACAAAGCCGTGAGTAGGAAGGTAAGGCTCCATATGACAGGATGCCCCCCGCCAATTTTGAAGAAGTGGAGACCATGAAAAACCTCGCCCCAGCTCTTATCAACAAGCCCCTGCTCGATCAGATGGCCAGCGTTGCCCAGCTGGGCTTTATGGTCGGGGAACAATTCCGGAAGGGTGCCTACCGAGAAGTAGGCGACGATAGTGAAGACCACACATATGGCGATAAACAGTCGAAAGAGAAGACGTGTGTCTCTACTGTAGCTCTGAAGTTGAACGGAAGAGGGAAGTTTAGCCAAGGTAGGTTAGAAATAACACCGATTCCTGATCATTTCACACCGTTTTCCCAGACGCGCACGCGCAGCAGACGGGCGTCGGGGAGAAGCCTATGACTTGGCGTAAACGTGAAGCTAGATTCGCCTTCCTCGGAGAGAATCCAGCCTTCGTGGAGTGGGGTCCAAATAAGGTGCCCTTGAACCATTTGGCCAGACTCGACAGTGTAGATGCCAGTTCTGGCTGGCGGACCTTGCCAGCCGAGAGTGATGTCGCTATCTCGAGGCTGAATCGTCGTAAGGTAGGGAAATGAAGTTCTGTCGGTAGGCACGGTCTTAGCGAGGAACTCTGTTAAGTTGTTGACGCCGTCGTTGTCAGGATCGGCTGATGGATCTGATTGCGAAAAACTGGCCTCCCACAGATCGGGAAGGCCATCTTGATCTGTATCGGCTAATACGGTGAAGTCGATTAGCGTGGCACTCTCACCCACCGCATTGCGCCCAACGATGGCAAGCTGACGTTGTCCCGGTGTATCGACTTGTGCTAGAATTCGCTGTCCATCGAGAATAAGTTTCCCGCCTTCGTCGATCTCCAATGTTTCGTTGAGGGGATGAGAGAGAAAGGGCAGGGCAACGGGCTGACCTGCGACAACTTGCAGGTTCAAGGCAGCAGGGAGTTTGGGAGGACCAGACGGAAGGACCTGGAAGGGAGAGGATGTCGCCTGGAATCCAGAAAGTATTTCGGTAGCCGTTAGGCTTACGCCTGAACTGAAGTCATTGCTTTGCATGGTTAGAAGCCAAACACTAGTCGAGAGTTGATCGGATTCCGTTAGTGCTATATCGAAAGCTTCCTGCCTGACACTGGGGCCTTCAATACGAGGAACACCATTTCTTGGTAGCCATAGCCAATCGAGCGCTGAATCTGTATCCGTGGCCGTTGACCTTGCCAAGGTGAGACCAAAGTCCCCTGGATGGATGACCGCAGCACGCGTCCAGAGATCTCCCACGATGGGTGCGCCAGTGTCATCGCTTGGAGCCCAGTGTGAGAACTCTTCTTCAGTGTAGCCCCAGATCACAAAGTCGACAGCCTCGTTAACGTCATTGATGATCAGCGCCCATCCGCGCTGGCCACCCCGGCGGTCACTTGGAGGATCATCTGTCCATTGAAGATTAAATCCCAACTGATTTTCTGGGAGATCTAATCGAGTGAAATCTGGTGGAAGATCTAACACGCGACCTGGCGAGTTGATTCCATGAACAGCATTGATGTCGCGATCCGCCGCGGCATTGAGCAGAATTCTCCAGCCTGTGGTATTGACGTTACGGTCGAGTTTAGTCACCGTGAGTCCGTCTGTGCCTGAATCTCGAATCTCATTGATGAGGACAGGTGGCCCGTCTCCTCGATCAACGGCTGCCGTGAGCGTTATCTCTCCTGGGGGATCGCGAACGAGTCGTCCAATCGCATCGCGAGCCGAGATGGTGGCTTGAAAAGGTAGATTCTGAGTGGCGGAGGCGGGCAACATCTCCCACCGGAGCTGAGCGAAGGGCCCCGATGACGCGACTTGCAAGACCCAGGGGTGGTCGCTCCTGCCTGTGCCGTTCGTCGCGCTGATGGTGACAAGGAAGGTGCCAAACTCTTCAGGAGCACCAGAGATGACACCGAGGTCTGGATCCAAGGTAAGGCCTGGGGGAAGGTTTGTAGCTGCGTAGATCGAAGGTTCGTTTAGTGCCTCGATTTGGTGGATGAGGAAGTCACCAATGATGGTCGTCGTTTCACTGCTAGAATAGATAAATGGTGGTTCAGGCGCCCCTGGTGTACCGCCGGGCACCGTTCCCGCTTGCCAGTCCTCACGGTCTTCGCTCATACGGCGAGATTCGCTGCGAGGTACTAGAGTGAAGCCGAGGCCATTGGTAAGCGGGTACCAGTTTGGATTGTAGCCGGTTGCAAGTATAGAAGGCGA
This sequence comes from Verrucomicrobiaceae bacterium, assembly GCA_009936795.1. Classification (GTDB taxonomy): domain Bacteria; phylum Verrucomicrobiota; class Verrucomicrobiia; order Verrucomicrobiales; family DEV007; genus JAACDM01. The sequence goes on along the minus strand of JAACDM010000253.1, from coordinate 10,569 downwards.
AACGTCTCCGGCGCGGCGGACCGCGAAACGCTCACCCGCGTTATCTAGTCTACCTGCAAAGACTCCTGCGATACGCGGTGCATTTCCGTAATGAGCGCGGAAGACCGCCTTGTCTGACACTAGCAGAATACGCTCTTGAGGTGCGATTGTGATTGCGGTAAACGAGAATTTAATCCCCGATGAGAACTCCAATCCTTCTAGATCAAGCGAGTCGGAACCTACGTTTAATAGCTCAAGCCACTCTGCTTGGCCTGCCCATGGGCGATAATGAATTTCCGAAATTCGGAGATCGATGAGTGGATCTCGAACGGAGTTTGCATTCGATTGACCGGGAGAAGGCCTCATAAGTGCAATGGCCACACCGGTGGCGTTTGGAATTCTTCCGGTGCTCGCCTCTGAGTGTTCGCCTTGCCAGAAGATCTGGTCCACCAACTCTCCCGTTGAGGGAAGTTGGAGTGAGGCCATGCCGAACCACGGATCCAATCCAAATCCTAGATCGTCTGACGTGAGTCTGTAAAAATCATCGGCTCCGAGAAACGAATGGGCTGGCAGACGGTAAGTCTGTGAGGATTTGATGGCGAGTTCCGAAATGTCGATCGGAAGGGGTGCGGCGTTGGCAAGCTCGATGAAGTCTTCTTGGTAGGCGACTCCTGCAGCAACGTACCACTCGTTAAAGCGAGCTTCAGTAGTCGAGGCGACGAGGGCGGAGCGATTCAGATTGTTGGGAGTTGGCGTGCCAAGAGCCCAAATGTTAGGATTGGCTGGCAATCGCCCAAGTGTGTGGGTCGAGAGTTGTCGGCCAAAGGTGATACGGTCCACGATGCGACCTTGTGAATCGTAGAGAGTTAGAGTTTCGCCATCTCGGTCCAGGGCAAATCCATGGTTATTGGTTGGCTGCAATGGTAGTACCAAGTAATGCCCCCCTCGGATTTTCGTGTCTTTCGGTAGAATCAAGCGATCGTCACCATCGCCACCAAGTTGAAACCCAGTGAGTTTTATGGATTGGGTGCCGGGATTGTGTAGTTCGACCCAGTCTGGAAAGGCTCCGTCAATATCTGTGACCTCGTTGGTGGCGGAAATCTCGTTAATGACAATACTCGGTATTGTTTGTCCTACGGTCCAGTGGAGCGTTCCAATGGAGGCATCGGCATCTTTTCTATAGTCGAGCTGGGGTAGGCCATCTGAAAGCTCCTGGAGAACGAGGAAGGCTTCGCGGAACGATCCGGGTTCTGATGGAAGCCATGAAATGGGAATCTTGTTCCAGTCGCCATTGTCGAGTCGATACTCAACTTGCTCCCAGCCACTGCCGTAGAAGCTGATGAATTGACTACGGGAAGAGGTTTTTGAAAGAGGTACTCCAAGAATAGCTGGCTGATCACGGTCAACGAGTCCGAGGTTGTCACCATGAGTTCCTCTGCCGATTCCAAGCGAACTCGCAGCGAGCGTGAAGTTTGAATTGTAGTTCGGGTCTATACCCGAAATGACGACGCCTGGACGAACGCTTGTCGTCTTCAGTGTTGCGGCAATGGCAGGATCGAAGAAATTGTGTGTGAATTGCACAAAGCTTTCTTCGAGAATTGCATCCGAAATGGCTTGGCTGAGTTCAGTAAAAATGTTGTTCGCAATGAATGCCTGGATCTTAGTATCGGTGCCGCCGATTAGTTGTTCGGCATCGTGAATCACACTGTGCTCAAGGGTCACCTTCGATGCGTCGGTGTAGTGGATGACTTGATTGACACCTAAGAAAAGCTGATTGGCGATTAATAGTTCGCCACCGTTTAGCTGAATACCTGTCCAACAGTCCTGAAACTTATTGTTTAGAAGCTTCGCTCGTCCTTCCAATCGAAGTGCGGTATCCGCTCCCATGAAGGTGTTGCCGGAAACGGTGATGACGGAAGTATCTGAGATTGGGCGTTTGATGATACTTACTTCTCCCAGATGACTCTGTTCTAAAGCTAGGGGAAAGTTGGGCAGTGGCCCACCAGTGCTGTTGAGCGATCGCCATGAAAGTGAGCTGTTGCTAAGCTGTATTGAGGAGCGATTGAGTGAAAGCGAGAGCCCAATGTGTGAGGATAGATCAAGGTGGTCGGCTGTCAGGGAAGTGTCTGTAAGGGTGATCGCTGGTAAGCCCACGTGCAGACCTTGAATGAGCAGGTGTGAGAGGCGGTGATTGGTTGAAGGACCTCGCAGTGTTACCCCCGACCAGAATCGGTCGGTGAGACCACTCAACGTGACTGGACGGCTCTCTGTGCCGTTGACAAGAAGCGTGCCACCAGCGACGATCAATTGGACATCGTTTGCAAAGTTTAGAGTTGTTCCTTGCGAGAGCGTGAGGGTGATCCCGCTTGGAACGATAAGATCATCGATAACTCGGTAGATACCTTCCGCTGAGGAAAGTATGGTGTTCTCTGTGAGTCGTCCTGATAATGTATTTCCAGATTCAATGGGCGTTTTGATGGCAATGGTCTGACTGCTGAAGACCTCTGCAGATTGGGTCATCGCGTCTATTCGAAGGAGGTTTAATCCCTCTTTGAGTGGGAGTGCCGAGGCATACCATTGGCCGCGACCGCGATCATAGACAACTTCCTGCCCATTGATCACGACCCGGTCGACGAGTCGAGGACTCACGGTGCCGCTTAGATCGATGGTCGCATTTGTACTTTCATACCTTTCTCCATCGAACGGCAAATCCAGCATGTTTACCCGTAAAGGGGCATCGATGATCGAGCGGACGTGGTGTCGCCGGGCTCGATTGAACGCCTTGATGCGCTCACGCAGATTTGTTGGTACATGCGCTAGAATGGTGTCTAACAGAGGCTCGAAGGAGTCGGGATTTAGAACGGTCTCGATGAGGTCGTCGAGGGCTTGGAAATAAAGAGGGCGAATGTGGGGGTGATTAAAGAATGCCTCTAGCTGGGGCACACGGGCATCACCGCGGCCAAATCGTGGGTCGAGCATTTGAAAGATGGTCGCTTGGGGGTTTGAGGTTGTGTCTCCAAGTCCAAAGATGGTGTCTAGATCGTGTGGCAGCAAGACGACGCGCGGATCGGAGGCTCCTTGGTAGATGGAGTAGTCATCATCAATTCCGTGGCTGAGATTGGTCTCGTTGTTGTTGAGGAGATTCATTAGGGCAAACCAGCGCACCCATTGCTCGATATTGATCACCTCAGACACGGTCTCAACGTAGACTTGTGGAGGAGTTTCATTGATCGTGACGATGAACTCTTGAAAGCGGGTCCAATCGTTGGCTGAACCATTGGTTTCCTTTGTCCACTGATCAGCGACATGCCACTTGGGGGTATTATAGACGACTTGGTCTTCGAAATGAACTCCCCAACGTTTCCTGTCACGGTTTGGATTGGCACTGACTTTCTTGTAGAGATCGCCCCGACTGTCGCTGGGAAAGGCCTTGTCAACAAATTCGCCGTTCAAAGGCTGGATGTGGGCGTAGGAGCCGTAATGGACATTGAACCGATTGCCTTCGGTCGCATAGTTGATGCCGTTCAGGCGTAGTTGCACGAAGATGGCTTCGGGTGAGGGGAGCTGGGCTACTTTAAATAGATGGAGGCCGAAGGTTTGGAGGTAGTTGTATTGCGAGACGAGATTGAGACTAGTTAGGGATCGCCAGGCATTATCTGATGGAAGTGATAGTTTAAAGCTCCGCGGATTGCGGCTTCGGCTTCCGTTACCGCGATGTCGCAGTCCTGCTTGGTAGCGAATACTTGTATCGCCACGGCGTGTGGTGATGAAGGTGGCGTTCATTTGGGCGTCGCTGCGGGACGGGAAGGCGTTCGGGCGGAAACGTGCGTCCTCGGGAACGGTCATGACGATTCGGTAGTAGGGCTGATCGCTGGGCTCGAATTCGTCATCGACTTGATAGAGCGCATTGGCCGACTGGCTGCCGTCTTCATTGGACGGAGCAGGCCAAGTGCGAGAGGTTTGCCCAACTCCAGCTGCGACGTAGAATTCGATCACGGTCTTGTCAGGGTATGGGGGAATCGTCGCGGCATAAGATCCGGAAGTCTCTGCGAACATTGGAGAAGTGCGGAACGGACCGGGTTCGAAGCTTGAAGCTCGATAGTGTAGGGTGGCAGAAATAACGTCGTTAGGGCGACTCGCAAACTCGGCACGGACAATCACGCGCTCGCGAGCTGTAGGAACAGCGGGATGGTGTTGGACGTTGGCAACGATAGGCGCTGTATCAGTTGCCTCCCGACTGTTTCGGTTCCCTGGAGTTCCACCATCGACGAGACTGGATTTCCAGTTCTGACCATTTGCGTTGGGCAAGTGAGCATCGACGAGCTCCAGGGAATAGCCATCTCCATCAGAGGGCGCGACCCATTCCCAACTTGCTTGCCCGAGTAAATCTATCTGTCTTCGTGCAGCCCAATCGCCCTGGTCGGCATAGTGCACTTCATCGATGGTGTCGCCAGTGGCATTCAGTAGACGGATCCGCTCACCTCGATTGCTCAATCGACCTGTCCACGGTCCTAGCAGGTGAGCAATATCGCTGAATACCTCTGCGGTTGGATCGGCCGCGATCACGACCATCCCATCAGCCGGGATTTCGATGTCTGGGAGGGTAAAATGGATCCCACGATCAAACTTCCACTCTGCGAGGCTGATCGATTCAGAACTTCGATTCCAGAGTTCAACACACTCTTGGGCTACCGGCTCCTTTTCATTCACGTGGCGTGGATGAAACATGATCTCGCTAACGATGATCTGAGCCCAGACTGAGCTCGTGATTAGCAGGGAAAAGAAGGCAAAGCTGAGCGTTAAGCGTATGAAGTGGGGCTTCAAGAGCGGAGTTTGGGGGCAGAGGAATCTCACCAAGACGGTATTCTTGGTGAGATTTATTGTCAATTGGCGCACAGCCCTACAAAGCTACCTGGCACTTTATCAGGGGCGTTATTCTCAAAGATACCGCCCGAGAGCTGATCCAACTAGCCGCCTGTGGCGAAGAGGAGGAGGGCCATATCGGCATCCTCAGGTGCCAGATCATCCATGCTTGCGAGTTCCTCAAGGTGAATGAGACGATACAAATCAGACATGGCTTCGTCTGAATGGCTGTCTAGCTCGACGAGATCACTCTCGAGTTTAACACGAGAGGAATGGGCTAGTCCGATGATCAGAAGTAGGAGGACGGCGGCCGCAGCCCCCATGACACTGCCCGGACCCATGATGGCAGGAAAGGCAACCAACTTCGAATTCTCTGGACGCTCTTGAACTGGAAGGCGCTGAAGAAGAGAAGCCGTAAAATCAGGGGCCACTTCCGGCTGGCGCCATCCTTGTAGGAGGACATCCAGTTGCTCTTCACTTCGCTGTTCAATGGTGCTCATTTTCAATACAATCCCGTAAGCAGCTAGTAACCAACCATACGTGAAAAGGTTGCATGATATATCGCTAATTCTATTTAATCTGGCCAAGCGACTGGCGCAACGATTTTGTGACCTCACCGGATTGGAGGCTCAGGACTGTCAACCAATTGTGCTACTGAGTTAGGGTTCCTTTCAGTGGTGTCAGTTTCTTAGGGCCGAAAGCCACATTCCACTCGGGTTGTTGGCTGATTCTGTTGTCCTTGAAGGTAATGTGTAAGGTCAGGGTGTATGGAGTGCGTGTGTAGTAGGTACGATAAATAAGTGTTTCTGGCGAAGACCAGGCAGCCTGGCTCACGGCCTTCGCCGATGACTGAGGGTCTAGGCGTGTGTTTAAGGCTAGCCCAAGATCCTGCATGGAGGCAGCTTTCCCTTTCATCCTGAATGCCAACTGTGCACGTCCATCCTTCTGGACGAAGATCAGCTCCTCGAAGCCGTGTGAGTTCTCAGCGAACTGATAGCGCTTATTCAGAAAGGGCGCTACCTGCTGATCCATAGGATTCCCCTTGAGGTTCGGAAGTTTAAGATTGCTTAGATATGTGGAGAGAGCTGACTGGGCCTTGGCATTCTCCGGAATGGCAACGGGCGCTAGCGCAGGAAGAAGGTATTCCCAAATGACATTCATCACCCCCTGCATGTCGCTGGTGCCACTGGTGATGGCGACTACCGTGTCCTGATCGGGTAGGACGAGGCAGAATTGGCCAAACGCTCCGTCTCCACGGTAGGCGTTGTAGCGGCATCGCCAGAATTGATAGCCGTAGCCTTGGTCCCAATCGTTGTTTGGATTACTTCCATTGGAGGTCTGCCGAGCAGTGGCAGCGGCCACCCAGTCCGCGGGAAGAAGGCGTTGGCCCCGCCATTCACCTTTTTGGAGGTAAAGTTGACCGAGTTTGGCAATGTCTTCCGTCTTCACATTGAGGCCATAGCCGCCAAGCGACACCCTTTCGGGGCAAGTTTCCCAGTGAGAGTCCTCGATGCCCAACTGAGGGAATAGGCGTGCCTTCAAGTAGTCATGGGCAGTCTTGCCCGTGACCCTCTGGACAATGGCAGAACACATGTAGGTGGCAGGGGTGTTGTAGAGGAAATGAGTGCCCGGCTTGTGAGCGACGGGAAGGTGCAGGAAGGCTTTTGCTAGAGGTCCGTCGGATTCTGCGAACGAGAATTTCTGAAGATCTCATCCCACATGGCCTGTCGACATGCTGAGGAGATCGCGTATTCGCATGTTCTTAAGGTGATAGCTTGGCGATGCCGGTGCGTGCTCGGGAAAGAAGGAGACCACGGTATCGTCTAGACTGAGTTTGCCTTCGGCGATGGCCATGCCCACGGCTGTGGATGTAAAGCTTTTGCTCAGCGAGTAGAGCTTGTGGCGGCGTTGTGCTGTGTACGGCTGCCACCAACCTTCCGCAATAACTTGGCCGTGACGGACGATCATCGTGCTATGCACCGCATCGATTTCGGATAGTTTCTTAAAGACCGTATCGAGCGCAGACGACGCCACCCCTTGAGATTCGGGAGCTGCCCGAGGGAGAGGATCAGCGATCACGATTCCGGTGAGGGCGATACAGGCGAGTGCAAACAAGGCTTTCATACCAGCAGTGTGCCACGACATTCCGCTTCCAAGAAGCTCAGTCTTGCGCATAGTCTGTGCATGACCGATCCCCGCATTCAGAAGCTTGCAAAGCAACTCGTGACTCATTCGACATCCCTTAAAAAGGGAGAGCATGTGCTGATCGATGCCTTTGATGTTCCTTCGGAAATGCCTGTGGCACTGATCAGGGCTGCCCGGGATGTGGGCGCCTTCCCCCATGTGCAACTGCATGATTCCCTTGTGACTCGAGAATTGGGTGTCGCGGCTGAGGACGCGCGTTTGGATGTTCTGAGTAAGAACGCGCTACATCAGATGAAGTCCATGGATGCTTACATTGCGATTCGTGGTTCTCACAACATTAATGAAATGGCCGACGTGGAGCCTGATGTGATGAAGGCTATCATGAAGAAGGCGCGGCGCGTCTTGAATTATCGGGTGAATGAGACGCGTTGGTGTGTCCTGCGTTGGCCGACCTCTTCGATGGCGCAGCAAGCGGGGATGAGCACGGCGGCCTTCGAAGATTTCTACTTCAAAGTTTGTTTGTTAGACTACAAGAAGCTCTTACCCGCAATGAGGGCTTTGAAGAAGCGGATGGAAGCGGCGGACGAAGTGCACATCACGGGTCCTGGAACTGATCTCAAATTCAGCATCAAAAACATCCCTGCGATCGCCTGCGGTGGGGAATACAATATCCCGGACGGCGAAGTCTTCACGGCACCAATCAAGAATTCCATCAATGGTACTCTGTCTTACAATGCGCCGTCGATTTATCAGGGAACGAGCTTCGATCAAGTGAAGTTCCGTTTTGAAAAGGGGAAGATTATCGAAGCTACCGCGAACAATACGGAGAAGTTGAACGAGATCCTCGATTCAGATGCAGGCGCGCGATTCATTGGAGAGTTTGCCATTGGATTCAATCGAGAGATTAAGCATCCTATGCGCGACATCCTCTTCGATGAGAAGATTGGCGGCTCCTTTCATTTCACGCCAGGACAGTGTTATGAACAGGCTTCCAACGGCAACAAGAGCCAGATTCATTGGGACTTGGTTTGCATTCAACGATCAGACTACGGTGGGGGAGAGATTGCCTTTGATGGCGAGGTGATTCGTCGAAATGGCAAGTTTCTTGCCAAGGATCTCAAGCCTCTGAACTAGCGGCGATGACCCTAACGTCAGCACGGTTAGGCATCGTGGCTGGGCCTTTGGCCTTTGTTCTGGTGCTGTTCGGCTTTCGCCCGGAGGGAATGAGTGCTGAGGCAAATGCCGTCTTGGCATCGACTTTGTGGATTGCGATCTGGTGGATCACGGAGGTGATCCCCATTGCCGCGACGGCCCTGCTGCCCATTGTGCTCTTCCCGCTGACGGGTGCCTTGGCATTGCAGTCGACGACCACGGCCTACGGGCACCGATACATTTTTCTCTACATTGGTGGGTTCCTTCTCGCGATCGCCATTGAGAAATGGGGGCTACACAAACGAATCGCTCTATCTATCATTCACGCCATTGGTACGCACATGACCCGGATCATTCTCGGATTCATGCTGGCCACAGCAGGGCTATCGATGTGGATTTCGAACACAGCGACCTCAGTGATGATGTTGCCCATCGGTATGGCAATTATTGCTCAGATGCGAGGGAGTCTGGGCGCGAGTGATGACGAGAGCGACCGATTCGCTAAGGCGTTGATGTTAGCCATTGCCTACAGCGCGTCCATTGGAGGGATGGCAACTTTGGTCGGAACGCCGCCTAACCTGGTGCTCGCGGGAGTTGTGCAAGAACTCTATGGATACGAGATCAGTTTCTCGCAATGGCTGCGGTTTGGTCTCCCTATTTCACTGATTCTGTTAGCTATTTGTTGGCTTTATCTCACGCGGCTGGCCTTTCGTTTTGAAAGCAAAGCCTTGCCAGGCGGGAGAGCTGAAATCAAATCCCAGCTGGCATCGTTTGGACGGTTGTCGTTCGAGGAGAAAGGCGTGCTAGTGGTCTTCATCTTGACGGCACTCGCATGGATCAGCCGTTCATGTATTCAGAAGCAGGTCGGGATTTTTCCCAAGCTAGACGACACTATCATCGCCATGATTTCGGGGCTGGTCTTGTTTATGCTTCCTTCGTGCCAGCCAAAGAAGCGGCTGTTAGACTGGGACGACGCGAAAGAGATTCCATGGGGCATCGTGCTCTTGTTCGGTGGCGGCATGGCCTTAGCCGAGGGGTTTAAGTCATCTGGATTGGCGGCTTGGATCGGTGGGCAAATGACGTTGCTCGATGGGGCGTCTTTTATCGTGTTGATTGTCTTGCTCATCGCCTCGGTGAACTTTCTTACCGAGATCACGTCGAACATCGCGACGACGTCTATGCTGCTCCCGGTGCTCGCTCCTATGGCATTGGCCATCAATGTGCATCCGTTTATCCTCATGGTTTCGGCTACGGTCGCAGCTTCTTGCGCTTTCATGCTTCCGGTTGCCACGCCTCCCAATGCGGTCGTCTTTGGTTCGGGGCACCTGCGCATACCGGACATGGTACGTATTGGACTATGGATGAATTTGATTTCGATTGTGTTGCTCAGTGCCTTTGTGTATTGGTTGCTTCCGTTAGTGTGGGGGCTTGACCCCATGGCCTTTCCGACACGGTGGAAGTGAGAATTGGTCATTGATACCACCCGGGGAATTGGCTGCGGAAGGATGGTGAACATCTCCCCCATCCTCGTTCTTGTTGGGAGTTGGCCTAGCTAGCTGTGCGCGCAAGCACCTTACCCACTAGACACGCTGACTAGTGGAGAGGGGCTTGTCGCCTACTACTGGAGCCTTCCGCCCGACGTCGGGAGAACCGCAACATCGGGCTGACGACGGTCCAAATGGTGCTGACAATGCGAATGCTGGCTGGGCGGACGAGAATGTTTATAACACATCTGCCACAGGAAACTTCGTTGCCACGACCTTTGACTACACTCACTAATGACCTAAATCTCATTAGTGAGTGGCTGGGAGCGGACAGTGATAGCCTATCAGGAGAAGATACGAATTTGGGAGATGCCGCGTTCCGCATGGTTGGCTATCTCCGTGTGGATGAGCCTGGCGAATGGACGTTCACCACGACGTCGGACGACGGTTCGGTGGTTTATGTGAATGGGCATGGAAGTATGACGGTTACGGGGACGATCGACTTACCTGAGTCTGGTTATTACCCAATCGACGTTCGCTATTTCAATGGCGATTGGACCAACGATACTGGCGATCACGGTGGCGCGAATTTCGCGGGCGACGAGGGGTTTGAAGATGTGGTATCAAGGCTTGAGGGCGTTGAACCCTTCTATCAGCCCCCTTTGCCGGTCAATCCGGCGGTTTCGCTCGCGCACTACTCGTTGGATGAATTAGCAGGCGAGACTGTTCTTCGCGATGTGTCTGGTCGCCGAAGGGATGGGGTGTTTGATGGTGTAGAGCTCGAGTTGCCAGCTCTGGCGACGGGAACTTCAGCTGCATTTGAGGGTGGCGCACAGGCTGTTGTCGCGGGAAGGGAACTTCTGGCAAGAAACTTGACCGTGTCGCTGTGGTTGAATGCCAGTCAGCTCACAGGAACCCAGACCCTCGTGGGCAAAGGAGCTAGGGC
>JAACDM010000252.1 GCA_009936795.1 Verrucomicrobiaceae bacterium | reverse complement strand
GCGGCAGCGGTTGGGTCCATGCCTTCAGCGCCACCGGCGTCTTGGTAGAGGAGCTCGGCGATGCTTTGGACGGCTGTTTGCAAGACTTCTGTCTTTGCCTTGATCTCATCGAGATCGTCGCCAGTCATCACTTCCTTCACACCCGCGATGGCTGCTTCGACAGGCTGCTTCTTGTCGTCCGGAATCTTGTCTCCCAATTCACTGAGTTGTTTTTCAGTTTGGTAGACCATGTTCTCTGCAACGTTGCGTGTCTCGACCATATCCTTGGTCTTCTTGTCAGTCTCTGCATGCTCTTCGGCCTCCCTTCTGGCGCGATCGATCTCTTCTTCCGTCAATCCGCTAGAACCGGTGATGGAGATCTTTTGTTCTTTGCCTGTGCCTTTGTCCTTGGCGGAGACGTGGAGAATGCCGTTGGCGTCAATGTCGAAGGTAACCTCAATCTGAGGGACTCCACGAGCGGCCAAGGGGATACCGTCCAGTCGGAACGTTCCAAGGCTCTTGTTGTCACGAGCCATGGGGCGCTCACCTTGAAGAACATTGATTTCAACCGAGGGTTGGTTGTCCGAGTAAGTTGAGAAGGTTTGCTGAGCTTTCTTGGGAATGGTTGTGTTGCGAGGAATCATTGCCGTAGCCACTCCGCCAGCGGTCTCTATAGCGAGCGAGAGAGGAGTAACGTCAAGCAAGAGCACGTCTTTCACGTCCCCTTGAAGAACACCGCCTTGGATGGCAGCACCGATGGCGACTACTTCGTCTGGATTGACGCCTTTGTGAGGGTCTTTCCCAGCAAGATCCTTAGCCGTTTCATAGACCATAGGCATGCGGGTCATGCCACCAACAAGAACGAGTTCGTTAATCTCAGAAGTGCTGAGCTTGGACTCCTTCAAACACTCGATCACAGGAGTCTTCGTTCGCTGGAAGAGTTCGTCGCACATCTGCTCCAGCTTGGCGCGAGTGAGTGTCTTTTGAATGTGCTTGGGGCCGCTTGCATCGGCTGTGACGAACGGAAGATTTATCTCGTAAGTCTGAGCAGAAGAAAGAGCAATCTTGGCTTTCTCGGCCTCTTCTTTTATTCGCTGTAGGGCGTCTGGCTGCCCGCTAAGTTCAATGCCAGTGTCCTGGCTAAACTCATCGACGACCCATTCGATGATCTTGTTGTCCCAATCATCGCCACCGAGTTGCGTGTCGCCATTGGTCGCTAGGACCTCAAAGACACCGTCACCAATCTCGAGGACAGAGATATCAAACGTGCCACCACCGAGGTCATACACGGCGATCTTCTCGTCGCTCTTTTTATCCAGACCGTAGGCGAGAGAGGCTGCTGTGGGTTCGTTAATGATGCGCTTCACATCGAGACCAGCGATTTCGCCGGCGGCCTTCGTCGCGTTGCGCTGCGAATCATTAAAGTAAGCAGGGACGGTGATCACCGCCTCTGTGATGACTTCGCCTAACTTTGCTTCGGCGTCAGCCTTGAGCTTTGCCAGGATCATTGAGGAGATCTCTTGAGGGCTGAAGATCTGCTTCTCGCCATCAACGGTCACCTCGATGTGGGCATCGCCATTCGCGGCCTCCACGATGTTGTAGGGGACCTTGCGATCATCATCGGTAAGTTCAGCATACTTGCGGCCCATCAGGCGTTCCGCTGAGAAGACAGTGTTCTCTGCATTTGTGATTGCCTGACGTTTGGCCGCTTGCCCGACGAGGCGTTCTCCGTTCTTCGCAAAGGCGACCACCGAAGGTGGGGTGCGAGCGCCATCTGAGTTCTCAAGTACGACGGGCTCGCCGCCTTCCATGACGGACATGCACGAATTGGTCGTTCCGAGGTCGATTCCTAAAATTTTTCCCATGGTAAATTGCTCCTTTCGGTGATTGTCGGTGCGCGGGACCTTGTTGAAGGGAACCGCTGTTGTTGTTCTCACAGCTTCTATGCAAGGCCGATGCCATTCGTTGATAAATTTTATAAGGCGTTGTCAGAGAGCGGTTTATGGGGATCAATGAATTTGAACGGCGCGTATCAAACGATTCAATTTGTGCCAGAATGGCACTTCGCCACGTTAACGGTGCGTCACTCCGTCACCTTACCAGCGACCGCCAAGTGCCTGGATTAGACGAACGGTCGCGGCGTAGCGTTCGCCGCGAAGCGCAATCTCAGCCCGCAAGGCCGTTAGGCGATCGCGTTCGGCATCGACGACCTCAAAGAAACTGGCGAGACCGCGTTCGTGGCGTAGTCGCGCGATCTCGGAGGTTTCTTCTGCTGCGGAGACAGCCTCTTTCTGGATGACATGCTCGCTGCGGAGGCTCTTCGAATCTAAAAGAGCGTCATCCACTTCACGGACAGCGACGAGCAAGGTGCTGCGGTACTCCGCGACAGCTTCTTGCCAGGCTGCCTCCATTTCGCCGATGGCTCCTTGTCTCGTGCCGAGGTTGAAGAGAGGCAACTCAAACTCTGGTCCTATGTCGAAGAATGTGCTGTCCGGCTTGAAGAGAGTGCTTGTCTTCAGGCTGCCGATGCCACCGATGCCAGTGAGGGTGATCTTGGGCAAGAAATCGACCTTGCGAAGGCCGACGCTAAGGGCAGCCGCGCGCAGTTCGTGATGGGCTGCACGGAGGTCTGCTCGTTGAACGAGCAACGATGTGGGAATGCCGCTCGTGACTGTAGGTGGCTCCGATAGTGCGGTATTCGTTAGAGTTTCTAGCTCGTTTGGGCTACTACCTACGAGAATAGCAATGGCGTGTTCTAGCTTGCCACGACTACGACGGGCGGCCTCAGCAGCTGCTCGAGCGTTGTTCAATTGTACTCGAGATTTGGACACATCAACGGCAACACCGCTGCCGAGTTCGAGCCGGGCTTCTTGCAGGGCGAGATCGTGTGTGCGGACCCTAGCCGCGTCCTCTAGAGTGGCGACTTCGGCATTGGCAGAACGCCACGCGAAGACTTCTCGCACTAGCGTTGCTTCCAAAGATAGCTGGGTGTCACGAAACAGTTCGGATTCAGCTCGAGCGTTGTCTCGATCACGCTTTGCCAAACCGCGTACGCGTCCCCAGAGATCTATTTCCCAAGACACATTGAGCCCGAGCCGGTAGCGCTCGTATTCGGTGGTATCGACTGGAAAGAGGAACTCGTTGATCGTATCGCGGCGGGTCTTTGCTGAGCCGTCGCCATTTAGTCTCGGCCAGAATTCGGCGCGAGTTTGTCCTAGTACTGCGTAGCTTTGGTCGACACGGGCGAGTGCTGCGCTAAGATTCGGATTGGCGGTGTGGAGACGGTTGATCAGCTTGTCGATCTCAGGATCACGAAACACTTTCCACCAGTCTTTGGAGCGTTTCGGTGCATCGCTGCTTTCGGCATGGCTGAATGCGGACGGCGCCTTTGGAGCGCCAACACCCAGTGGGCTTAGTCGCTCTGTGAGCGAGGTGCAGCCGATGCTGAAAGTGACGAACGCAAATAAGATCTGTTTCATTAGCTCGCTTTGCGTTTCGGTTGAAGCACGGCAACGACAGCGCTGAGGACTGCTGGGACGAGAATGAGCGTGAAGATTGTCGATAGCAACAAGCCGCCGACGACAACAGCACCCAAACCTCGGTAGAGTTCTGAGCCAGAGCCTGGCAAGAGCACTAAGGGGATCATACCTCCAACCGAAGTAAGAGAACTCATCAAGATTGGGCGTACGCGTGACTTCACCGATTCCAGAATGGCGTCATTCGGCGATGTCGCGGTGCCTTGGTTGATGAAATTTAGAGTCTGGTGGATGATGAGGATCGCATTGTTCACGACCACTCCCGCGAGAATGACAAAGCCAAGAATACTCAGCATGTCGAGATTCTGCACGGGCATGTAGCGATCCGCTACGCTCCAATGATGAACGAGTGATAGGCCCAAGAAGCCGCCAAACGTGGCGAGCGGCACTGTCAACATGATGACGATGGGATAGCTCCAGCTTTGAAAGAGAACAACCAGAACCAGGTAGACAACGAGAAATGCGAGAAAGAGCGAACTGGATATCGTACCAAAGAGGCTCCCATTGCCTAACAATGCGGTTTTGATCTCATTGAGCTTGCCCGCTGATCCTGCTAGTCGGACATCCATCCCAGGTGCAATGGCCCCAGACTGACGCAGATCACTCACAATGGTATTCACCTCTTCGATTGCGGTGGCGAGCGGTAGGCCAGTAGGCGGTGTGAATTGTAGGGTCACTGCGCGGGCCCGGTCAACATGACGGATCTCGTCAGGACCTTGCACTCGTTGAATGTCGGCGACGGTCCTCAAATCGACAATTTCTCCAATTGGGGTGGCGAGGGGCGCTGAGAGAATAGCATCCACGGGATCTCCTTCCATCGCGCTTTGGGCAATGACCTTTAGATCACGCAATTCGCCGTCCTGCTCGAAATCTCGGAAGAAGAGAATGCCGTCGCCATTGGCTTGCACGGCAAGGCCAACGTCTGTGCGCGTGAGCCCTAGTTTACGCAGAGACCGGTCCAGCGGGACCATGCGAAGCTCTGTTGATGGTAAGGTGAAATTGGCAGGGGCTGGATTGACGCTGTAAGGACCGAATTTCCCAAAGAGACCGAACATTAGGCTCTGAGCCGCCGTGGTCACATCGTCCAGATTGCGCCCTTTGAGATCGATGTTAATGGCAGAGCCCGTATTACCGCCCACGCGGAACAATGGCATTTGGAATGAGAAAGCCAATGTGTCAGGAGCATTGTGAGCACCTGTTGCAAAGTTCATCAGCGGCTGGGCATCGATGACACGGCGCTTGTCGGCCGAGATCGAACCATGAAAGAGCCGTCCATCAAAACTCACAAGGAAGTAGTTTTCGAGTGGAGGTGGCATAACGCTTGGTGGTGCTCCAGGTGCAGCCGGGACTAGCTCGGGCTCTTTCCGTTCCTCGCCGGCCTGTTCCCTGACGATGCTTTCAACGGTAAACTGATCTTTCACCAATTCCCACGAAGGTTTCATGGCTGCCTCCACGCGTTGTCCCATGGTTATCAGCTGGTCTAGATTATAGCCGGGAGGGGGAATCATCAGCCCGAAGACCAAGTTGCGATTGCCTTTAGGGAGGTAATCGAGAGGTGGTAGCAGGACTTTGATGCCCACCAGGGTTCCCAAAGTGAAGGCGAGGATGACGGTTAGACGACTAACCCAGCTACGATTGATTACCGTGATGATCTTCGCGATTCCGTCGGGTAGTTGGTTTAGCAAATGCCTTAGTCGGCTGGAGCGTTTTACAGGCTGTGGGTCACCATGATGTTTTAGAATACGTGCAGCAGCTGCGGGGATCACGGTGAGGGAAACGACAAGACTAAGAGCGACGGCGGCCATGATGGCGTAAGCAATGTCTTTAAAAAGTTGGCCAGCGGTTTCCTCAATAAAGAGGATGGGCAGAAACACAGCCATCGTTGTTACGGTCGAAGCGACGACGGCTCCGGCCACTTCGCTAGCGCCTTTGGAAGACGCTTCCCGAGCCGATTTCCCCATTTCGAGATGCCGGTAGATATTCTCGATTACAACGATCGCGTTATCGACAACCATGCCGACAGCGAAGGCCATGCCTGCGAGCGAGATAATATTTACGGATCGCCCGAGCGCCACGAGCACAACAATGGCACCGATGACTGAAATTGGGATGGCAAGACCAATGACTCCGACAGTGCGGAGCGATCGGAGAAAGAAGAGTAGTGTGAGGGTAGCAAGGATGCCGCCGATCAAAATATTCCCTTGAACCAGGTTGATGGCGTCTTTGACATAGGTAGTGGCGTCATAGACCTGCACAAGTTCGAGCGTGCCATTGATCCCTAATTGACGGGCGTGCTCCGCAAGAACGCCATCGGGTGCATTCATGGACGCGATCTCTACTTTGATGGCATCCATGGTGCCGATGAGATTACCGCCGCGCTGCAAGAGGTAGTTGAAGAACGGCATTTGATGGCCTCGAGCCCGGGACCAGTTGGCCTTCTCCTTGTGCGTTTGAACGACCTCGGCGATATCTCGCAGATAGACTGGGCCAGCACTATCACGTCGAACGATCATGTTGAGCACTTCGCTAGGAGTCTCGAAACGGCCGGTGGCACGGATGCGAATGTCGCGTTTGCCCTCGGGAAGGAGTCCGGCTGAGAAATTGGCGTTTGAATTGCGAATGGCTTCGCTGAGTTCCTGCCAAGTGATCCTGCGCTGGGCCAAGGCATGCTGGTCGACTCGAATTTGAATCTCTGCTTGCCTGGCACCCCGAATGCCGACTTCGGCCACACCATTGAGCCGTTCGAAGCGCGGTTTGAGGCGGCGCTCCATGAAGTCATAGAGCGTAGTCGTGTCAAAGCTAGGATCGGTGGAGGACAGGCCGACCCAGGCGATGTAGTCGACTGATTCTGGATCGATGTCTTCGACCACGGGCTGAAGTACATTGTCAGGATAGCCGGGAACTTCGTCGAGCTTCTGAAGTACCTCGGCCTTCGCTTCATCGATATTTGTGCCCGTGACGAACTCAAGGCGAACGGTGCCTTGACCAGCCCGACTATTGCTGGTCATCGAGGCGAGCCCCGTAACATCACCGAGAACCTTCTCTTGCTCTTCGATGATATCACTCTCGATTTCTTCTGCGGAGGCGCTTTCCCATAGCGAACTGATCGAAATGACCACGGAGTCCACCTCGGGCTTCATTTGCACGGGCACACTCGTAAATGCAAGGATTCCGGCAAGCACGGCCAGACCAACGCCGACTGCAACGGAGATGGGTTGCCTGATGCAGTAGTCGATCAGTGTCATGTCAGGAGTCGTCCCGTTCGCGAATCATCAAGGTCTGGCCAGGCTGCAAGCGTTCGTTCCCTTCAACGACCACTTGGGAGTCCTTTCTTAGGTCAGTGGCTGAGACGAGGATGAAGGCGGTGCCATCGCGTTCGAACGCGACCTCTACGGGCACGTTTACAGCAGTGTCATCAGGCCCTGCCACATAGAGGAAATCGCCGCTACTTGCACGTAAGATGGCATCCACACTTACTTTCCAATGGGGGGCTCGCTCGCTGACAGGCACTAGTCCGGTGATCGATTCTCCTGGTGTGAATTGGCCATCTTTATTTGTCAGTTCGGCCACGACGGTGAACAGCTGGCTCAGTGGCTCGACATCAGGGACAAGCGTCACCTTGGCTGGCTTGAACGTGTTGCCAGTGGATGATTGGCGTATTTTTAGCGACTCGGGTGAGGAACTGACGCTTGTGCGATATCTCGTGGGCACACGTAACCAGGCCTCAACAGGATCTGTCGCTACCAGAGTGACGACCGTGGCACCCGTCGTTGCCCATTCTCCGATTTCCATATGGCGTTCGACGACGACTCCGGCAAAGGGCGCTCGAATCGTGTGATCATCGAGTTGGACCGTGAGGAAATCGACCTGCCCTTGTGCCTGCGCCACGCCGTCTACTGATGCTTTGCCTTGCGCCTCGGCCACGGTGAGAGCGCGTTCGGCATCGAGGATGTCACTCTTGGAAATCGCTCGTCGTTCTAACAAGCTTCGCTTCATGGCTAGGTCCTCCGTGGCTCGAGAGGCTTCGGCTTGTCGCTGACGGACGAGGCTTTCAGCTGCGGTGAGGCTTGCTTGGGCTTCTGCCAACAACGCGACCGCTCTACGAGAGTCTAGCGTCGCTAACACTGCGCTTTTCTTAACGACGTCGCCCTCGTCGACATTCATTTCGATGATGGCACCGGCTTCGCGCGCCGCGACCTCTGCTCGGGACAGCGCTCGTAGGCTACCGGTCGCTCTTGCGATGTTCTCCGTGGTCTCCTGGATGAGGGACTGCACGTAGACTGCCGCTGGCGGCATGTCCGAGGGCGCGACTGTTGGACCCGCCCCAACTTCTGGGGCCTTTCGAATCGTCTGAATTGCATATAACAATCCAAGAACCAACAAGGCGGCGAGGCCTAAGATGATCCAACGAGAGGAGCTAGGCCTTGAAGTGTAGGGCGTCGGCATTCCATGAAAGGGGTAGCCATTTTGAACAGAATAGCAACGAGGATTCGCAGAGGCAGAGACCTTGCCTTTGGTCAGGGCATCCATGGGTCAGGAGCAGAGACACGTTGTGTTGAGGCCTTGTTAGGGGTTTGGCCGCAAATCGTGGTCACTGCTCCATTTGCTTGGCGAGTGAATGATAGTCCTCATTGCTAAGGTCTGTAGACCGTAGGGCACCCATGGCGGCGTTTGGATCGGAGGCCTTCCAGGTCTTGAGGATGCGACTGAACTCACGTTGGCGTTGATCCTTGTTCTCTAGCGTCGTGGCTCAAGCGAAGGCGGCGCTGGGATCATCTTGCTTAATGTGTCCAATCAAGATTCCCACAGCAGAATGGGTTGGGGAGCTCCAGATGGAAGCTCCCCAACCCATTCTGATGCGGCAATGGAGTCTTGGCGTAGCCAGTTTTGCGTGGCCTCATTGACTGCGTTCATTCTTACAGTGGGATCTTCAAGAGCAGCAGACCAAACGGCCGCAGCGCTGACGTCAAACTCAGCCCAGCTATCCACGACGTTTCTGGCTGCCGCGACGTTTC
>JAACDM010000251.1 GCA_009936795.1 Verrucomicrobiaceae bacterium | reverse complement strand
GCCTGACAGATAGCCTTTCCAAAAGGACTCAGACTTGGTGCCGTCCTGCTGTTGGAGCCACGCGATGTATTCGTGATAGGGCCTATTCTTGGTGACGTTCGTCGGTTTGCCTCCGAGGCGATCAAACACGTCGCGTAGCAAACGTGGCGTTGACCACCCATCGGAAAGCAGGTGGTGGAAAGTCCAGACAAACGTGTGAGTCGTGGCGGACTCTCGAAAGAGCGTGAGTCGCAGGCATGGTGCGGCAGTGAGATCGAAGCCTTGTTTCCGATCTTCTGCTAGGAAAGTGCCAATCGCCTTGTCGACGACGCGGACGTTGACGTCGATCTCCTTGTGTACGACCTGCAACGGCTCATCGAGTCCTTCCCAGAGAAACGCCGTTCTCAGCACGGCATGTTCGTCAACGGTCGCCTGCCAGGCTTTCTGGAATTCAGCAACGTCGAGTGAGCCGTTGAGTTGGCAACTGAGCTGCTCCACGTAGACACCGGACCTGGGTTCAGCCAAGGTGTGGAAGAGCATCCCTTCCTGGGCCGGCGACAGCGGATAAATGTTCTCGACGTTCTCCATTGAGGCTAGGAGCCGCCGTTAGGTTTCTTGAGCAGCGCGGCCACCTTGCCGAGCTTGTCGGTGTCAAGGTTGGCTAAGGGAAAGTCTGATGGTGTGAATGCCGAATGGTCGTTGGCCGCGCAGGCTCGGTTGATCTCGCAGAGCTTCGAGAGAAACTTGTTAGACAAAGAAGCCGCTGTGTCTGCTGAGAGAGTATCGGGTGCGAAGTCCAGAGCTACGTTCAGCTGGCCTCCGTGGGTGAAGGCATTGATCTCCAGGAGATAGGGGGCCTTCAGGCTAGGATCGCGCCGCAGCGAGAGCGGTTTGTGATAGGCAAACGTGTTCGTGCTGAGTGTGCCATCAAGTTGGCCGAGGTAGTTGAAGAGAATCTGCCGGGCAGGGGCGTCCCGCAGGTCCTCCCGAGTTTCGCGGAGTGATCCAAAGCCGAAGCCCTGATTTGGGATGCTGCGGAGGAACTCTTTAGTCTTGGTTAGCGTGCTGATCGCGTTGTTACCTATCGCTTCGAGATGGACGGGATAGATGGAGGTGAACCAACCCACGGTCGCGTGGATTGCTGGAGCGTCATCGAGGGGGTGTTGGCGTCCGTGTCCTTCGACATCGATCGTCCAATATGGAGAATCATAGACTTCCGATAGTGATAGACACAGTGCTGTGAGGAGAGCGTCTTGAATCTGAGTGTGATAGGCTTGCGGCGTCTTGTTGAGCAAGGTGTCAGTCTCTTCGGCAGCGAGCTGTTCCTGATGCTGAGCAATATCACCGAGAACAGGTAGTGTCTTGGGGGCAGGCAGACTTGCGCTTGGCTGCGCGAGAAGACCTTTCCAGAATGGAATTTCTTTTTCAAAAGTCACGCTGCCCAGGTGGCTCGCCCACTGAAGGTAACTGGCAGACGTGGTGACTTCATCTAGGGTTCCAGCGTATGCGGCCTCAAGGTCCGTGGTCAGGACCTGCCAGGAAATGCCGTCGACCGCGAGATGGTGCGCGATCAGGACCAAACAGTCCGCATTTCCATCCTGAAACGAAGCGAGAACGGCGGCGAAAAGTTTCCCCTCGGCGATGTTGAAACTTTCGTGGACCGGTGCGCAGGCGGTCGCCAATTCTGAAGGCCCCGCCAACTGCACCTGTAGTAGTTCGGGGGAGGAGCGATGCTCAGTGAGCTGCTGGTATTCGTTGGTGGAAGACGTGGTTAGAGAGAGGTGGCGGGCCGTGAGGGCTACGAGGGCTTTCTTAAGTCTATCAGTGTCCAAAGAGGTGGTGGCCTGCAGCACAAGCTCGTGATTCCAGAAGTTGGAATGGCCGGCTTGGCGGAAGAACCAATTCTGAATGGGCGTGAAAGGTGCCTGGTGAACGACAGCTTCTTTAGTTAGAGAGGTCGTGGTCTTCCAATCGGCCACGTGGGCAAGATCCCGAACGGTCTGGTTCTTGAAAAGCTGATTCGCTGTGAGGGCGATGTTAGCCTGAGCACATCGTGCGACGATCTGAATGTTCATGATGGAGTCGCCTCCAAGATCGAAGAAATTGTCGTCGAGCCCCACGCGTTCGACTTTGAGAACGTCTGCCCAAATCTCAGCTAGTGCCATTTCCAAGTCTGTGACGGGAGCTGTGTAGACTTGGTGCAGCTCTGGACGTCGTCGTTCGATGGGAGGTGGCAAGAGGGCGCGATCCACCTTGCCATTGACCGTGAGTGGGAGCTTTGGAAGTTGAACGAAATAGGACGGGATCAGATAATCTGGCAACTGGTCTCCAAGGAAGGCATGCCAGTCTTCGGTCGTAAGCTTCTTGTCACTGACATAATAGCCTGCGAGACGTTTGTCGCCTTGCTCATAGGTCGTGAGATCGGTCTCATAGCCAATCTCTTTGAGAATACGATGCACGTTCTGCACGTTGATTTGATCGTCGAGCTCTTCCATGGCGGCCTCACGTTCCTTGTGGCCGAGACGGACGTCCCAGCTGTAAGGCAGGGCATAGTTGTGGTGGCCACGCTCCTTCTTGTGCACATAAATGCCGGCTTCGTTGATCAGACAATTGGTCGAACGTCCAGTATCGTCGGGGCGAATCCAGGGAGCGTCGTTTTCTAGAAACGCATACATGTCGTCCAGGCTCACTTGGGAGTATCGATAGAAATCGACAAACTCGACCTGCTGGAAGACGTCATCGTTCTGAAACGCTTCGGTGTCCATGGTGCGTGCAACCACGTCATCCATGCGATGATAGGCTTTGCGAGCATCGAGAACGGTCTCGTCGATTGCTGAGACATCGAATTGAGGCTGACAGAAGGATTCCGCCGTGAGGCGTGTTTCAAAGAATTGTCCCCTTGATAGTCCAGTGACAATGGTCGGAATGCCTTTCTCAAGGGCGACTTGCATGCTGAGCGTGTAGAGTGCCTTGAAACAGCCCTGACAGACATTGCTAAAACGCTTCAAACTGTCTACGAAGATCGCATTCATGGCAGGTGTTTCACCAAAAATGTGATCGATGCCCAACTCATCAACGACTTTCCTAACGTTGGCCTTCGCTCCATCCGAGATGTAGCCATTGTCTAACGTGAAGGCAAGCACCTTGAACCCCATCTTCACAAGCTGATAGACGACGTAGGTGCTGTCCTTGCCTCCACTGAGTAGGGTCATGCAATCATATTCTCCTTGTTTCCGAGCCCTGCCTTTCTCGAGGATGGCATTGAGTGCTGTGAGGTCTTGGAAATACTGGGAAACGTGGTGCTCGTAGGTCGCGTATTCGCGGCAGAGGTGGCAAACGCCATCGTCGTCGTAGTCGACCTCTGGGAAGTTTGAGGGAAGACCGCAGCGAATGCAATGGAAGAGGGAATCTTGGCTTGCTGTAGGATCGTCGAATTGGATGAGATCGACCACGGCGGTAGCCACCTGAGGATGCCCTTGCATCTGTGACTCAATCTCACCGAGCTCGATACGCACGCCTCGGACTTTCACCTGATCATCGATCCTGCCGAGGTACGTCATGGTCTGGGGATCTTGCATGCGTGCTAGATCGCCGGTCCGATAGAGTTGACCTTCACACAACTCCGGGACACTGACAAAGCGCTCTGCTGTAAGCTCAGGCCGATTCCAGTACCCCCGGGCTAAGCGGTCTCCCGCAATGTACATCTCCCCGGCGACACCGTTCGGCACGGGCTGCTGGTTGTGATCAAGCAGGTAGATCTGCACGCCATCGGCTGGTTTGCCAATTGGAACCGAACTTGCTTGGTTTAATTCGGGGTCATAGCGATGGATCATGCAGCCGACCACCGCCTCGGTAGGACCGTACTCATTGTAGATCTCCAAGCCACTCGTGAACCGGCTGGTAATCTCTTTGGCCAAGTCCGTGCGAAGGTCTTCGCCTCCCAAGATCATCTTGCGGATCCTACGATCTCCTGGCGCGATGTCCTTAAAGAGGGCTAAGTGTGAGGGCGTGAGTTTGACAATGTCGACGGCATCGTCCTCGAAGACTTGTAGCACGGCCAAATCGACGGCTCCATCTCCCTCTGGATAGACCACGATTTCACCGCCAGAAATCAACGGCACGAAGATAGAGGTGATGGTCAGATCGAAGGCGAGCGAGGAGAAGAGTGGAAAGGCTAGCGACTCTTCGTCGAGGTAGGTATCTTGCGACCATGTCGCGTAGTGTGAGAGACCGCCATGATCAACGAGAACCCCCTTGGGTTGTCCGGTGGAGCCTGAGGTGTAGATCAGGTAGGCGATGTCTTCTGACTGGGGATCCCCAAGTAGGTTGGAAGGCGCGGTCGACTGGAGGGCGTCGTCAACGAGAATGGCCGGGGTCTTAGTGAGCGGAAGTCGATCTTGCAGGCGAGCCTCCGTGATGAGAAGCGGAGCCTCAATGTCTTCCAAGATAAAGCGAAGGCGATCTGCCGGGTAGGCTGGATCGAGCGGTACGTAGGCAGCTCCTGCGCGGAGAA
Organism: Verrucomicrobiaceae bacterium; assembly: GCA_009936795.1. Classification (GTDB taxonomy): domain Bacteria; phylum Verrucomicrobiota; class Verrucomicrobiia; order Verrucomicrobiales; family DEV007; genus JAACDM01. The sequence goes on along the minus strand of JAACDM010000251.1, from coordinate 30,553 downwards.
CACCTAACAAACTGATGACGGCCCGGGTGGATCGCGACAGGCAGAGGCCGACCTTGTCGCCGCGCCCAATGCCGCGATCTCTGAGATCCGACGCCACGCGATCGACGGACGCGTTTAGCTCGGCATAGGTCATGATGGTCCCGCCTTCACGAATGGCGACGGTGTCAGGATGGGCGGCAGCCTCCCTCTGAAAGAGTATGACTACGGAGACAGACGCGTCTGGCCTCCTGGCCTTCGTCGTGTTGTAGTTCTTCAACAGCGCTTGCTGCTCTTCCCTTCCGAGAAGGAAGACATCGGAGATCTTGGCGTCTGGATTCTGGGTAAATGCTTCTAGCAGGTGAACAAAGTGCTCGGACGCCCAGGCTTTCAGGTCGTCAGGGAAGAGTTCGTCGTTGAAGTCAAAGTGCAGACACAAGTTTCCCGACTTCGTGAAGTCGTGAACCTGCAAGCGCAAGGCATGGTCGCTGTCTCCGTAGCCTGAGTGAATCCAATCGACATCCACGGGCTCGCCTTCAAGGTTTGGAAATGAAGCGTGTATGAAGTTAAGAAAGACAGGGAAGGCTCGAGTGTACTCGGGCTTTCCGGCTCCTGGCTGAGCATGGCGGAGGAAGGTGCTTGTTTCGCTGAGTACCTTCTTGAAAAGGCTCATGAAAGTCTCTTCTTCGTCGAACTCCGCGAGCATTGGAAAGATCTCAATGAAGACACCGATGGTTTCCTTGAAACTCTTGGAAGGTCGATTGTGCGACGGAGCACCAATAGCCAGCTTGTCGATGCCACTGGCACGGTGGACCCATGCAAACAGGGTCGTGGCAAAGATTTGGAACATTGCCAGATTCGGCGTCAAGGTGAGAATGCCATTCTGAGAAGACAGTGCTTTGAGACGTTCAGTGAGGTCCGTTCCCAGCTCCCGTGCGACACGGGTTGTTCGCGGAGACAGGTTGCCAGTCGGTCTTCCGTAGAGCGAGATGGGCGACGTGTGATGGCGGGCAAGCTTCTTATCCCAGAATTGCTGGGCGGTTTGTGCCGCGCCTCTGCGCTTGGCTTGCTCAAAAGAAATATAGTCGCCATACTGCGGTGGCAACGAGGTCTCTGTGATGGTACCTTCGTAGAATTCGAGCTGGCGACGATAGACAACGGAGGACGACCAGCCGTCGGTGAAAAGATGGTGCTGGTTCAGGTACCAAAGGTAGTCATCTTCACCTAAGCGAATGAGAGCCGAATGATAGAGGCAACGTTCGACATCAAAGATTCGCTGACGCTGAGCGTCGATCCATGATGCAAGGTCTGCTGGCCGTGCGGATAGATCAACGATCTGCAGAGATTCTGGCATTGCTGCCAAGACCTCTTGAGTCGGTTGACCATTCTCTTCCCGGATGACGGAGCGCAACGCCTCGTTCTGCTCGACGAGGCGCTGCCAAGCCTGACCGAAGCGGGCCTCGTCGATTCTGACCTTCCAACGGAAGGTCAGAATCATATTGTAAAGGGGAATGTCAGGATTTAACTTTTGCCCCATCCAAAGGAGGTATTGGGTCCCCGTGAGGCCCGAAGATTGGATGTTGGAAGAGGTGTCCATTTAGGATGTTTGAACGGTCTTAAGGTAGTCAGCCATGACATCGATGCTGATGAAGTTTTCAATGGTGACGTCTTCCGGTGGGATCTTGACGCTGAGCTTCTCTTCAAGATGAGCAATCAGTCTGACCATTCCCAGTGAGTCGACCAGCCCAGACACGAGGAGGTTCGTATCGAACTCAAGTTCGTCTGCTTGCTCGCCGTTCAGCAGTTCGTGGAGAATGAAGTCTCGAATGAGGGAGCGATTGTCAGACATGAATGTAGTTAGGCCTGCGCGGCTCGAGTTTGTAAGGCACGTCGGTCGATCTTGCCGCTGGTGGTGCGTGGAAACGTGAACTCCGTCGTCAGCTTCTGTGGCACGCTGTACCAGGGGAGCATTTCTTTCAGGGTTTTCAGGAGATCGATGGAGGTGACCTGATTACTTTCAGGCGCGAGGATGACGGCGACGTGGATTGACAGAGAACCTTCGCCGTAGGGGACGGCGAACGCGGCAGCTTCTTCCACCGGTGCGAGCTTGAGCACGGAGGCTTCTACTTCATCGAGTTCCACGCGGTAGCCCCGTGTTTTGATTTGGCGATCCTTACGCCCAAGAAACTTGAGGTTTCCATCATCGAGTCGCTCGACAAGGTCTCCCGTGCAATAGTAGTAGTGCGGGTGCTCCTCGGTGCCTGCGAGTTTGGCGAAGGCAAGCTTATTGAGATCTGGGCGATTCCAGTAGCCCTGCATCATGGTGCTACTGCGAATGAGTAATTCGCCTGGTGTGTTGTCTGTCAGGATGTGATCGTCCTCGTCTACGATCAGAGCGTCGGCGTTGCGCCATGTCGTTCCGATAGGGATAGGCGTCTCTTCGTCCTCAATGGGGCGGGGAACATGATAGTAGGTGCAGCCGTTCACTTCGGCGGGTCCGTACATATTACTGAAGCGTGCATGAGGGAGGGCTGCCATGAGGCTGACAAGGTACTTCATCGGAAAGGGTTCACCTCCAAAGATAATCCATCGCAGCGCGGTGAGATCGCGTTGGTCGAGTGCTCCGCGTGTGAGTAGCTGGGTCAGCGTGTAAGGTACGGTGAAGAACGTGGTGATCTTCTCATCGGCAAGCAGCTGTGAGTAGCTTGCGGGGAGTTTGAGATACTCGTCTCCTACGATCACGGTCGTGGCACCTGCTAGGGCGCCGGCAAAGAAATCGAATGTGGATAGGTCGAAATGGAGCGGGGCATGGTTGGTCAGACGATCTTCAGCGCGGAGGCTGTAGACATCATGGGCCCATTTGGCATAGCTCAAGCCGCTGGCATGAGAGTGCATGATGCCTTTGGGCTCGCCCGTGGAGCCGCTGGTGTACATGATGTAGGCAAGATCTTGATCGAGGCAGCCACTTTCAATGTGCGAGGAGCTTGTGAGAGAAATATCTTTCCACGAAATATGTCTGGCACGGATGCCTTCGATTGCAGGCGCACCTATCAAACATTCGATAGGGCTATCCGAGGAGGCGAGCAGTTGAACGAGTCCGCGTCGCTTGTTTGGGGCGGTGACCAGATGATGAATCCCGCAGTGTTTGACGACGTAGTCGAGTCGAGCGGGTGGTGCGGAGACATCCAGTGGCACATACGCGGCGCCGGCTTTCATGATACCGTAGAGTGTGATCGCGCTTTCGATGCTCTTATCGAGAAAGATCCCGACGCGGTCGCCTCGGATTACCCCTTGATCGACCAGCGTTCGAGCTAGCTGATTGGAGCGTTGTTCAAGCTGCCCATAAGAGAGACTTTCCTTGCGACAAACAATGGCCGTTCGCTCGGACGCTACTTGGGCCGCTTCAGTGACAGCATCTGGAAGAAGAAAGACCATGCGAACTATTTACAGACCGAGCATACTGGCAATGATGTTTCTCTGAATAGCGGAGGTGCCAGCATAGAGGACCCCGCCTACGGCGTCTCGCAGATCGCGTTCGACTTCGGTCTCTGTGAGGTAGCCATCGCCCCCGAAGGTGCGAATCGCATCCATGCTCGACGCCAGAAACGATTCACTAAGGTGCAGCTTAAGCATTGCGGACTCCATCATGGCCGGCTGCTTGCGCTCTTTCAGCCAGGCGACTTGGTAGAGCAGGAGGCGCGTTGTTTCGAGTCGCAGCTTCATGTCTGCCAGTCGGTTGGAGACGGATTGGAATTGGCCAATCGGCTTTCCGAATTGCTTGCGTGACTTGGCGCGTGCCACACTCTCGTCGAGTTGGCGCTCCATGGCGCCGAGTTGGCTGGCCAGGATGGAGCAACGTTCGATTTCTAAGGAGTGATTGGAAATGCTGGCACCTGCTCCCTCAGGTCCGAGGCGTTGGCTCTCTGCTAGGAAATGATCTTTCAGGTGAATCTCGCCGATGGGAACGGTTCTCAGCCCCATCTTCTCTTGAGGCGGACTCACGCTGATCCCCTCTGCATGCAGATCGACCAGAAACGCCGTCACTCCCCACTTGCCGAGCTCTGGATTGATGGTGGCGAAGAGCAGGGCGACATCGGCAATGGGGGCGAGGGAAACTAGGCGTTTCGTGCCGTTGAGTCGGTATCCTCCCTCAACTTTCTCTGCATGCGTTTCCATGCTGAACGCGTCGGAACCGTGGTTAGGTTCGGTTACCGCATGACATCCGATGATCTCTCCGCTTATAAACCGAGGGAGATACTTGGCCTTCTGTTCATCCGATCCAAAGTCGACAATGGGCAACTGAACTGTCCACATCTGCGCGTTGAGGGCAAAGCATAAGCCATTGTCACGGCATCCTTTGCCAAGCCCTTCCATCACGAGCATGCTTGTGAGCAAATCGACGTCTCCCTTGCCCCCATGATCCTCGGGAGCCGCCAACCCTTGGATGCCTTGACGCGCGCAAGCAATCCACAGGTCTCTGGGGAACGTGGCAGCGCGATCTGCCGCAACCATGTCCGACTGCAAATGCTCCCGGGCAAAGTCGTAAGCCTCTGCTTTCTGAGCAAGATGAGAGTTGTCGAACACTGGGTGCATGCTAAAAAGAAGACGCGTGAGCGATCAGGGGGGCGGGGGCGTCGAACTCGTAGGGATTCATGGGGTCTTCGAACACGGATTCTAATTCGACCCGCTGGCCTAACTGAAGTTCTTCGGCGTATCCCATGACCATTTCCATGGCGGCGAGATCTTCGACCGCCCACCCCGTTGAATCGAAGACCGTCTGCTCGTCTCGATAGTGGGCAAAGTCTTCCGGATTCCCGGCGATGGTCGCAAGGTCAACGCCGATTTCATCGGGACGCAGTTGCTGACACTCTCCTTCGGCGATGGCTTGATCTCTGAAGTCGGGGCAGACCCTAGCTCGACGGAGGAGTGCTAGTGGAACTTCCGTCTTGCCTGGGAAGTCTGATCCGACGGCATTGATGTGTAGCGATGACTTCTCCGTGCCTTCGGTGAACACGGGCCCTCCGGCCACGTCGACAGAAGTCGCAGTGCAGAGAATGTCCGCCTTTGGCATCAGTTGATCTAGTGCGGCAGCTTTGGCCGAAGCCTTGAGTCTGAGCGGTGCCAGGCGAGCCGGCAGCGAGGTCATCGTGCTGCTATCAGTGTCAAAGAACAGGATCTCTTGCAACTTAGGCAAGGCAAGAGAGATGGCATGAGCTTGAGTCACCGCTTGAGCCCCACATCCGATCAGACCAAGTACCTTGGAGTCTTCTTGTGCCAGCCAACTGGTGGCCACAGCAGACGCGGCGCCTGTGCGTAAGGCGGTCAGAAAGGTGGCATCTGCTAAACCCAAGAGATGTCCTGTTCGAGTATCGTATAAAGAGGTGGTCGAAAGAATGGTCGGTAGATTGAGGGTGGATGGATTGCTCGGATGATAGCCGACTATCTTCACACACACGGGACCGCCGGTTTGCATGGCTGGCATCCATTCGACGAGGCCAAGTTGAGGACGATGGTAGGAGCAGCCCGAGCGAGCAGGCGTGCTGATATCGCCTGATTGGAAACTCGCGAATGAGGTCTTGAGTCGGGTGATCAGTTCCCTCATTAGAGTGTCCAATCCGACGCTATCGACGAGGCGCCGGATATCGTGTCTATCGATGATGAGCGTATCCATCTGTTAGCTGGAGGAGATGTTTCGCTGACACAGGGTGCCAAGTAGGAACCAGAGGAAGGACGCACCTGCTATGCCGAGGAAGATATAACCCACGTAAGCGGAGCGCCTAAGTTCATCGAGGTGGCGAGTCCAGAAAGCGCGACTGAGTCGAATCACCCATCGCGGATTGGCAACGTTCAGTTCGTCAATGGTCGCATTCACCTTAACACTTACTTGATAGGTGTTGGCTGCTTCGGCTTGAAACCTACCGACACCGCGGGAAAGTGTTCCGGTAGAAGACTGTCGGTGAAATGGGATATTGAGGAGAGCGTCATTTATCTTGCTCTTTCTGTAGTGTCCGCCTTCAGAAAGATAAAGGTAATCTCGGCAGTCTCCCTGAGCGACAATTTTTTGGCCATGTCGGACATTCCATTGGATGTCTAAAGGTGCCGTGCCTTCACTGATGTAGATCAGCCTATCAAGAGTCTCGTTAGGAAGAGACCAGTCGATCTTTAGTTCCACCTCGTAGGCTTCGGAGAGTTCGGCCGTGAACTGACCATTCACTGTTTGACCTTCTGTAATGGTCAAAGGAACGACCAGAGGCTCCCACAGGTGTTTGCCCATGTGGCGCCACTGTCGAAGAACGAGCATTGATCCTAGTACACTAAGAAGGAGTGCTGGAATTAATGCCCAACGTCGAGTACGTGAAAGAAAGCCTTTCATAAATTAATTACCCGAGATCGAAAGCGCGTTCAATAAACCATACAAGCGCACGGAGTGCAATGACGGCAGAGCCGCCGTAGAGAATGGCGTGAATGTAAGGCTTATTCTTACTTCTCGTTACGTAGAGCACGGGAAATAATAGAGAAATAGCGACAAGAATCCACCAGGGTTCAGCGATTAGATAGCCAATGACCAAAGCGGCGCCAATGAGCACAGCGGCTCCGACGATGTCTTTCCGATCCCGGAGCACGAAGAGAATAGGAAAAAGTGCTAGGAGAATAGCAACTTGCCCAACTTCGACGCCGACGTTAAACCCGATGAGAGGCACGACAAGGGCATCGTCACTTAAGAGATCCCCAAAGACGCTGGCGAATCCAAACCCATGGAAGAGCCCAAACACAAAGACGATGACCCAAGTTTGCTGCTTCCCGACCGGCCAGATGTTATTCATTGCGGCGAGGAAAACCGAAAGGGCAATGATAGACTCGACGACTCTCGATGAGAGAGAGACGACTCCCAATGCTGCCAGACTGAATGTGATAGAGTGGGCGACGGTGAAACACGTGACGATCTTCACCACATTCCACAGTGCTGGCCGAAAGCTATCCACAGTGCTCCACTGGCTGTTGCTCAGAATGAGCACGGCTGGAAGCACGAGCGCTGCGAGGAAGAGAATATGATCCAGGCCGATCCAAATGTGCCAAATGCCTTCCCACACAAAGCGACGGAACTCGTTGAGCGGAGTATACTTCTGCGTGAGATCCAGCTGTTTGGCACCGTCACCGGGTTCGAAATCAAGCGCCACCCGTTCCACATTATTTATTTCTCCCGTCTTGGCGTTCTCCTCCAGCACGACTCGGGCTCTCTGTTTGGGATCAGAATCGAAGAAGACAGACATGCTCACATCGATAATGTCAGGCACGGGAGCGAGGTCTGGCGTGCGGTATTTGAAGACGACAAATTGGCCGAGCGAGATCTTCAGCATCTCGTAGCCGGTATAGTCTAGCTGCAGCGGCTGGCCTTCAGCGGCGATCGCTACGTGGTTGCTGATGTAGCTGGTCGCATCGGTCAGCTTGGCCTTCAATTCATCTTCGGTGACCTTGCCGTCGCCGTTCGTGTCGATGGAGAGGGTATCATCGAGATCGGAAACCGTCGTGTGTACCCGACATTCCAGATGGTTCTCGAAAACCTTGAGAAACAGGTAGCTCTCGCCCACTTGGTGGGCATAAGCGCCTGCCATACTGATCATCAAGATCATGCAGGCGAGGAATCTTAAGTGCATTTGGACTGGTAGTTGGGGGTGGGGGTGGGTGAGGAGTAGAAGTAGCGGAAGTGATACAGTCGGTGTGGAATGATTGCTTTTTTGTGGTAATACTTCTAAGTCGTGTATTCTAGTTGCAATTAATAATTTTATCGTAATTGAGAGATTCCGGTTACACGATTTTTAAGGGTTTTTAGTAAAATCCAGCTTCATCTTGAAGTTAGGTTGGCCGCACCTAGGATGCCGTTTCAATGAGGATCGGGGTATCTACATTCGTGATGCAGGGTGGGAAATCAGGGGTGGCCTCCTATATTCGGACGCTCGCGAAATACCTGCAGTTGGAGGATCAAACGAATGAATATGAACTGCTGATCGCACGGGACGAAGAGCATCTTATCCCATTGAGCAACGAACGCTTCTCAAAGCAGCTTTTCGCATCCTGGATAAAACATCCTGTTGCCAACATCGCCTGGCACAATTCGGTCTTTCCGCTATCGAGTCGTGCTAGCTCGTATGACGTGCTCCACATCCCAAGCTACCGACGCATTCCGGTGGCCAAGCGATCTAAGATCGTGGCGACGGTGCATGATCTGGCCACCTTTGCAATTGATAGGAAGTATGATTCGGCGCGTATGTTCTTCAATCGTAAGATCGTTCCGACCATGATTCGTTCTGCGGACCATATCATTGCTGTCAGTCAGTATACCAAAGACGATATTGTTAGAATTGTTGGCTATCCAGAAGAGAGTATCTCGGTAATCTACTCAGGGATCGATCGAGGTACCTTTAAGCCAGTGGCCAAGGCGGAGGCTCAGGCTAAACTAGCAGAGGAGCATGATCTGCAGCAGCCATTCTTTACCTATGTCTCGCGTCTGGAGCACCCAGCCAAGAATCATGTGAGACTGATCGAGGCCTTTCAAGCCTTTAAGGACAACTGCGACAGCCCGCATCAGCTTGTCTTCTCGGGAGCAGATTGGAATGGGGCCGATGACATTCGAGCTCGTGCCAAAGCCAGTAAGGTCGCTGACGACATCATCTTTCTTGGCTTCGCCCCGTTGTCTAGTTTGCCGCTGCTCTACTCTGGGTGCGATCTCATGATCTATCCGTCGATCTTTGAAGGATTTGGGTTTCCGATCATCGAAGCGTTAGCCTGTGGTGCTCCCGTCATTTGTTCTAACACCTCCTCGATGAAAGAGATCGCTGGAGACCTCGTAGCGACCTTTGACCCCACGGATGTCCCAGCCATGACTTCTTGTATCGAATCAGCTTCGGCCGCTGGATGGAGTGATGCTCAGCGCAAAAAGGGCATCGCTTACGCGTCGACGTTCCAATGGGAGAAGACTGCGCAAGACGTGATTAAGGTCTACGAGTCTGTGGTCTAGCTAAACGTGTCGATTGCCATCGATCATCTGAGCGACGCCCAGCGGGTTGGCATCTTGCAACTCAGGTGGCAGCTGGCTTTGCGGAAAACCTTGGTAGGCGAGGGGACGGGCGAAGCGGTAGATCGCCTGTGTGCCAACGGAGGTGGATCGGCCGTCCGCAGTTGCAGGGTAAGGGCCACCGTGGACCATGGCCTGACAGACTTCGACACCGGTAGGGTAGCCATTGACGATCAATCGACCCACCTTTGTTTCGAGGACGTCGATGAGATTGCGATTTGCTTCTAAATCGGCTTCGGTTCCATGGATGGTTGCCGTGAGGTGCCCTTCAAGGTTCTTCGCGAGCTCTAACAATTCGGCTTTTGAGCCGTGTTTGACTATTGTCGTGGATGGTCCAAAGTCTTCAGAACTCAGTGCGGAATCACCAATGAAGTCTCTAGCAGCAACTTCGAACAGCGCGGGATCGGCCAAGCAGCCTTCCTGTTGCACCGGAGCGGCTAACGCCGTTACGGCCTGGTGCTCTTGTAACTGGGTTACGCTAGATTCGTAGGCGTCATGGATACCCGAATTGAGCATCACGCCGGGAGCGGCTTCTTGCTGTTTCCCTGCTAGAGCTGTGGTGAATTGTGCCGTTTGGTCGTCGTCAGCGGCGACGACGAGGCCAGGGCTTGTGCAGAACTGGCCCACACCGAGAGTAACGGAACCGCTGAGACTTTCTGCAATCGCTTGGCCGCGCTCAGCCATCGCTTCGGGAAGGATGAATACAGGATTGAGGCTGCCCATTTCGGCATACACGGGAATGGGCTCTGGGCGAGCTGCAGCCAGGTCCATGAGTGCGCGCCCACCTGCAAGTGATCCTGTAAAGCCAACAGCCTTTATGCTAGGATGCTGAACGAGTGCGGCACCGGTCGTTCTCCCGCCTCCATAGAGCAGTGAGAAAATACCATCAGGAAGTCCGCACAATTGAGCCGCTGCTTGCACGGCTTGGCCGACGATTTCGGCGACACCGGGATGGGAGTGGTGCGCTTTCACAACGACCGGGCAACCGGCGGCCAGTGCCGAAGCCGTGTCGCCACCCGCGACGGAGAAGGCAAGAGGGAAATTGCTAGCGCAGAACACGGCGACGGGGCCGAGGCCTTGGAGCATGGAACGCACGTCAGGCTTTGGGATAGGTTGGCGATCGGGATCAGCGTGGTCGATCCTGGCATCCACCCAGGATCCATCTTCAACGACACTGGCAAAGAGGCGAAGTTGCCCGTAAGTCCGGCCCGTTTCCATTCTAATACGGCCTTCGGGTAAGCCCGTCTCTAATGGACCGCGGGCAGCCAAGTCGTCGCCGCGGGCTTCGATTTGGTCGGCGATGGAGCGAAGAAAGGCGGCGCGTTTAGCAATCGAACATTTGCGGTAGATGGGAAAGGCGGCCGCTGCCATTGCAACGGCCTCGTTTGCCTGAGCTTCGCTCACTTCATGGTAGTCTGGTGACAACGTTTCGCCCGTGGCAGGGTTCATAGCGCGCCCGGCTTTACCTGTCCCGACTACTGCGGAGTTTCCGATGATCGAGTGTCCTTGGAGAGTCATGCACATACCCTGCCGGGACTAGGGCCGCTCGTCAAACAAACGCTTGGTTGGACGCCTCGCTTTGGGCGTGCTAAATGATCCCATGGAGATAAACACTGTCAGCCAGCTCACGCGAATGGTTCGCGGTTTGTTAGAAGAGCATGTTGGTGAGGTGTGGGTCGAGGGCGAAGTCAGCAATCATCGCAAGCAGGCATCAGGGCACCAGTATTGCACCTTGAAGGATTCCAAGGCCCAGCTCAGCTGTGTCTTCTTTCGAGGAAGCGCTTGGAACAATCGGACGCCCATCAAAGATGGTGTGAAGCTGCGTCTGTTTGGAGAACTTAGTCTCTATGAGGCACGAGGGCAATACCAGCTCGTGGTCAAAGAAGCACAGAGTATTGGTGCTGGCAATCTTCACGAACGCTTCGAGGCCTTAAAACAGAAGCTAAGGGACGAAGGGTTGTTTGATCCTTCACGGAAACAGGCAGTCACGAGGTTCCCGCGCCGTCTTGCAATCGTCACCTCGCCCACGGGTGCTGTCATTCAAGATCTCCTATCGGTTCTTCAGCGGCGCGCACCTTGGGTAGAGATCCTCATCTTTCCGGTGCGCGTGCAGGGCGATGGAGCTCATCTTGAGATCATTGAGGGATTGAATGCTCTCGGTAATCGCACTGACATTGACACGATTGTGCTGGCGCGGGGGGGGGGAAGTCTGGAGGACCTCTGGGCCTTCAATGAAGAGGCCCTGGCACGGGCGATCGATGGGTGTCCAATACCTGTAGTCTCAGCGGTGGGGCACGAAACAGACTTCTCTATCGCCGACTTCGTCGCGGATATGCGTGCGCCGACTCCGAGCGCAGCTGCAGAATTGATCACGCCGGATCAGAATGAACTCCGCCATTTTCTCGATGATAAGCGTCGGCAATTGCATCAGTTGGTGTGTCGTCGTCTTGAGTATCTCAATGAGCGACTCACGTGGTATCGTCGCGGAGGCGCCATGCAAAGGCCTCTAAGGTACCTGGCCGAATTGAGCCAGCAGTTGGATGATCGTGCGGTAGAGCTGGGTGCTGTGATTCAGTCAGGTATGAAGGATCGGGAAGCGCAACTTCAGATTCATCGACGAGCGTTGCGATCCCTTTGTCCGCTCGGTCATGTAGAGCGATTGCAGGCCCATTGCTCGGCTCAGCGAGCTCGTTTGGTTCTCGCACTGAAACAACAACTTACCCGGCACCAAGATCAGGTAGTTTCACGAGAGCGGCATTTGCGCGCTCTCGGCCCTGAACAGACCTTGGTTCGAGGCTATAGCATGATCCTTGACGGAAATGGCAAGCCAATTAGCTCAGTCGACTCATTGCGCAAGGGGCGCGAGATCACTTTGAAAGTTCGAGATGGCGAGGTTGGAGCCAAGGTGATCTCAAAAGACTAGCGTCAGCTAAATGGCTATTGGCTAACTTTCAATCTGACGAATCGGGTTGGGGATTCGGTTCTTGCGATAGTGGTTGAAATGGCCCTCCCGTTGATCGATGTCTCAACAGACTGCCAGCTAAGCAAATCGGTGGAGATCTCTAGACTGTAATTGACACCAGTGCGGGGCTCCACAACGGGAATGTGTATCTCGAGCTTGTCCTGGGAAATTATGAACTGAGTAGTCGGCATCACGCTGGGAATACCAGGATTCAAGCCTAACGCATATTCAAGACCGTTGAGGATTCCATCTCCGTCGTCGTCTTGCTCAAAGGGGCCGATTCCTTCTTCGTTTGCCCAGGCGTCGTAGCTGTCGGGTTTTCCCTTGTCCGTACCCGGGGTTGGAGGAGACGCCTCCCAGTTGATGACATCGTTTCCATAGGCTGAGGTTTCGATGCGTGTAAGTGATAGTCCATTGCCGTCTGCTTCCGCAGGCCAAAGAACGCTATCGCCATAGGTTACACGGTCGACGCGCACCCATTGCCTGACTCCGAGCTCGTCGACATCGCCTGGACGAGACAGTTCGATGCGTTCTCCGCCGTTGCTCAGACCGGAATCTTGCCATGAAAGGACGAGCGTCGTTTCTGGAGTGTTTGGGAAACGTGCACGGAACGCGGCTTCGTTTCTCACGAGAAGGAGGCGCTCTCCGGCCCCGATCGAGATCGGGGCGAGTGATGGAAAGTCAAAGACAATGCCGTCAGTGAATCGCCAGGGTGTTTCTTTGAGTGTGTCGTAGAGCGTGACTGATTCGTTACTGATGTTGACCAGTTCGAGATACTCTGCATCCCCATCTACACTCGGGCGATACATGATCTCACTGATCACAATCGGCCCGACGACTGGAGTGCTGTTTGTCTCGCCCGGAGTGGGCTCGCTCATGGCGACGAAGTTGTAGGTCTGGGTGCTCTTGAGATAGCGACCTTTACTTACACGTGCAGGGGAGGGGCCGAACGATTCTTCTACAACGTAGTCTAACAAGACCTCGTTACCCGGACCAAAGAGGTAAACAGTTTCGCCATTCTCATTGAGAGCAAAGGGAATGTGCCTGCCAGGATCTTCGCTTGTTTCCCCGAAGGTCTCGTTCTCGTAGAACACCACGTAGCCATTCGCTGGAATCGTTGTCCCATCAGCGATTTCGTATTTGCGTAGATTGGATTTGGCATCGCTCAGAAACCAGCCGCTGAGGTCAAACGGGTTGCCACTGGTGTTATGCAATTCGATCCAGTCGGGCGTGCCGTTTTCGGAGTGGCTGAGGATTTCGTTGATCACTATGACGTTTGGCACATGAAACGGATAGTCGCTTGGATCATAAACATATCCAGCTCCGAGAGCTTGGTATGGGGAGGCAGGCTTGAGAGAGAAGTCGTAGATGCCAGGATCTGTAAACTCTGGGTCTCCCATTCGATTGCTTGCGCCGAGCAACGGTATGGTATCCGACAAGGAATCAGAGATCGTCAGTAGCGAAAGGGAATCAACGGTGGCAGGCGCATCTTTGGACCGGTAGAAGATACTGTTGGTAACCTCGGCAATGCCGCCGCCAGCACCGAGGTTCTTCTCAAACACAGCGACCCCAACATCGCACTGGGCGAAGGAGTTGTGATTGATCCATGCTGTGGAGCCGGTGTCTTTGATGCCGATGCCTTGGGCGCATCCAACAATCAGATTGCGCTCAATGCGTACGGTGGATCCTTGACCGACCGAGATGCCTTTGTCCGAGTTGTTGAAGATGCGGTTGCCCGTGACAAGCAAATCAACACAGCCTTCACCAACATCAATTCCGTCACTGTTAGGGCCTCGAAACGCATAGATGCGATTGTTGCGTATGATTCCATTGGTCACATCATCGAAGTCGATCGCGTCCGTGTCTCGTTCAGTATTTCCAGGGAAGGTGCAGTCCTCGACCAAGCCTTCGCCGTGTTTAACATTAATTCCATCGCCGGTGTGAAGTGTGTGAATTCTGCTAGAGCGGAGAGAGACCGTTGATTCCCAGCCAAAGATTGGAATCAGCCCCTGATCAATATCCAAATGATCCATCTCGACCTCTGATCGCACGATGGAAATTGTCCCACGCTCTAGCGCTGGATTGCTTCCAAGGGAGCCACCCCGCAGGACTACATGGCTCAATTGGCTAACACCCTCACCGTCGACGATAGCGATCGAGCCCCAGCGTTCAGACGCTCTGTGTGACTCGACTAGGATTGGATTCAGATCGGTGCCATTCATTTCAAGACGACCAGACACTCTGAGGTCTCCGAGAGGAGGCATGCGGAGGATCGCTCCCTCGGGAATGGTGAGGGTTACTCCTTCGGGAACGATGACATGACCGTTTGCGGTGTAGACTGAATTAGGGTTTAGCGTGAGATCGCGTTCGATGATCGGAGGAAGAACGCTCTCATCAATCTGGCGAAAGGTAGCAGTGAGAATCCACGAAACGTCTGTCGACACGTCTATGCTGGTGGTTGTTTCGCCAGTGCTCCACTCCACGAATTCGTAACCGGGCGCGGCGATCGCCGTGGCCTCAGATGGTAGGCCCTCTAACAGTTCAATCGTAGAATCATAGTTCGGCAACAATGGCACGTCGTTGAGCAGAACTTGTCCACCGTTGGTAGGTGCCACCTCGATGGTCATGTCGACCGTGCCTGGCAGGCCGAAATTGTCTTGGAAGTCTGAATACACGTGCGGTGCTCGATCTCGGGCGAACTCCTTGATTTCGTCTATCTCCTCCTGACGGTCTTCGAGGGAAGAGATGCCATCCTCATCTAGCCAGCGATCGATGTGTCTCGATACTTCGTTGAGGACTTCGGTATTGGCGTCGTCAACGATATCGGCGATGCGGTCAGGGTGAAAGGTGCTGCTCAGATGAGTGGCATAGCGTTGTGCCAGCTTATTTTTGAAGGTGGCATTGGCCATGAGATCGCCAAAGAGGTCGAAGTCTCTTGCGAAATTATCTAACAGTGAGGATGTCTGATTCGAGGTATTGAGCCCGCGATCAAGATCGGGCACGATCCAGCGCCACTTGGCCCCGTCCTTGCGCTCGCGCCAGAATTCCCGGTTGTGGCGCCAACTGCTATTGTAAACGAAATCCTCGATGCAGACGAAATCCATGAAGCTCTCCATGTCCATTTGCGATTCCATGTGTGCATAGTGCACGGGATCGCTGAGGTCGTTTGTCGCAGCATACTCTTCTAAAGCAAGGTAGTCGTCCGTGTTGCCTTCCTTGACACCCAAGGTCACCGCGCCACTCGTGATGTGGCCGTATTCTAGGTGGTCGTAGTTGTCAGGATCCACCTGATGCCTTGAAGCAAAGTAATTTGGGTCTAACGAAGATCGCAAATTGTGAATACCCCAGTAGCGACCGTTGATATACACGACGACGGGCTGGTAATCCTCCACGTCATTGGCCATCTGGCCGTGCATGATCCGTGGTGTGATGGCATCGCGGAGCATAGCATCATCCCAATTGTCGCCACCGTTGCGTAGTCCAAAGCGGCTAAAGTTGGCCATTCGCAGATCGGGAAATAGTTGATACGCAATCGCATCGTCACCGTACTTGCCGCGAAGCGAGATATTCAACGGTTTCTGCGCAAATCTCCAGATGTTCTCTCCGCCAATCTTGACGCCGGCGTTCACTTGGAACTGCAGCTTGTCATTTGGTTCGTAGTAGGCGAGATTCAGCGGCGCCTCGCGGCCTTTATGCACGTTCGCATAGACGCCAAGCGTCTCTCCGAAGAAGATCTCAGGATCGACCGCGAGCGAGATGATCGGCATCTCGTGAACGGGTGCATTGATGAAATAGGTGTGGGTAGAGATTTCTCCGGGAACTTTGTTTGGTGCAAATGAGCGTGCGCGTACGACTGTGGTGGTACTGATAGTTATCGGGTTTTCATAGACCAAGGACCGCGAGGTCGGCCAGGAGCCATCGAGCGTGTAGTGAATTGATGCCGTAGGATCTTCTGTCGTTAGGTGGAGTTCTTCTTCGTTGAGGAAGAACCCTCCAGAGGTGTTGAATGAAACAGCGCTTGTAGAAATTGAATCGGCTGTGTTGAAAGCAGAGTTCGCACTCCCTGGCGTTGGCTCGCCGAAGAGTGTCCATTGGCCGTCGGCGTCTCGACCATAGGACACGTCAGAGGTCTGTATCCCGAAGTTGACCTCATCGATTTGCTCGAAACGATCGGGAACGCGAGTAGCGACAAGTTCCAGGTCAAAGCTGATATCAGAGCTGTCTGCATCTACCTGATGCACTTCAACCGCCAAGACGTTGGTGCCAGGTCGAAGCTGATCTGGCGTGAGGCTGATGACATCGAACTGGCCCTCAGACGAATTGTCTGCCGCGTAGGACAAGTAACTTGTGGTGCCAGGATCCATGCGGAAGCGACCAATCTCGACGCCATTAAGAAAGGCGACCGCGCCGTCATCTGCTAGCATTCGGAGTTTAACGTTGGTGAGGCTGTCTGGTGACTTCTCTTCGAAACGGGTGCGGAAGTAGGTGGTGGGAAACTTGTCGTCGTCGTCTGGTCCATAGCTGATGATCGTTGTCTCATCACTTTCTCCATAGCCCAGTTGCGCGGGCCCTTCCGACCAATCTGCATCGTCGAAACCTGGTTCTGCCCACAATGGGCCAGGGTTGCCGCCGTCGTCCAGGAATCGCCACATTGAACCAAGTGATACGATATCCACATCTCCAAACTGAGTGCTGTCTACGCGAGCCAGGCTTACTGTTTCCCCTTCTTCGTCGAGTTTAAAATTGGTGTGGTAGGACGTTGTTCTGAAGTTGCTCCAGGGAGAGTATTCACGGCGAAAGACTTGTTCAGGACCGGCATCGAATCCGTCAGCGCGAATGACAAGGAAGCCGTTGGCCGAAATCTCGGCACCGGCGGGAACGGCCCACTTCAGCGGATTGTCAGGATCATCTGAGAGATAGTAGCCATCTAGCGAAACTGTTTCGTCAGAGGGATTCGCGAGTTCAATCCAATCGGAGTAGTCATCGAAGTCGACGTTGTCTGGAGAATTGATGACATTGGCAGCCAGAATCTCGTTGATGTGAATGGTCTGGCTTTGGATCTGTAAGGTCGTCGCAATGAATAGGACACCTAGGGGTAGGGAAAGGCGCTGTTTCATGATCGGGGGGGGGAATTTAAATACGTGATAGCCGAGACCATATCCGCCAAGGCGAAGAGGAATCCGCAACGTTCACAGTAACATAGTCGCGCAGCGATGGCCGTGCAATCGGGGTAGGGAAGGAGAGTGCGTTCAGTCTACCGCGACCGCTCCTATCGGGGAGACAACTTCTCGAAGAGCGCTGTCGGAAGGCTTCTGGCTTCCGATGCAAGCGAAAACCCAGGAGGGCGGGCGCCTAGAAAGCAAAGCCGAGAGCCCATGACCGCGCCCACTTCTGGGATGTCGGTGAAACGGAGAACATTCAGCAACGGGGGCGCTTGGTCGTGGGAGGTGTGCAGGTCACGTACAATCACCTGTGAAATCTCAGGTGCCAGGAGCGTCGCGTAGAGCGCAGGTACGGCCATTTCTGATTTCGCAAAGAGCACGATGGGGCGACTTTCCGTCTTCAGTTCTTCTGCCAACCATTTCGTCGCTCGAAGCACATCCCATACTTGCATTGCGGCAATGGTGCGTCCTGACCAAACCGCAGTTCGTTCGATGTTGGTCCATTCTTGGTGATCGATCTGATGATCGGTGAGGCGAGGATTCACCATGGCGACGTCACTGTGCCCAAGAACCGCTAAGAGCTCATCGACATCGACTGCGGACAAGGTGTCTTCAGGGCGTTTGAGGTAAACAAGCAGCGGTGTGTTCGGTGTCCGGTTTCGTGCTCTGACGATCTGCACGCGAATGCGGACATTCGCTTCCGAATGAATCTGAAAGTCATCATACTCGCCGTAGCGATCCATCCATCCGCCATGCCCGCCGTTGGGAATGGGTTCAAAGGGAATGGATTGCTCCGGAAACCAGCGAAACGTCTTGTCGTGCAACTCAGCAAGTAGTTCTTCCTTCTTCGTGGGTTCCGCTAGTTCTTTGCGGGTAACGAAGTGATCATGCGCGCTGAAATTAGCGGCGTCCCATGGTATTGTCTTGAGGCACGCAAGTTCTTCTGCCGTGTGACGCTTATTCTCTGGGTTGGGAACACGGTCCACGGGTGTCGTGTCGTTCATGAACCAACGATTAAACCACTGACGGGTTTCTTGTCTTAGTTTCGGGCTGTCCTGGTGGGGTACATCGTCGTCGATATTTCTGATGCCATCCACACCGTGCAGGTCGTACAGCGGTTTCACTTGCCGGTGCACCTCATGGTAGCCGTCTGGTGGGAAGATAGAATCCTTTATTCCACTGCAAGTCATGAGTGGGCGTGGTGCAATCAGCGCTCCCATGATGCTTAGATCACTTTGATAGGTGTTGTTGAAATAGATGCAGTCACATTGACCATCAGCGAGCCAGTTCTTAGCTTGAGAGCCGTAGGTAAAGGTTCCGCAAACTGGCACCGCAACCGCGATGCGATCATCTGCGGCTGCCGAGAACCAGCTGATGGCTCCGCCTCCTGAGATTCCCGTGATTCCAATGCGTGTCTGGTCGACTTCCTCACGAGTTTCCAAATAGTCGATGGCTCGCATGGCGTTCCAGACCTCGATTCCTGCTGGCGTGTATCCTGCGGAGATCCATTGCCACATATTGAGATTGTGGAGCCCGTGGTGAATTCCTGCTACTTCGCCAAACTCCAACGTATCGATGATGAAGCACGCATAGCCGTTCTCTGCATACCACTGCGCGCGGTCTTGGTATTGGTACTTGGCCCCGAGCGGATGTGGTGAATGGCCGCACACGTAAAGAATGGTTGGTAGGGGAGTCGTCGCGTTGTGAGGGATGTACAAATTGCCGGTGACATAAAGCTTAGGCGAGCTTTGAAAGACGACGTTCTCGATGTGATAATTTGGGGTATGGATGGTTCCAGTAACCTTAGCCTCAAGCGCCGTGCGGACGGGCATTGGGTCCAATCCTAGCATGTAAAGGAACTCGCGATGTTTCTGAGCTCGGACTGCGTTCCAATCAGCCAGGGTTTTCACTCCGGAGAGAGCATTGGTGGTCACCTCGGCCGCGCTCTTCTTCACGTAGTCAATGACTTGCTGATAGCGGGCTTCTGCATTCTCGTTGGGCTCTCCGACTGCCGTGCCTAGGAGAGCGAGGCAAGAGCACCCTGCGACGACGATGTGATTCATAGATAAAGAACTACTCGTTTCCTGACCATACTCGTGTCAATCGACCACTCAGGGAGATCGCCTAGGGCAGCTATGGCAATCCGGCCACGGAAATGATTGGAGTTTCCTGCGAAAAGGAAAGACCAGGTCGGTAAGGAGCCGACCTGGCCTAGAGATTCCTCTCAACTTTAACCAAGGAAACAATCCTAGCGCCCATTCAGGGCATTGAGTAGACGCTACATAAAGTTAGACTATCCACATGGAAAGGCGTTCGATCTTTCTTCCAAGAAATTGATGATTTTCAGAATCTTAGATTTTACGGGGACAAGCGAACGCACGTCCAGGGGGCTGTCAGGCCTTCACGGTAATAACGAAACCGGTCGTGGAGGCGGCCTGGGCGGCCTTGCCAGAACTCGATACTGAGCGGCTGGACGGCGTAACCACCCCAGAATTCCGGACAGGGAACGTTTCCTTCTGGAAACCGCTCTCGAAGTCGAGCATCGCGCTCGTCTAGGTGAGCGCGATCAGGGATCTCGGCACTTTGGCGAGATGTCCAGGCCCCGATCTGGCTTTCATACGGCCGAGATTGAAAATAGGCCTGGGTTTCAGATTCCGGCAGTTTGGTGACGTTGCCTCGGACACAAACCTGCCGTTCCCACTCCTTCCAGAGGAAGACCAGCCCCGCGCGAGGATTGACGGCCAGGTCTTGGCCTTTCTTACTCGTGTGATTGCTAAAGAACCAGAAGGCACCGCGATCAAGGCCTCCCTTTAGAAGAACGGTCCGAGCTGAGGGCATGCCGTCCTTGTCAGCCGTGGCCAACGTCATGGCGTTCGGCTCTAGAGTGCCCTCGGCTTCGGTGATCTCACTAAACCAGGCTTGAAACTGAGCAATTGGGCATTCTGCGAGATCAGCCTTGCGTAAACCTGCGCGTTCGTAGCGCTGGCGCATCTCCTGAATCTTGCTGCTGGCAGGGTCGCGATTCATGACCGTTCGGTCACCGGTGTCAGCGGTTAGGACTCTGCTTCTTCCTTGACGCTCTCAGTGCTGTCGCCCTCATTTGCTTCGGCAGCGCTGTCCTCTTCTTCCTCATCGAAGTCATCTTCTTCAATGAGCTTTCCATGGGAGAGTTTAAACCTGCGTTGTCGTGCATGTTCCGGAAGAGGAGACAGCATCATGGTAATTTGACGTCCTGCCAGCTTGGGTTCCATGTCGACGTGCCCCATTGTCAGCAAATCACCTTTGATACGCTGCATGACCTCGAAGCCAACATTGTGGTGAGCGTTCTCGCGGCCACGAAACTGCAACTGAATCCTGACTTTGTTGCCAGCCTCAAGGAAGTCTTCAGCATGCGACAACTTGATGTTGTAGTCATGAGGATCCGTTCGAACACGGAACTTCACTTCCTTCAGCTTTGGAGCGGGTTTTGCGCCACTCGCTTTCTTCAGCTTTGACTGCTCGTATTTATACTTACCGTAGTCGACAATCTTGCAGACTGGAGGATCAGCCTTGGCAGCGACCTCAACGAGATCAAGCCCTCGGCGCTTCGCTTCGGCGATGGCATCTTGGGTTGGCAATACTCCTAGCTGTTCATTGGTAGAGCCGACAATGACTCGGACGCGGTGTGCGCGAATCCGTTCATTGACTCGAGTCATGTCCCTGTAGCGGGGACGGTACTTGCGTTTCGGTTTAGCGATAGGACTTAGGGAGTCGGGGGTGAGAGGTGCCGACGTGCAGCGACAATGCGGCCGCGACAAGAAGCGCCGCAGCCGTTGGATGGAAATATACTTGGAGCGAATTCAAATTCTAAGGATTACAGGGAACGTTCCCGAATCTCACTCTCCACATCTTTGAGGAAGGTCGACAATTCTTTAGATCCGAGGTCGCCGTGATTGCGATGACGGATGCTAACTTGTTTAGATTCCTCTTCTTGCGCACCGATGAGAAGCATATAGGGCACTTTGTCTAACTGGGCAAGACGAATCTTAGCTCCGACCTTCTCGCTGGCGGTGTCGATCGTGACACGTAGGCCTTTCAACTGACGTAACTGCTCAAGCACAGTCTGCGCGTAGGCGTGATATTTCTCTGAGATTGGTATCACGCGGACTTGCTCAGGGGCGAGCCAGGTGGGGAAATGTCCGGCGAAGTGCTCGATTAGCACGCCTACGAACCGCTCCATAGAGCCGAATGGTGCCCGATGAATCATCACCGGACGGTGAGCTTCATTGTCGCTTCCGATGTAGGAAAGGTCAAAGCGCTCGGGCAGGTTGTAGTCGACTTGCACGGTGCCGAGTTGCCACTCGCGTCCGATGACATCCTTGACCAAGAAATCGATCTTCGGTCCATAGAAAGCAGCTTCGCCCGGAGCCTCCGTGAAGGGAACGTCTAGAGTCGTCGCCACATTGCGCAAACTTTGCTCGGCCCGGTCCCAATTCTCGGGTTGGCCAACATACTTCGTCGAGTCAGGATCTCGTAGCCCCACACGCACGCGGTAATCTTCGATGCCCAGCGTTGTCAGGACCTTCTTCACAAGATTCACGCAACCAATGATCTCGCTTTCGACCTGGTCTGGTGTGCAGAAGAGGTGTGCGTCATCTTGAGTGAAACCACGCACCCGTGTCATGCCACCCAATTCACCGGACATCTCCCAGCGATAGACGGTTCCAAACTCTGCTAGTCTCACCGGCATGTCCCGGTAAGAGTGATGCGTCGCAGCAAAGATCTTGATGTGGTGAGGGCAATTCATAGGCTTGAGCAGGTAGCCGTCGATTTCGCCATCCTCGAGCCGGTTGCTCAATTCCGCACACCCGCATCCTTCGTCCGCGAGCCCTTTCAAGGTCTCCCGATCAACCACTGGTGGGTACTGTGACTCTTGATAGTAAGGGTAGTGACCGGAGGTCCGATACAGATCAAGTTTGCCAATATGAGGGGTGAACACTTGCGAGTACCCTTGCACCGCTAACTCCTCTGAAATGAAGTCCTGAAGTTCTTGCCTTACGACGGCACCCTTTGGCATCCAGAGAATAAGGCCCTGACCGACTTCTTCGTCGATGGTGAAGAGTTCGAGATCGCGTCCTAACTTCCGGTGGTCGCGCTTCTTGGCCTCTTCCAATTGTTCCAAGTAGGCAGCCAGCTCCGTTTTGTTAGGAAACGCTGTGCCATAGATGCGTTGCAACTGCGGGTTGTTCGAATCGCCTTTGTAGTAAGCGCTCGCGACATTCATCAACTTGTAAGCTTTGCACTTGCTGGTGAAACCGACGTGAGGACCCGCGCAGAGATCGGTGAACTCGCCGTTCTGATAGATCGAGATCTCTTCGTCGTCCGGAATATTCTCCAAGATATCGAGCTTGAACTTGCTTGGCTCCGAGCGCTCCGAAAGACCTCCGAGTTTGCCCGACTGGGCCATTTCCAATGCGTCCTGACGGGATAGGGCAATGCGCTCGAACTTCTGGTTCTCCTTGACCACCTTCTTCATCTCCTTCTCGATACGCTCGAAGTCTTCGGGGGAAATCCGGTGATCCAGTTCCATATCATAGTAGAAGCCCGAATCAACGGGCGGCCCCGCCGCAAGTTGAGCATCAGGCCAGATCCGGAGGATTGCTGTGGCCAAAACATGGGCGCAAGAGTGACGCAGGCGCTCCAGATCAGTCATCTGTGCGCGTTCTTCGAGAGTCTTCCGTGCTTGTTCAGCCATCGGAGGGTCATAATCTGAGATCTCTGGGCAATCAACGAGAAAGAGAAATCAGCGGACCTCCATCTTTGCGCTTGCAACTTTTGCCCACTGCGTAAGTGTCGGGTCTCGCAATGCGAGCGGGGTGTAGCACAGCCTGGTAGTGCGCCTGGTTTGGGACCAGGAAGTCGTAGGTTCGAATCCTATCACCCCGACTCTTTGCTACTGTCCCTAAGCTGCGGCTGGATGGGTCGGGTTGTATAGGCGAGGCCCCAGCAGCCCTTTCTTGTGGTTGTCGTCCTCTGGTTAATTTCGTGGCTCGCAGCGATACTCCTGACCCCGAATAGGTATTGTTTTTCAAATCAAGGGGTGAGGAGCGGAGTTCTAACAACTCTTCTTGCTCCAGGCACAGTCTACAGACAGTCCGTATCAATTGTCTGCCTTCATCAACGCTTCCGCCTTGCGCCGATGGCTAACAGCATTCTCCGCTTCGGGCAGGTCAGAATCGCTCGATAGTGTTCGCCTTAAATTGGCTTCACTTTCTTTCGAACCGGCCTCGGTCGGTATGGGTGATTTCAGCAGCTTTTGCGCCCACATGATCAGGGCCGGACCGTAGTTCGTCTCCCCAATCACATGGTCTAACAAGGCCTCGTAAGTCACGTTCAAGTCCAGCTCTTCCGGCACATAGGTACCCAGATAAATGTCTTTGTCAGAGACCTTCCCGTCACGAATCAGCCGACGCATCAGAAGCCATGCCAATTTGGGCCACTGTTTTGCCAGCGCCGTCTTAAACCGAATGCTGATCGATGCCAGCCGTGCGCATATATCCCAAGAATGCCCTCCAACACGAAAGCCGCGAATCTTTGACCGAAACGCTCAACCAGCGGGCATGCGTTCTCTGTCCGATCGTTCCCCATAGGAGCGATTGGTTACGCTCCAAAACTATACGCTTTGGTTGCGACGAGGCCATTGAAAACCTAACCACGATGACGGAACTCTCGTTCAAAAACTGCCGGGTCTCGTGACTAGACTTAAAGTACAGTAATCACCTAGTCTAGCAATGAGCCTCATCCTTGGTCCACTCGTTCGAAAGAAACGTTACTGTAAAGTTCTGCCAAGCGAAGTTCGCAATCGAAGGAGGGGAACTGAACAAGAAAGAACACCGTTGATTCCCCATTAATTGCTTATCCGGCGTCACAATGATAGGAGCTAATTGTGCAGGCGAGATAAAAGTGGGGAAGGCTGAGCCGCCGAGCAAGAACATCCGGCAGGAGGAGGTTGCTAGCGAGTGTTAGGATACTTTTGAGACTTTGCCGTGCGATACCGATATGAATAAGAATGATTTTGTTCAGTTGGGGGCGACAGTGTACGTGAAGCCCGTGTCGTCCAATGGACCGGTTCCAACCTAAAACGGTCAACAGATCCGTTCTTGTCGAGCTAAGTGGTGTCGACGCAGGAGGGAGTCATGCATCCTCCTCCTAGGGTATTTGCCTTCTGCAATGTTGCCATGAGCCTTAGGAAGAGCACCAGGCATCCGAGATTATCGGCGTCCTGAACGAGAACTTGGATGCTGTGGTGTCCATGGCATCGTGTGTAGAAGTCTCAGATGTGTGTCGCTGATGGAGTAATTTCAAAACAATAGGGGGCTTCAATATGGGGATGATGGATAATACATTCATTCAATAAGTTCCGGCATGCGTAAGCTGTCCAATACTGTAGGATCACGCTTTTTCTGAAAGTACAGCTGTCCCGACACCCTACACGAAGCCATGTCACTCGACCCTCTGCCTCCCAGCGCCTGGACCCGGCGAACGGCAGATCATCTGCTAAGCCGGACAAGTTTCGGTGGCACTCCAGCGCAGCGGGAAGCGTTGTTTCAGTTGGGAAAAACGCAAGTAATTGCCGCCGCAGTAAGTTCGATCATTGATCAGGCGGTGGACTGGAGTGCGTTTCCGTTGCCTACGCTTCCGCCGCCCAGTGATTTGTTGGAAAGCAACGACCGTTTGGAGGCTGCCTATGACCTGACCGAGTGGTTTCTGTTACAGATGAAGGATGGGCCAGCGTTAGCGGCGAAGATGCTGAAATTCTGGTTAGATCACTTCCCCGTCGATCTCGATGTGATTGAGGCGCAAGCAGGGTTCATCTATTTTTATAAGCATCTCGACGTCTTGCGCACGCTTGCTCTGGGTAATTTTGGATTACTGCTTCGAGAGGTGTCGTGGTCAGAAGGGATGATCCGAATGCTCGATCTGGATCGAAGCAGGCGTGGGCAGATCAACGAGAATTTTGGGCGTGAGCTTTTAGAGCTCTTCACCTTGGGTGTGGACGGAGGTTACACTGAACAGGACGTTACTCATTGTGCGGAAGCGTTCACTGGCCGCAGTCTTTCTGAGACGGAGCCATTCTCAGCTTACCTTGACGAGTTGGTTCGAGGCGATGGCGAGTATCGGCGCATCGACCCGACAGAGAAAACCTTTCTGACTACCGAGGATCCAGCCAATCCTGGGATTCCGGTTCCCGGGACCCTCGCTGCAATTAAAGATCCTGCGGACCAGTTGCCTGGTGATCCGAAAGATCAGGGGGACATGGCCATTGCGCTTATTCTAGAGCAAGTGCAATGCGCGGAGCATCTTGGTAAGAAGATTTGGAGATACTTCGTTGGGGTTGATCCAGAAGCCTCCTTGATGGCGGAGCTGGGACGGCAACTCCGTGACCATGACTATGAGATCGCTCCGCTTCTTCGGACGATCTTTCAATCCGAGGAGTTTTATGATGAGGCGGCGATTGGCAACCAAATCAAAGATCCAGTTGATATTGTTATTTCGATAGTGAAAGTATTAGAGATGCCCTTGCTTCCCCGGGCGACGACCTATTGGGCAATGGATGAGATGGGGCAGAATCTATTGCACCCTCCAACAATTCAAGGTTGGCCAGAGCCTGTCGCTGAGGGAAATCGTTGGATGACGGTGGAGGGACTTCTAAGTCGAATCAATTTAGCGAGCTTATGGGTGCACGGAGATCATCAAGCCCTGCGTAATCACTTGAAGATCCCAACGACGGGGGGTGATGCAGAGACACCGTATGTACTTCCCGATTATGAAACGCTGTTGCCAGCAGCGATTCGGGGTGCGGATTCTTTGAATCTCTTGATCGATCACCTTGCCGACCGCGTCCTCTATCTTTCTCCAATCCATCCGAGGCAGCGTCAGAGCCTGATTCGTCATATGCGTCGGAAGCTAAAGGGATTGGATAGGGACAAAGTGTATCGCCGTGTGCTTCAGCAGCTTCTCGCGCTGCCCCAGTTTCAAATGCAATAAGGTTTTAACGACAATGAAATCATCGATGACACGAAGAGATCTGCTTCAATCCACACTACGTGGAGCAGCGGCGGGAGCGTCTTGTATGATGGGAGAACGGTTCTTTAGCCAGGAGCTTCTCGCCGCGTCGAATGCCGGCGGTGGAAGCGGCCCCATCGTTGTCGTGCTGCAACTGAACGGGGGCAATGATGCGTTGAATACAGTGATCCCTTATGGAAGTGCGGATAGCAGTATCTACTATGGTGCGAGACCGACCTTAAGTATAGCGCAAGCCGAAGTTTTGCCATTAGATTCAGAATATGGCCTTCATCCAAAGCTTACCCAGCTAAAGGGGCTCTGGGATCTCAATCAGTTGGCTATTATCAACGGCGTCGGCTACCCGAATCCCAATCTTTCGCATTTCACTTCGTTCGACTACTGGCATACGGCTGAACCGAATGAACAGGTTCGCGATGGTTGGCTTGGGCGATTTTTTGAGCATCAGTGTGCGAACAGTGCGACCTCATTGGATCCAACGATTGGTTTAAATGTGGGGTTAACGGAGACATTAGCATTTCGGACAAAAGAGAAATCCCTCGGTGTGACACTCAAAGACCCTGCTGCACATCGATGGTATGGAAGTGGGCTGGCTGGGGAGAAGGGTGATGAGCAAGCACTCTATACTGAGCTGATCAATGCTCCCGTAGGTGGTATAACGTCGAAGCCTGGCTTGGCTTTTGTTGAGGAGCGCGCCCGTAATACGATGGGCTCCCTTGAGCTTCTTGGTGTGGCTGTTGACGCCCAGAACGCTCCCGGAGCAGCGTTTCCCACGGCAGCCTTTCCTGATACTGGACTGGGTAGGGATCTGAAGAATATCGCTGGCATGATCTACGCTGATGTGGGGACCTGTGTTTACCATGTGGAGCAACTTGGATACGACACGCATGGTTCCCAAGCTGAGCTTGATGGTGATGGTAAACCGTTAGAAGGTCGACATGCTGCGCTTCTGGAAGAACTTGATGGTGCTTTGGGAGCATTTGTTAGTGAGATGAAGGCACAGGGAAACTGGGATCGCATGCTTCTTTTCACGGTGAGCGAATTTGGGCGCAAGGTTATCGAAAATGGTTCTCTGGGAACTGATCACGGAGCCGCGAGTTCTCTCTTTGTGACTGGGGGACATGTTCAGGTAGGCTTCTATGGACAAATGCCAAGTTTAGCAGAGGCTAACCGAATCAAAAACCATTCATTGGCATTCAACGTCGACTTTCGTCGAGTGTATCGCACTGTGTTGCAGGAGTGGCTTGGCGTGCCGGAGGCGGCCATATCAACGGTGCTTCCGACAGCGCCGACGAGTGGCGGCTTTGCGACACTTCCGTTTATTTCGACATGATCTTTAGTCAGACTAGAGCATCTTGCGCGTGGCTGATCATGATTATGTGCATGACCAGCGCTTGCCATGCGCTTGGCCAGGTGCAACTTTATGTCGAAGCGCTGTCCGATGATCTAGCGCCGACTGCTGGTGGCGCGGAGTTTGAATCATTCGAGTCCGTTTTCTTGAACGATCACGGCGACTTTGCAGTTCTGGCTAAACTAAAAGAGGGCGTGGCAGGAACGGACGCGACAACGAATTCTGGAATTTGGCGGAAGTTCCGTCTTGGTGATTGGTCCATGGTGGCGAGAAAGGGCGATCGGACCACCCCCTACTTTCAAAACTCCCTTCGCTTGATGGCAAATCATTCTGAAATCTATAGACCTGTGATGGATGAGGATGGGCGGGTGGCCTTCCGAGCAAAGATCGACAACGCCGGGATTATTCGCGATGGTGTTTGGATCGCGGGAGAGGGTAGCCCTCATTGGCTTGGTGCCAAAGGTGAGGCTCCTGCCAACGCTTACCTTAATGGCGCGGAACAAACCGCTATTGATCCTGAAGGGAATATTTCCCAGCTGGATGTCATGCGAGATCCTGATATATCTCCGCTAGGATTGGTGGTCATGGCGGCAACCTTGAGAGATGGGCAGTTAGCCGGCGAATCTGGTTATTGGGAATTCACGCCCCCGCTCGATGTGTGGAAGGCGCCGAAAGCAAATACGTTGCCTGATTTTATTTATTCGACAGCGACTAACTATGGATCGACGGCGTTGCCTGACTTCTTTGATCTAGCAATCACGGCGATTTCGGCTTCGGGGGCTGTGCTTGTGGGCCAGTCTGCAGATGCTGACGATTCTATCTGGTATCATGCCTTTCAAGGCGGTCCCAGCCCCACGACGAATCTCAGTCTTGTCGCAAAGGGGGCCACTGCTGCGGCTGGTATTTCAGGATCACTCTATGGCACTTTCGGTGTGCCTGATGTTAATGATATTGGAGACGTTGTATTCTGGGGGTCGCTGAGCGATGCCGTTTCAGGAGCCACTTCTGGTGAAGGGCTTTGGCTGGCTGCTGGTGGCTCATCACCAGAATTGATCATTCGAGATGGAAATGCTGCACCTGGGTTTGTGGTAGGAAATATGATCAGTTCGCTCCTTGACGCCAAGATTGACGCTGGTGGGAAGATCGTGTTCACAGGTTACGTTGGTGCCGAAGCGACTGACCAAGGTCTATGGGTCCATCGAGCGTCAGGGACGGCATTGATTGCAAAGACGGGAGACACCGCACCGGGCTCGATGGTTGACGTAGAATATGTATCGTTTGGCGAGCCTAGTATGAATGATGCTGGTCAGATTGGGTTCACCGCGCTTGTCGAGAATGGAGGTGCTTCCGGAGATAGGGCTAGGCGCTATGGCTATTGGATAGGCGATGCTGCTGGGCAATTACACCGGGTGATTGAGGAAGGCATGCCTGTGAGTCTCGGTGCCGAAGACATCAGAATTGTAGAGTCTTTTGATGTTTCGGCGTTGGGATTGGGGGGGCACCTCGCGGTGATAGCGCAGTTTGACGACAACACCAGTGCGATCCTTCGCGGAATCCTGGAAGACAATACGGCGCCCACGGTGCCGAATGGCATTTCGGCTCAGTGGTTAACGTCCTCGAGTATTCGGCTTAATTGGACATCCTCGCAAGACAACTATGGCGGGCTTGACTATGTGGTGAGGCGAGATGGGGTCATTTTTGCGACTGTCAGGAAAACGGAGTGGGTAGATCAATCGGTAGATCCAGGTACAAGTTATTCTTATACGATTGAAGCGATTGATTTCCAGGGAAATCGCAGTGCCGAAAGTGCTCCTGTTGTCGAAGCGCCCCCTGCACTTGGGCCTGAGTATGTGGTCGATAATTCTGACATAGGCTTTAGGGCGATTCCCAGTCACTCGGGAACGACTGGACATACCGATGTCTATGGATCGAATTCATTTCGTTTGAGTATTGGTCAGAAAGCCACATGGGAGCCAGATCTTCCTGTTGCAGGCTACTATGACGTCTATACGTGGGTTTCTGCAGATGGCGTGGGCATGTTGGAGACTGTCGAAGATGACGCACGCTATACCATTGCAACAATCTCGGGAGAACAAGAACTAATCGTCGATCAGAATACGGCTCCCGGTCAGTGGCTTTATCTGGGAATGCACGCCATGGGAGCAGGAGGAGAAGGCTCCGTCTCTTTGGAAAGAACAACGGCGACCCGGTCTGCTATTGCTGATGCGGTCAAATGGACGCTCGTCCTAGAAGGCGATAAAAGTCTACCGTCTGCGCCTCCGAATGTCACGGTGAACTGGCTCGCAAGCACGAGGACTCTCATTGATTGGGCGAGCTCTAATGATGATCTTGGGGTAGCCTGGTATCGGCTGTATCGGAATGGTGTGTTGTTGGCGGAGTTGCCGTTTACGCAGACGGAGTATACGGATAATGACAGTCTGGTGCCGGGAGTGACGTATGGATACTCAGTGGAAGCGATAGACTATAGCGGGCAATCAAGTGGTCAGACCGGGGTGATGAATGTGACGATGCCATTGACGAGTGTGAGTGTGGTCGTCGATAATCGAGACAGCGGTTGGTCAGGATCGCATTCCGGATTGAGTGGGCACACAGATGTTTATAACGTGGACTCATTCTTGTTGACTGTGGGGCAAGTAGCGACCTACACCCCGAGTCTACCCACGCCGGGGATCTATGAGGTTCAGGTTTGGGTCTCGGGAGGTGGTTCAAGCTTAGATCCTGCAGCGCGGTACACGATTCGCGAAACGGGAGGAACAACGATTGAAAGCTTTGATCAGAATACAGAACCGGGTGAGTGGTACACGCTAGGATCGTATGAGTTTGCGGCGGGAGAATCTGGAAGCGTATCTGTCGAGCGAACGACGGCGGATAGGACTGCAATCGCTGATGCGATTCGTTGGGTGTTGGTTTTGGACGGTGATGAAGGTGCGCCGACAATCCCTCCG
>JAACDM010000250.1 GCA_009936795.1 Verrucomicrobiaceae bacterium | reverse complement strand
TATGAGAAGCACCGCGAGACCTTCCTCGGGATTGTCACGCTTGGCGCTATCCTAGCATGGATCTAGACGGTTTTAAAACACACCCTAATCGTGCGGATGCTCTTGAAGCAGAGCAGAAGGTGAATAGAAGCCGGATTCAGGCTTAGTTGCCTCGCGCACTCTTGACACTTGTTCTGGATCGATGGAAGGTGCTTCGTTGCCGAAGCTGTTTCGCACATACGTGAGGACTCCCGCAATCTCGGTGTCACTCAACGCTTGGAAACCTGTCATCGGCACTTGCCCTGGGTAAGCTTTGCCTTTGACCTCGATGGGACCTAACAGTCCGTTAAGCGTCAGTTTGATGAGTCGCTCCTCGTTTCCAAGCACCCACTTGGTGCCAGCGATAGGTGGGAACTGTGCGGCTGGCAGGCCAAGCCCATTCTCCTGGTGGCAGGTGACACAGTGGCCTTCGCGGTGGTAGACTTCAGCTCCTTTTAAATAGAGTTCCCGAGCTTTGCCGGTCAGCTTGGTGGTGTAGGTGAGCTTGCTGGCGATTGGAGATGCTTTCCCGGATAGCTGAGCGATAGCTGCCTCATAAACGGGGCGAATCCAGTCGTCGATAGGTTGTGTGGAGGCGAGCTCGATGATGGGCAATGCTTCATCTGGCGGAAGCCACGATGCTGCGGTGATGGCGGCAAGGCGGACTCGTCCATGGTCATCTTGAACCGCCTTGCGCAGCAAATCTTTGTGATCTGAAATCGAATGTATATGATATCGAAGCACCTGCACCGCAGCGGTTCGGACGGCTGGCACTGAACTGTTTAACAGACTGCGCAGCAGACTTTCGTCGACGCGATCGAGGCCCCACGTGACCCAGAGAGCCTCCAATCGCAGGTGTTCTACGGGCGCGTCGCTGGCCTTGAATTGGTTTAACCATTGCCTGAGTGCTGGGAGGACGTCTTGAGCAGCTCGTCCGCGCAATTCCCGTCGCGTGCGATACCGAGTGCGAGCTTCTGGCAATTTAAGGTTGTCTAGCAACGTAGCAATTGGCGCCTTGTGGATGGGAGCCGAGGCTACCAATGGCCTGGAAGGGTAGGTGATACGATAAACGCGACCATGGACGTGATCACGCAGAGGATCGCGAGCACTGTGCTGCATGTGCCCGACAAGAATGTTGTGCCAGTCTAGCACATACAATGATCCATCTGGAGCAAACTCAAGGTCGACCGGACGAAAGTTGGTATCGGTGCTTGTGAGTAGGTCTTGGCGATGATGGCTTTTGTAGCCTGTTCCATCGTCGTCAATGGTGTGCTGTTTAGTGCCGAGAAATCCTATCGTGTTGTGTAAAAGAATGTCTCCTTGCACGCGCTCTGGGAAGTGACGGCTGGAGACAAACTCCAACCCAGAGGTCGGACGGACTCTTTGCTTGTCCTCGACGAGGTTCGGAGGATTTGGGGCGAAGTCGCCATAGCGCACATTGATTGTTGCCGGAAGCATCCAGCGAAGGTTTGGATCCGACGTGTCGAGAAAGAAGGGCTGTCCCCAGTCATCGAATGCGGTTCCCCAGGGATTCGGGATTGAAATACGGGCCGTGCGTTCCAGATGTTTCCGCTGAGGGGCATAGCGAAAGAAGCCGCCATTAGAGCTTCTAACCGGTCCATAGGCAGTTTCTACGTTACTGTGAAGAAATGTGCCCTCACCCATGTAAAGCGCTCCAGAAGGGTCTGCGCAGAAGGCGCTAATTACATGGTGGGTATCATGATCATCGAAGCCGCTCATCACGATCGTCCTGACATCAGCACGATCGTCGCCATCACGATCGCTCAAGTGAACGAGATGGGTTCCTTGGGCAACATAAACGCCGTCGTGAGAGAGTTCGAAGCCTGTGGGTAAGTGCAATTTATCAGCGAAAATGGTCTGTTTGTCCGCCCTTCCATCACTGTTCGTATCTTCTAGAATGATGAGCTTGTCATTCGGCTTGGGGTCGCCTGGCCGGTAATGTGGGTACGTGGGCATGGTCGCAATCCAAAGCCTCCCTCGATTGTCGAAGCTCATCTGGACTGGATTGGCTAAGTCCGGGAACGTGCGTTCGGAGGCAAAGAGGTTGATGGCATAATCTTCCGGTACGGTAGGGAGGCTAAGGCATCTTCGCCATAGAGATAAGTTTTAGAGCCATTCTTGCTACTGACCTTGTAGTTCGTTTCGATTTCAGGGAGAGGGTGTGTTTTGGCGTCAGCCGCTGCCAGGTCAAATGGCTTACCTTCAAGTGCGGCCCAGATGGCCCGATCTCGTATTTCCGTCATTTCCTCAAGCTTTTTGAGCTCATCAGGATAATTTTCAGGGCCGAATGGGCGATGCCGCCTCCCGTGAACATGGACACCGTTGGGAATCTTGTAGTGCTTGTGCCAGATCCAGTTCTTCTCTTGTACCGCATCGTGAATCTTGGATACTGAATCGGTATGTGGTTTCTTGCCAAACAGCTGATCTGCTAGTTCATGGGCTAGCCGCTGGTAGCCTTCGTCGTTCCATTGCACGCCATCGATGGTCAAGGGGGCAACGGTCTTATCAAACCAGCCTTGAGTGACCGGTAGAAGATTGATGAAGGCAATAGACTCCTTTGCTGCGACGGTCTCTATCGCTGCTGCGTAAAGTGCTAGATTGCCATTGATCGTTTGGCCGTTGGGAGTTCCGTGTGTTTCCGAAAGATCCTCAAAGGCGATTGGAGAAACCAGTGCTAGCGTCGGTGGTTCGTTGCCGTTGTAAGGCTGAGCCAAGGTATGCTTGACGAAGGCCGTGAGCTCGTTGCTAAAGTTCTCGACTCCCGCTGCTCCCGCAAAGGATTCGTTGAATCCAAAGAATGCGATCATGAGAGACGGCCGAATTCGTTTCAGCCAGGCGTCCGACGAGTCGAAGCCTCCCACGCCAATGTGACCAGAGCCCCAGCGATCCTTTGCTTCGGACAGGGGAAGATGGAAGGCTTGAGCGCCCGGAAACGCCCATGGTGACGGCCGCGCTGAATGGGGGCGAAAGCCAGGGGTGTTCCCTTCGTCACATAGATTTCGAACGACTAGTTGAAGGGTTGGATGGCGCTGGTGCAACGCAGTTTCGAAATGCCCAAACGCCATCATTCGCGAGCCGAGTCCATTACCAACGATGGCGATGCGAGCGTCTTTTTTGAGCAGGATAGGTAGTTCCGCTGCTGAAACTGCGCTAGTGAGAGCTACAAAAAATAGAGTTTGTCTGAAGAGATTGATCACCCTTTAATGCTAGAGCTGGAGTGATTGCTGTGGCAATGCGCGAGTGGGGTTTTGACAACTCTCTCTAGTGCTGATAAGAGCACACGCTGTGCCGCATCCTAAACCGCAATTTGAAGAGTTGGATTACCGGCTGACACCGCTTGGCGAGCTCATTCTTCGCAGACGCACTATCCTCGCTCTGGAGAACCGCGAGATCCACGAGATCATCTTGGGAGATGCCTATCTCATGTCCAGCCTCTACACAGCTGTGGAGACTGCTTTGTCGAAGCTCGGATTGGCTGCAGTGATAGGAGAAGGGCCGCTCGATGTGGTGGTCGGAGGCCTCGGTCTCGGCTACACGGCACGGACGGCATTGGAGCACGATCGAGTAGGGCGACTCTTCGTGGGCGACTATTTAAAGCCAGTGATAGAGTGGCATGAGCAGGGACTGGTGCCCCTTGGTAAGGGACTGACCGAAGATTCACGGTGTGAGTTTGTCTTTGGCGACTTCTTTGAACTGGCTCTCGCGGAACGTGGCGACAGTGGATTCGATCCGTCAGGAGGTATCCAGAGGTTTCATGCGGTTCTGTTAGATATTGACCACTCGCCGGAGAATTTGCTCCACCAGCGGCATGGTGCCTTTTATGCGGTGGAGGGTCTTCGTTGTCTTGCTGACAAGATCTATCCTGGTGGTGTTTTTGCCCTTTGGTCTGACGACCCTCCTGAAAAAACGTTTCTAAAAGCCTTGAGAGACGTTTTTGTGGACTGCGAAACGCATGTGGTCACATTCGAGAATCCTCTGCGTGACCGTGATTCGGCGAGCACGGTCTATGTGGCCAAGGTTGCTCAATGAGTGAATGACGTTGCCAAGGGCACCGAAGGCCTGTTCCATTCACCCATGCTACGTCCCCGGAAGAAATACACTGTCTACGACCTGCAACAGCTCAAGGGCAAACGCTGCCTCACTCACATTCACGTCAAGTCTCCTGAAGAAGCCACGGCCGGGGAGCAGGCGGGAATCGACCTTATGAGCTGTAGTTTTGATAGTCCCGAGGCGCAGGCGCGTTTGCCACTATTGGTAGCTGCGGCTCCCAATAGTTTCTTGTCGTGTGCCACGCCACATGGAATGGCCTCTGCAGAAGAAGCGATTCGCATCGGGTTTCAAGCGCTGGAACTCGGAGCTAGTTCGGTTTACTGTTCTGCTAGCCCGCGCATTGTCGAGGCCATGGCGGAGCAGGGGATTCCTGTTGTCGGGCACCTGGGTTTGGTTCCTCGTCATGTTACCTGGACGGGCTATCGGGCCATTGGCAAGACACTTGAAGAGGCAAAGGCGTTGCACGCGCAAATGAAGCGTCTCGAGAGTGCCGGTGCCTATGCCGCAGAACTGGAGGTGGTCCCACATGAACTGGCAAGTTTCCTGTCCTTACAAACGTCGATGCTTCTCATGTCTCTCGGATCTGGAAGTGGCTGCGACACGCAGTTTCTCTTCTCATGTGACATCTTGGGCGACTACGAGGAACGACTGCCTCGGCATGCCAAAGCCTATCGTGACTTCTTTGGGGAACACCGTCGACTTCAATCAGAACGGATCACGGCTTTCCGCGAGTATGTTGAGGATGTTCAGGAAGGGAGATTTCCCGAGAAAGGGAATCTGGTTAGTATGGATAAGACGGTGTTAGAGCAACTTCAGAATTCTCTATCTCTCTGACTTCCGCCGACTCTCGTAGAAGACACGGGCAGTCTCCCCCATGTAGTGCGACATACTGTAGTCCACTGCAGCTAGCTTGTAGTGTTTGAGAGCCTCTGCGGTATTTCCAAGGGCTTCTTTATAAAGTGCTAGGTAAAGATGAGCGTAGCACAAGTGGTTGCGCTTCTGCGGGGCTGCTGCATTAGCCGCCTTAAGGACAGCCTCTTCGCCGCCTTTGCCCGAGAAGAGGTCGTGAACCTCAGGCATGGGCACCCTTCCATCGCCGCGAATTGGAATGATCGCTTTGCGAGCAGCTTCTACATCCTCGAGCGAAGCAACGCAGAGAAAGTGCCATGCAGCATTCTCCACATCGTTCGGATTCACTTTCTGGTGCGCTTCGAACTGGGCGCGTCCTTCTTCGAATAGCCCGGCCCCATACTGTGAGAGCCCTCGCTGCCAATGACGGGGCATCGCGCTTGGCACCTTCTCAAGAAAGGCATCAAAGTCTTCTACCGAGCCCCGGAAATCCCCGGCCATGAACTTGGCCACGCCGCTTTGGTTCAGCCAGGTGGGTACCTCTGGCTCCAGCTTGATCAATTCGGCATACGCCTCTAATTGCCCCTCATAGTGCTTGCTCGCCTCACAGAGCTGCGCATGCAATTTGAGGGTCTTCGCGTCCTTCTTCTCCGCCAACGCTTTCCCGCTTAGCAGCATGGCTCCGGTGACGTCACCCTTTTCAGCAGCGGCCCTGGCTTGATCGATCAAGCTGGTCTCTGGCTTCTCATCTGCCCAAGAAAGCGGCGCTGTCGCTAGGCTGACAGTGACAAGAAGCCGAACATGCCAGGCTCCTTTCACAGAATTGATCACGGGAATGAACATGGGAGGCATTGAATTAGGCCTTGACCTTGGCGCGCACACTCTCAAGGAGCTTCTTCGTTGCCAGGATGCCTTCGAGTTCGCCGATCTTGCCACCTTCATATTCGATGCCGACATAGCCATCATACCCGGCCTTAAGGACGATATCCATCATCTTGTAGAAGTCGGTCTTAGTCTCATTGCCATCAGAATCAAAATTATTGCTTTTCGCACTGACAGCTTTGGCAAATGGCATCAGTTCTGTAACGCCTTTGTAGCGATCGTAGGTCTTTCCTCCACCGATATTGAAGTTTCCAAAGTCTGGCAAAGTACCACAGTTGGGCATGTTCACCCGCTTCATCACCGATGAAAGCCAGGATCCATCTGAAGACAGGCCACCATGATTCTCCACCACAACATTCATACCATAGGGCTTCGCTAGCTCTGACAAGGACGCTAATCCGTCGGCTGCGAGCTTCTCCTGCTCAACACGTTTTCCCGTGGAACTAGCATTGACTCGGATGGAGTGGCATCCCAAAGCTTGAGCTCCATTGATCCAAAGAGCATGATTAAGCACTGCACGATGCCGTTTCGCGCTGTCAGGATCCCCCAACTTTCCGAGGCCGTCGCACATGATGAGCAAGCTTTTCACACCAATGTCGTCGCAGCGCTTCTTCAAGTCTCTGAAGTACTTGTCGTTAACCGTGCCGTCTGCGAAAAGCTGGTTCACATACTCAACCGCATTAATGCCACACCTCTCCTTGGAGAACTGTGGGAAATCCATGTTCTTCAGATCGCCTTTGCGGATCATCTTGTTTAGGGACCATTCTGCAAGGGAGATTTTGAAAGGGGGCTTGCCACCATGGTGATCGGCGAAGGCTGCAGGCATCATGTTTGAGGCTGCTCCGGCAGCGAGGGCAGAACGAAGAAACGAACGTCGAGATTGGTCGGGAGAGCTGATCATAGTAAATAAACCTAGCCTCAGCATGGCGGCTGACAATGAGAAAAGCCGTAGGTATTGAAATCCCGGTCACCTTAGTCTTTTCTCTATTTCTCCTAGAATCATGAATAAGACTCAGCTACCGCCCGGCCAAACGCTGACCAAGACGTTTCCGGTCACTGGGGAGAAGCAGGCAGTGCCTTCTCTCACACAAGATCACTGGTCACTAACTATTCACGGCGAGGTCAATCGGGCGATGACGCTTTCGTTCGCGGATTTGCTTGCGTTACCCCAAGAGATCCTGGAAACGGACATTCACTGCGTCACCAGTTGGTCGCAATTAGGCATGACTTTTGAGGGGGTACGTTTCTCCACGCTAGTCGAGCGATTAGTCGAACCGACTGCTAAGGTACAGTTTGTGCGGTTCCTCGCCTACTCGCCTCGAGACCATGACACCAGTCTATCACTGGAGGTCGCGCTCGAAGATAGTTGGCTCATCCATAGCTATAATGGGCAGCCCCTCACTCCTGAGCACGGTTTTCCAGTGCGTGTGGTTACGCCTTCGCGCTATTTCTACAAGAGCCTCAAGTGGCTTAAAGAGATCGTCTTTCTGTCAGATGATCAGTTGGGTTTCTGGGAACGCACGTCAGGCTATCACAACATCGGTGATCCTTGGCTCGCACAGCGCCTTGAAGGTCATCGCTTCACCTCGAGGGCTGAAGTCGAGCAGTTTCGGAATCTAACGGAATTCTCTGCTTACCGATTGGATTCGCTCAAGTCCGTTGTCGTCAAAGCGAACCTCCGCAACTGGCATCCAAATACGAAAGATCTCCAAGGCCTCAAGCTCAAAGCCTGTGACTTCCGCGGAGCCAATCTCACGGGGGCTAATCTCCAACACGCGAACCTTACCCTAGGCAACTTTGCAGGCGCGAACTTGGAGCATGCCGACCTCAGCGGAGCCGACCTGGAAGGTGCTAATTTCAGTGGCGCTTACCTTGCAGGTGCTCTCCTTCGGGACAATCTCGTCTCTGCTACAGTGTTTCAGAATGAAAAGGGAGTAGGTCTGTTGAGCCACGAGAACCTTAAGGTTAGGCGCCCGCAAGGACTTCTTGAATCTCAATCTGTCTACCTAAGCGGGTTGACGGGCGAATCAATTTGAGAACGTATATGCACGTCACCAGCAGGGGTCGTTTCACGGTTTAGAAAGGAAAACTTCTTGCGGTATTTGCTTTCGATTCCGAGTTCCGCATTGATTGCTTTCACTAGCCCTGATGCGGCGTGGTTGTTTCGGGTATCATATTGCTCGGAGATGAACGATTGGACGATTCCTAAGTCGATGTAGTGTTGCTGTAGAGCTTCGGGAAGTAGATCGAAGTCTTCAATAACTTGCCGACAGACAGGTTCCTTACAGAGACAGTCCATCGTGAAATGCTTCTCGAACATTGTTGTTGAGTAGTCGATGACTATCTCTTCGTCGAGATGGATATCACGAATGGCAACCAGGGAAAGATCGTGGCTCAATCCTGCATTGGGACTGCATGAATGGTTTATGTAGAGCACAGGAAACTTGGGAAGAACATAGAGATCTGGTCCGACCTGGACAGAATTGCTGCCCTCAGTCGATGTCGATTCCTGGACACGTATCAACTTGCCTGAAAGGTATCCGCAGACTTCGCCTTTAGCAATGGATTTGCGCGCCCGAACTCCGCACCCAAGGTGTCCTGGAGCTAGGTAGAGCTTATCTGTCTGTGCGGTGGTATCATTCATCCTGGTCAACCTAGCAATCACCATCCTGCTTGTATTTAGATACATCAAACTTGAAGGTCAATGCGTAAGAGGTTAAAACAATTCGGTGAATATGTGGAAAATCTAGTGGTTTTAGAGGGTGGGGCTGGTGGCCCTAGCAGTGCCTCAATACCTGGCTGTGCCATCTCACATAGAAGCAAGCGCCTTGAGCGAAAATGTAGATGGAAGCTACAAGCCACACACCATATGAAGCTAGGTGAGGCTGAAAGTGGATGACCGCACTTCCGCCTAGCCATAGAATAGCAACGCTTAGAAATGCATTCATTAGCATTGGCCAAAGAGTATCACCTGCACCATGAAGGGCGTTGATAAAGGTAACGTTGAAGGCGTCAAACAGCTGAAAGAACGATACAAAGACCATGGCTTTGATTCCGACTTCAACGACGGCAGGATCATCGGAGAAGAAGTGCATGATATGTGTTCGGAGGAAGTAGAAAGCGACCCCCATACCTACCATATAGCCGACGATGAGTCTTAAGCCAATGTTAGTTATGTTCCGAGCTTCGGGTGCGCGCTTTCTTCCAAGAGATTCCCCAACCATCGTTTGCAAGGCAGCGGCGAGACCATCGGAAGGTAGGAATGAGATTTGCATGCACCTGATCAATATTGTAGCAGCCGCCAGATGAGCAGTGCCGAAACTTCCGATTAGCATCGTCAAGACAACCCCCCATGACAGGATGTCTATGGCACCTTGAATGGCTGCTGGAAGACCCATTGTGGTGATTGGGCGCCAGCTAAGTTTGGAGGTGTCGCGGCAAAACTGCTTGC
Source organism: Verrucomicrobiaceae bacterium (assembly GCA_009936795.1). Lineage (GTDB taxonomy): Bacteria > Verrucomicrobiota > Verrucomicrobiia > Verrucomicrobiales > DEV007 > JAACDM01. The sequence goes on along the minus strand of JAACDM010000250.1, from coordinate 3,009 downwards.
GATCCCATACGACCATTAATACTAACATTATTATGGCTTGTAGGCACGAGGCTGCGACGGTTCCCCATGCTGCCCCAACAAAGCCTAGTTTTGGAAATCCAAATGCTCCAAATATGAGGGCGTAATTGCAAACGACGTTGGCGACCATCCCGCAAATACTGCCGATCATAGCAACGCCCGTCCGTTGGATTCCGATAAAGAAATTTGCTGCGGCAATAGCAATCAACTGAGGTGCGACCGAGATCAAACTCACCTGAAAATATACGGTCTCAAACTTCATTACCGCTGGCGAATGTCCCATAGCTTGAAAAATTGATGGTGCGACCGGCCACAATGCTATGCAGCCAGTTCCACCGACTGCCGCTATAAGAACTCCTTGCTTCCCATAGGATCTGCACACGAGGGGTTCCCCTCGTCCAAGGGCATTTGCGACGAGTGTGACTACTGCAGTGAGGAATCCAGCTCCGAAACTGACGAGCACTTGAATGAGCAGTCCTGCCGGTGTGACTGCTGCAAGCTCATTGCTTCCAATAGTGCCCAGCATCCAGGCGTCAATGAACTGCATCAACACCAAGGAATACTGAGTCGCAATTATCGGAGCTGCGAGAATCAGCATCTTTAGATGTAGATTGGTACTGGGAAGCGGGGCGAACGGCTCTGCTTTATCGGATTTAGCCACGAGTTGGGTTCCTAGTTGGTGCGCCGTCGACCCACAACAGAGACATTTTTTCTTATATTGAAGTAACTGCTTGAAATTATGGAAAATTGTATTAATCGTGAAGCTTAAAGACTAATGTCGCATTCTGTGTGTCGGGTGGCTTCCTTGTCCCTCTCAACAGCATGTGATTTCCCAACCTAAGCCTATGAAATCACTCATCACAGCAAGCAGACCCAAACTGGGTTTAATCCTAACGTTACTTTCTATCTCAATTTCTGGCTGCAGCAAGAGGCCTACCGAAGCCTCTAATGCCGTTGAAAACGTTGAGGGAGCGAGTGCTTTGACCCTCTACTCATGGGACGAGTATTTTTCACTGGATCTTTTAAAAGAATTCGAGGCGAAGTTCGGCGTTAGTGTGAACTATCAGAAGTATGAGAACACCGATGAGGTTTTCCAGAATCTGAAGTCCGATGGAGCCGCTTATGATGTAATCGTGCTCGATGATGCATCTATGAAGCGCGCCAAAGCCCTGAGGTTGCTGCGCCCTCTTGATCATGGCAAAGTTCCCAATGTGAAAAATATTGACCCTGGATTTCGGGCTGGCGCTACATACGATAAGGAATTTCGATACTCGGTGCCGTATATGTGGGGAACGACTTTGATCGCCTATCGTAAAGATGTTGTTAATGACATTAGCAAGAGCTGGAAAGTTCTCTTTTCTCCACAATTCCAAGGTAAGGTTTCATTGCTGGACGAACGAATGGAGTGTTTTGCTGCGGCGCTTCGTGTTCTGGGATATGATATGAACTCGAACGTGCCCTCAGAGCTTGATGCCGCTACCGAAATGCTGATTGACTTGGTTGGAGAAGGCAAGGCAAAGCTGGGTTCCGACAATGAAATGAAGAGGCACCTGATAGACGGTGAGAGCCATATCGCGATGATGTATAGCGGCGATGCTGCACTTATTGCGGAAGATAGCGAAGATATTGGATTCTTCATACCTGAAGAAGGCGCTACTAGATGGACGGATAGCTTCGCTATATCTCGTGATAGTAGGTCAGTCGATCTAGCGCATGAGTTCATCAATTTCATGGCGGATGCTAGAATTGCGGCGGAGAGTTCGCACGAGCTTTGGTATGCTACCCCCAACCTAGCAGCACTTAATCACCCTGCACTCAATGCTGAACTCAAGGCGGACACGACCATCTATCCGGAAGATGTGGTTGTTCAGAAATGTACGTTTCTTGAAGAGGTCGATGATTATCGAGTGCGAAGTCTGAACAAGGGGTGGGATCGAGTGAAGAGTGAGGTGAGTGGTAGTAGTGTAAGTAATGAGATTGGAAGCAACGTGGTTGATGCAGGTGACGGCGATGGGGAATGAGTTCGATCCGAAATCGAGTTCTTCTGGTGCTGCTAGCAGCGGGACTTGTTCCTCTGCTACTCATCCTTTTTGTTAGCCAAACGCTCACACGGAAAGCCATTGAAGAGTCTCAGTTTGACCAAATGGCGGGCTTTACCGAGGAGGTCGGGCGTAAAGTTACAGTATTCCTGGACAACTCGAATAAGAATCTTCAGAGCCTTACCACCAACCGGATTATTCAGCGACAGTTTGTTGAGGATTCCAGTTGGACTCCAGAGGAGCGCGAAAGCGAACGCGAAGCGTTCTTAGAAGAAAAGCGGGTAGAATTCACGAGGGTTGCTGGTGCCTATACCCAATTCTTCGATATCTCACTTTATGATCGAAGTGGGCGATATGTGGCGTCTACCTCAAAGCCGAAGATTGTGAACCTTGGCTATGAGAAGGGTGATATGTTTGAGCACCAGAGGGCTGTCGGTGGCTCCCCGACGATTTCCAAACCTCGTGTAGCTGATTCGATTACAGTGGGTGACGGGCCTCCCAAAGTAGAAGTCGTTTTTTCCTCACCTGTGGAGGACGATGATGAAGTTCCCTTTGTCGTTCATGCGAGTCTAGATTTTCAACAGCTTTGGAATTCAATCGATGCGGCCAAGATGGGTGACACGGGTTCCTTTGTGCTTTTAGATAGTAGTAACAACCCCATATACCACGTTGATCGATCGAGGGTCTTTGATCCCGAGAAATTTGACAATCGGTATAGTTCGGATCACTGGCTGAGCAATCCTCGTGGAGTGTACAGCGACTTGGTCTACACGGCTCATAAGCTCTCTCCGTATAGGCATATGGTGCGCGGTCGTAGTGCCAAAGAGCAATGGGTTTTGATTGGGTTCAAAAAAAAGGAGGAGGCAGACGAACTTATTAGAGAAAATACAGACCACATGTTGCTTGCGGCATTGGGGACTTTGTTATTTGCTGTGGTGATAGGTTTTTGGCT
>JAACDM010000007.1 GCA_009936795.1 Verrucomicrobiaceae bacterium | reverse complement strand
GTAAAGCTTCTCACTTCGAATCGTTTCTAAACCTCTGGGCTATAAGCACTTGGGTGAAAATCTGAATTAATGGATTAGCCCTAGATCGATACCTGATCCGAACTTGCCGTCAGCAAAGGTCAACTCCGCGGTGGCAAAGTCAGCAAGCGCCTCTGGATCGTCCTCAACGTCATCCCCGGACCAGATCTTGCCCGCCCCATGAGCAGGCGGAACCGATTCCGACTTGTCTTCCAAGTCACCGTCAAACGGCCAGTAGCCAATGAGGCCATCTGAGAGTTGCGCTTGTGCTAGCTGGCCAGACGCCACCAGCGCAAAGCAGCCAAGTAGAAGCCATACGCCAGTTCGTGCCCGCTCGGGGAGCCAGTTGAAATCACGAGTAGTTTTCATGGATATCAGATTGGGAGGTGGTTCAGGCTGATAATCGCCGAACCAGACAGGACATTCGGCTTGCCATGTAGCAGGACGAAATGAGGCTGTCAGAAGATAGTTGTCTAGTTTGTCATATTTCTGCCATGACAACCTTACAGCATTGATATCACAAACCGCTAAGCATCATGGGAGCCAAACACGAAGAAATTTCCGCCACTCTACGAGACGAGATTCTCTCGGGGCGCTATGGCTCCGAAGGCAAACTTCCGAGCGAAGCTCAACTCGTGAAGCGTTTCGACGTCTCCCGTCCCACCATCGGCCGAGCCCTACGCACGCTTACGGACCAAGGCCTTATCGAACGTCGTGCAGGCTCTGGCAGTTACGTCAATGTCTCGGCCTCAGAAACGGCGATCAATTCCAAGCGTATCTTTGCGCTCATGATGCCCGACTTTGGGAACACCGAGATCTTTCAGCTCATCTCTGGGGAAATTACTAGTCTGGCGAGAGTTCATGACTACAGTATCATGAGAAGCGGCTCTACCCAACCCCATGCGGACACCGATTTGAGCATGGCGCATGCCGAAGAGCTTTGTCGGCAATTCATCGCAAATGGCGTGTCTGGTGTCTTCTTCACTCCCTACGAACTTGTGTCAGAACGTGAGGAAGTGAATCAATGGCTCGTGATCAATCTCAAACAAGCCGGCATTCCGGTCGTTCTGATAGACCGCGATCTCAAGCCCTATCCACTGCGCAGTGAATTCGATGTCGTTGGCGTGGATAACATCGAAGGCGGGTACTTGTTAGGCGAACACTTAATCAAATTGGGTAGCCAGCGCCTTCGCTTCGTCGCCCAACCCGGCTCCGCCCCGACCGTGAACGCACGGTGCGCCGGTGTCCGCGAGGCCCTCGTTCGTCATGGTAAATCCATTCCCCAGAATCTCCATGCCATTGGCGATCTGACCAATCCCAAGTTCATCGGCGAACTCATGAAGGATCGGCCTGATGCCTTCATCTGTGCCAACGACCACACGGCTGCCCAACTGCTTCAATCACTTTCCCGCAGCACGATAAACGTGCCGGACAAAGTCCGGGTCGTCGGTTTCGACGACGTCAAGTTCGCCACTCTCATGAACCCTTCTCTCACCACGATCCAGCAACCCTGCCGTGAGATTGCTGAGACGGCCTTTCGAGCCATGATAGAACGCCAATCAGATCCCTCTCTACCAGGCAGACTGCTAACACTCGCACCCAGACTCATCGTCAGAGATAGCTGCGGCGCCTATGCTTCGCCGTAAAAACTGGCTACCGACGCCAAGCTAATCGTTAGTGATCACAGGGATGGCAAAGCACAGGTCTTTCCCAACAACACTCGACTAACACTTTATTACTCCCCGGCCAGACGGGCGACTCTGTAGAAGGCGTCTCACCCGATCCAAACGCCCAACTGACCCGTGGCGAAGCTGCACAGCTCATCTATCAACAGATCAAGAGCAGAATGGAATAGGACCGACACCACCAAGCATTTTAAATGGTCTGTCATTCATCGCATACTTCCTCTCCTGGGTTTATTGCCCGGCTGGCACGTTGGTTTTGTTTCAGACGCGCAAGTCCGGGAATCCAGAGATTGCCGACCAAGGCGAACTCAGAAGTTGATAGGAATGTGCGGCGTGAGGGTAAAGGAAGGTGAAGAGCAATCACAGTTGCAAATCGAAGTTGCCTACGATCTCATTCTGCCTTGAACGATACGACAAGTGCAATTCTGATTCGATCCCACCAGTGCGTCAGCGGCACGTCTCACGCTAGAATCGGAAAGCCAGGCTTGTTCCCGAGCGCAGAGAGGTCTTTACCACCTTGGTCATGACACCCCGCAGTGCTTGAACTTCCGCATCCACGGACTTGCCGTTCAGTCCTACAGGAGTGTTCTCGTCCATGGCGACTCGGAAGGTGACCTGTAGGTCGGCTGAGCCTTCCGTATGTGTTAGAACGAAACGGTTTCCTCCGTCGTCCCTTTTCCAGTGAGCGCTGATCTTGTGTTCGCCCACGGTGACATCCCGCAAATCGTAGTGATCCAAGTCCGTTGGGAACTGTGGATAGAGTTCTAGCGTGTGCTTAGAGGCATTGGGTTGAATGCCCACTAAACCGCTAACAATGGCCTCGAGGTAAGGTCCAAACGACCAGAGTTGCATGAGGCCGCCGCCGCCCGGCATGGTTTCGTCGAAGGCACCGAGCATTCTTGCTTCTAGAAGAGCCTTTGAAGATAGCTTGATCAACTTCCAGCCCAGATCTGCCTTTCCATATCTAAAAGCGATTTGTGCAAGGACGTTGTTGTGTACGACACCCACTCCTGCCTTGGCAATATTCGCCTTTCGTTGCGCGACAAATCCCCATTGATCGTTGACCCACTCATTCTCGATCCTTGCTAGGGCAATCTTCGCTTTGTTGTCAGTCGCCAAGCCGACCTCTTGCGGAAAGCAGACGGCCCAGAAGTCGTCCATGGTTTGGGTTTCATCATCTCGCAAGGAACAGGCCCACATCTGCGCCTCTTCGTTCCACCAATCATGGTTGAAGTTCTTTCTAAACTCCGCTGCCCTTTGGCGATACTCAGGAGCTCCACTTTCCCCGAGTGCCCGAGCCATTTCTGCCAGGCTCTCGTAGGCGGCATACAAATAGCAGGCCGAGGCGATTCTCTCCGGCCCCATCCCGGATTGCTCCATGAGCCCAGGGCCTTCCAGATAGCCATCCTTGTCACGATCAGCGGTGGCCACAACATGGGCGACCGATTCTTTGCAAACCGGATAGGCCCTCTTCAGAAAGCTCATGTCGCCCGTCCACTGGAAATGTTTCCAACAGGCGTGCACGAGCTGCGGCGTCTCTTGGATGTGGTTCCATCCTAGCAATCGACCATTACTCGCCACCTCATGCGCTCCTTGTTTCTTCTGCGCAGCGAAGTGCAACAGGCAATCCAAGGTGTTCTCAGCGAGTTCACCAAAGCCGCTCGCCGCTACGCCTGGAGTCTAGTAGAGACTGTCGCAGCCGAAGAGCCAGGTGTAGATGGGAAATCCCGCGGCCAGAAATGGGGCTGGGTAGTGCGGCTGAAGGTCCATTTCTGACATCATCACGTTCGCCTTTGCGCAAGTGAAAGCGTCGTTTATTGCTTTGTCAGAACAATCGAATTTCACGCCGCCAAGGATTCTGTCTGCATAGATCTTCTGCTTGTGGCCGAGCATCTCCACGGCTTGCCCGTGGATGCTCGCGAAACGATCTCTCGCTCGATCTACACCACCCGTATGCTCGCCTGCGATAAGCGCATGCAAGGTGGTTTCGCCTTTCGCCGGCAGAGTGACCGCATACGTCAAGATCGCCTCATTGTTATCAATGTGATGTTTCTCCGGTGTCTGATGGCAGCCGAAGACCAGCCTCCACTTGCCTGCAGCCTCAGAGTCGGAGGCGCTGACGAGTCCATCCTGATAGCTGACAACGTCCGCTCCATTGGGGAGGCGAGATTCATAGCTTGGACGGATGTTCACCGACGCCTTTAGACGCACCTTCAATTGACGCGCGTTTTCCGAGTTGTTCCGCAGGGTAAGAAGCGAGAATAGCGCCGGCTCGTTCTCCGGCACGAAATCCCGTCGAGAAATTGTCAGGTTGTTGTGGCTGCGGGTGAACGTACAGGAGGCAAATTCGTGCACGAACTGCGTTGCCGGGCTTTGTAGCGGCCAATCGTTCTGAACTTCTTCCTGAATCGCATACTCGAAACTGTCCAACAGCTTGATGGGATGACACCAGAGCCCACCCTGGTCGCCGTCGAGCCGCCCGACGCGCGGAAAGGTTCCGTTCATCGAACCGTAGGCATAGAGCTTTTGACCTGATAACAGGTAGGGTATCGCTTCCTTCAGAGGCTTTGTTAGGTGAATGTCTCCGAACTTCAATGTTTGCCTGCCCGATTGGGTGTCTCGATCAATGGCCCTAACCCTATCCAATGGTCGTCCCACCTTGTAGACATCGATTTCTGAGAGGAAACCACTTCGGCTCCAGTCCGGTCGATTTGCCGGCAGATCGAACAAGAGATAGCGATACTGTCCGAGGACTCCGTCCTTGCCGTTGATACTCGAACCATGCTTGCCCCCTTCACCTAAGGAGAATGTATTCACCTTGGCGATCTCTTGCCAATCGTTGGCGAGATTGGCAGAGGCGCCATTCGGCTGAGTCTCGCCTGCAGCTGCCCACAGCGTGTACCGTTGCGGAGACAACGCACCTGAATGCCAGGAGTAGACATTGATCCGTGCGATGTTCGTGCTTTCGCCTAGATCGACGAGGATATGTGAGTTCTTGGCGGTCTCGAACCAGGTATTGTTCGCGTTGTCGTCGTCGTTTCTTGGAAGCTTTCCGTCGTTTAAACGAGGCAGCGCGAAATCTCTGGCGCCCGCCTCCACATGAGGCTTTCCGTAGCCTGTCACATATCCAAATACAGCGCGCTGGTTCTGACTTTGATCAGCATCGTCTGTTGCCGACGGCGCCCCGATGCCAAGATCTGGCCAGCCCAAAGTCGTGCGGTCGATGCTTACCACGACGTCCGCTGGCTGAGCTTGAAGTGTTGCTGAGACCAATAATGTCATCACGCCACACGTGGTGATATAAAGTGGTGTTAGTGCGGAGAAGTTCATCATGTGGTGGCTAGGGTGTGTTTTATAACCGAATCACAGCCATGCGAGGATTGATCCGAGGGTCACGAGGCCGAGGAAAGTCGAGGCTAGTTTT
>JAACDM010000249.1 GCA_009936795.1 Verrucomicrobiaceae bacterium | reverse complement strand
TATCCATGGCCCCGGGTGTAGTAGGGCATGGCTTGTTGTCCGCCGCGTTTGTTTTTCTATTTGTTAATCGGAGTAAGTGTTTGCCAGTGGCAGAGCAGTAGGGACTTCTGGTACCCGCCTCACCTGGCCAAGTTCAGGCAATGACTGACGACCCATCAGACAGAAAGGAGAAAAGGCATGACGATTAGCCAACCGATCGATAACGAAGCTATTCGAGCCAAGTACCGGGCGGAGCGAGAGAAGCGTCTGCGCCCAGATGGGAACAACCAGTACTTGCGGCTTGCGGGCACGTCCCTTGCCCAGTATATCGATGACCCATACATGCCAGTGCTCGAGCGCGAGCCGGTTACAGATCATGTAGATGTCGCACTGATAGGCGGCGGCTTCGCAGGGTTGATTACTGGCGCACGGCTCAAGGAAGCCGGTGTCGAAAACATCCGCGTCATTGACAAGGCCGGTGACTTTGGCGGTACCTGGTACTGGAATCGCTACCCCGGTGCGCAGTGCGATACAGCTTCCTTTGTTTATATGCCATTGCTCGAAGAGACAGGGCATGTGCCAACAGAGAAATATGCGCACGGGCCTGAGATTCTAGAGCACTCGCGACGCATCGGTGAACAATTTGGGTTGTACGAGAACGTACTTTTCCATACCGAAGTGCGCGATCTTGAGTGGGATGAACCCCGTTCGCTATGGATTGTCCGTACCAACCGTGGCGATGAGTTCACCGCACAGTTCATTACGATTGGTACTGGTCCTTTGCATGTGCCGAAGCTACCGGGCCTGGAGGGCATCGACGAGTTTGAAGGGCGCGCCTTCCACACCAGTCGCTGGGACTACGAGTACACGGGCGGCGATCCTTCAGGGGCGCTCATGACTAAGCTCGCAGGCAAGAAGGTGGGCATCATCGGCACTGGCGCGACCTCTGTGCAGTGCGTGCCACATCTCGCGAAGGCTTGCGGTGAGCTCTATGTTTTTAAGCGCACACCTTCTTCGGTGGATGTGCGTGGTAACGGCCCGACAGACATGGATTGGTTTGAGCGTGAAGTCAAGGAACCTGGATGGCAGCAGAAGTGGCTTGAGAGCTTCACTGCCAACCAGAGTATGGGTTGGCGGATGCCGAAGGAAGACCTGGTGCAGGATGGCTGGACTGCACTCTCTCGCCGCATCCGCAGCCGGATCTTCTCACTGCCGTTCTACAAGATGACGCAGAAGAACATCATGGCGGCCTTCGAGGCGCTCGATAATGAGAAGATGCACGAAATCCGCAGCCGGGTGGATGAGGTAGTCGACGATGAGGAGACCGCGCAAAACCTCAAGGCATGGTATCGACAGCTATGCAAGCGACCATGTTTTCACGACGCATATCTTCAGGCCTACAACGAACCTGGTACGAGGCTTGTCGATACCGACGGTAAAGGGGTCGAGCGTGTCACCAAAAAAGGTCTCGTCGTCGCCGGTAAGGAATATGAACTCGACTGTATCATCTATGCGTCGGGCTTCGAGGTTGGAACAGATCAGACAAGTCGCAATGGTTTCGATGTTACGGGTATCAACGGCCTGAAGCTCTCCGAGGCATGGGCAGATGGCATGCGTTCACTCCATGGCATCCACGTCCACGGTTTCCCGAATATGTTTATCCTCGGCGGTTTCCAGGGTGCTGCATTGCTCTCAAACGTACCACACAATTTCACAGAGTCGGGACTAACGATCGCAATGATGATCCGACACGCGATGGAAAAGGGTTTCAAAGAAATCGAGGTCACTCAGAAGGCGCAGGATGCCTGGCTCAAGCTGTTGGGCCGAGGGGCGCGCAACCGTATGGCCGGTATGCTCTCCGAGTGTACCCCTGGCTACTACAACAATGAGGGTCAGATAGACAGCTTGTCGGGTACGCTGACGGGCCACCCGAGAGGCCCTGTGGCATTTTTCAAGTATCTAAAGAAGTGGCGCAACTTGGGTAAATTCAAAGGTTTAGTGTTCCGTTAGTTCCTCTCACCCGTGCATGGCGGTCCGGACGGGGCCGCTCGACAACACTATCTTCATCTTATCTCGGGATATTCTCCCGGCACTTCCCCTCAATATTGTTGTTGGTATTTCAACGATTCCAGAATTAACCAGTGCTATTGCGTCAGCGGCCCTTTGAGGTAGCATCTGTTAGAGACGTCTGGCCGAACCACATCCTTTGGTTAAAGACGAAAAACGGGGCCGAAGCCCCGTTTTTTTACTGCACTAGATGAACCTAGTTTTTGTAACGCAAGGTCAAACCGTAGGTACGTGGATCATTCGGATAACCATTCACACCAAGGCCAACGGTGTTGTCGAATGTGGTTTGGAAGAACTCTTCATCTGTCAGGTTGCGTCCCCAGAGCTGCAATTGCCAAATGCCATCATTGGTTTCGATACCAATGGAAGAGCCCACGAGCACTACGTCATCGTTTTCCTGAATTTCGTCAAACAGATTCAAAGGCGTTGCTTCATTGTACGAAACCTCTGCGCGTGCAAAGAAACTGTAGTCCTTGTTAATCTCTCGGAAGTAGTTAGCAGTGACCACACCAGAGAAGTCAGGCGCGTTGGTCTGCTGTAAACCAGCACCGTCCTGCACCGCCGTTGGAGAGATCGCACCTGGTAACAGCGTAAGCTGACAGCCAGGGATGGTCTGGAAATTAACAGGGCATGGTGCGTTGTTGAATTCGGTGAATTCATTTTCAGTCAGTAGCAAGAAGGCTGCGGTCAACGTCAGGTTATCCGTTGCCGCCCAAGTAGCGTCCATTTCCCAACCACGTACACGAATACTAGCGTTGGATGGGAAAAAGCTGTTGCCCACAAACGTAAAGTTCTGGAAGTCATCAACGTCTTGCTGGAAGAACGCAGTATCAATACTCAAGGAGTTATCGAGTAGTCGTGCTTTCAGGCCAATTTCATAGGAGTCCACCTTTTCTGGATCAAACGTAGAAGAACCTGCGCGAGAAGAGCCGGGGTCAAGTGAGAAACCACCAGCCTTGAAGCCGCGAGCATAGCTCACATAAACGTTCGTAGACTCGTTAACATCGTATGCAAAGATTAAGTTACCCGTCAGGGCATCGTCGTCACGTTCGCTTTGAGACTGGCCGTCGATCGCTGGCAAATCCTGAATATTTGGTGATGGTGGGAAGAACTGGAACGGAATCAAACCTACTGCAGCGTTTACAGCAGGATCAAATGGGCTTGGTACCCCCGCAGGGATCGTACCGTTTTGAAAGTTCTCAGGATTTGTTAGAAAGTCGACAGGAATGCCTGTAGCTAAAGAGATTGGCGCTGCGCCAACCTCAATCAGGTTAACTGCTGCAAACTGATCATCGATGAGAATATCAGACGTGACGTCACGGGAGTCTTCGAGGTAACGGAGGCCGGCAGTAATGGTTAGACGATCTGTTACATGCCAGTCCGCCTGGGCGAAGATAGAGAAGGTATCGTTGTTTTGTACATAGTCTTCTCGCTGAATACCCTGACCAGCGCCAAGGAAGGTACCTGCCGGAACACCTAGAGCCGTCTCCAGACCTGTCACGCCATTGCTTGTTAGCGCATCAAAGAAAGGACGGGCGAAGGGCGCAATAATGACCTGGTTGTCGGTATTAAGATCTTGCTGGAAGTAGTATGCACCAGCGATCCAATCCACTGTCTCGCCACCTGGTGACGCAAAGCGAATTTCCTGCGTGAAGGTCTCGTATGAGTTAGTGGTTGTGTTTGGGAAGGCGAGTTCCAGATTAACGAAATCAGAGTCAATCGTCCGAAATTCGTCGTACTCGCGGTAAGCAGTGATGGATGTCCAGGTACCTGCACCGGTATCCCAGTTAATCTCTCCTGAGAAACCCTGGTTCTCTACCTGGGCGCGAAGACCATCTGACCCGCCATCAATGGCGATTTCTCGATCGAAGACATCTTCTGGTGCGGCAATTCCGCCAAAGGCTTCAATGAGATCTGCTGAACCAGGGTTGTATTGCACAAAACCTGCGGCGCAGCAGTTTTCGTCAATGTCGTTGTAATCAGCAATCAGACGAATGTCGATGTTATCAGTGGGAGTGAATAACAACTGGCCACGAAAACCCTCACGTTCGCGATTGTTCACGTCGTTGCCGTCTACCAGGTTATCAACGAAACCATCACGGCGGTTCAAGTTGGCGTCGAGCCGAATCGCAACATTGTCGCTCAATGGACCAGAAACACCTGCTTTAATAATACTGGCAGAGTAATTAGCCGCAGATGCCTCAGCTTCGAATTCCCACAGCTCCTGGTTAGGGCGTTTGGTGATGAAGTTGATCACACCCGCTGTGGTGTTCTTGCCGAACAGAGTTGATTGCGGCCCGCGCAGTACCTCCACGCGTTCCAGTCCCAAAAAGTCATTGATCGATGCCCCATTTCTTGAGCGATAGACACCATCGACGAACACACCAACCGCCGGTTCAACTCCGAAGTTGAAGGTTGTTGAGCCGATCTGACGAATAGAAAAAGCAGTGTTTGAAGACGATGCGAAAGTGTTGACCTGAAGCGAAGGCACCAGCGTCGAGATGTCTCGGACGTCTCGAGCCTGAGCGCGTTCAACTTCAAGGCCGCCAACGGCGCTGACAGCAATCGGCGTATCAAGCAGTGTGCTTTGCCTTTTTTGAGCGGTCACAATGACTTCTTCGATTTCCGCCGTTGCAGGTGCGGTGGCAATAGATATAGCAAGCGTGGCGCTCGCCAATAAGGGGTACTTCATTTTTTTCTCCTAGTATTTAAGTGAGTTGCCGAAAATCTGGAATCCATCGTCACACTTTGTGAAATGGTTTCCATTGATAAACAAGATCCCGCCCATCCACGGGCTGTGCGTTCTGCGGCAAGGAGGAAACGAACGCGTGCCTAGAACGTCTGCGTTTTTGTCTTCTTCGGCAATAAGCTGATCTGTACGGGCTGGCTCGATGATTGGCAGATGAATAGCATTTCCTCTTGAAGCGACACGCGATCTTAGAGGCGGTGCTGATGCCAGGCCGGCTTATTTCCTTTAGCAGTCAATTCAAAACGAGAATTTCAACTGCAAACCAGCGTAGCGCTCTGCATTTCGTGGCAGCAGTTGAATGTAGGCGGTATCGCCCAGATAAAGCTCAGAGAGATCAATAATCGCCGCTGCATAATCCTGATCAAACACGTTATTCACAAATAGTGTCATCTGGTATTGTCCACGGGAACTCTCTCGGATACCGGCGCTCATATTCCTGGCGCTTGCCGCCACCAATAATCTGATCGTCAGCAACCGGCCCTCTCATGGATGCCGGGCAGTTCTCTTCTAGCCATGTCCTCGTTTCTTCTCTAAACGCTTCAAGCGACATCAAAACCTCCTTGCAACCTTAAGTAATCTCGGACCCGGAACACTCTTTCATTCATATCGAGCTTCATTTAATAGAGGCTCGCACTATGCCAGAGTGGTTAGTGCTCCACCTGTCATCTAAGTGACAAGGTCGTTAGTTTGTACTGAGGTTCTGGGAAGTGAGCATAGTCCATTTGCATTCCAGCGAATGAGTTGCCAAGGGCATGCAGTGCTGCGATCGGTTTTTGTCCTACTGTCACCTAGATGACAAGTCGATTTCTGATTTTTCTGATTTACTAGTTCCAAAGGTGATCTAGCACTTTAGCTGTTATAGATTTAGACGAGATACCTTACGAAAAGGGCACTATAAATATGAGCCAGACAACCCTCTATGGAACGCCAGCCTCTCCATGCCTGCGACATTCGTTCTAAATTATGAGACTAAACAAGCCCTGGCTGCCACTTGAGGATTCTCAGATTGAGCGAATCGGCGCTCAACTGGGAGTCTATGAACTCGCCGATGATTTAGGCACGGTGTTGTACATCGGCGCTGCAGATGCTCGGAGCCTATTCGGCCTAAGAGGCGAACTTGAGCACAGAATTGGCAGCGCTGCCAGGTTTCGTGTTGAAGTAAATACAGCATATAGAACCCGGCAACGGGAACTGCTCATGGTGCATTTTGCTGATCACGGCAGATACCCTGAATTCAACACTGAACAAGAAACTCGCGGGCTGGGGCGCTTATCCTGATATGCAGCTGGAAATGACCGAAGAGCAGACGCTGATTGTCGCTATGGTGCGACGATTCGTCCGCGAAGAAATCCTTCCCCTGGAACTGAACCTGGACCCGGATACGGACATACTCGATCCCGACGATGAGGCAAGGCTCACAGGGCTCGTGAAAGAAATGGGGTTCTATGGCATGGGCATTCCTCCCGAGTATGGTGGCCCAGATATGGATATGGTCACTCGGACGTTGGTTGCCATAGAGATGTCACAACACCGGGCTGGTCTGTATGCCCCCTGTTATGGGGTGTTTGGCGGTGCCAGCCTGGCGCAGCTGTTCGAAGCGAACGATGACCAGAAGGATCGTTACCTTTACCCGACACTTCGAGGTGAAAAGCGTGGTTTCTTCGGTCTGACGGAACCGTCCGGTGGCTCCGATCCGGCGCGTGCAATCCAGACAAAGGCTGTCCAGGACGGTGATGACTGGGTGATTAACGGCGGCAAGATTTTTATCTCCGGTGCAGACAGGGCTGATTACGGGCTCGTATTTGCCAGAACCTCGGAAGACAAGGGCAGGGGAGGTGTTACCTGTTTTATTGTTGATACAAACACTCCGGGGTTCCACGTCAGGCGTATCGTGCACACCCTCCGTTCGGCCCACTACGCGACAGAACTTCAGTTTGACGACATGCGTGTGCCTGCAGCCAACATCCTGGGTGAGGTGAACAAGGGTTTTGCGATTGCCAACGATCGCCTGTCCCGGCAGCGGATTCCCTACAGCGCCGGTTGCATCGGCGTTGCAGTCAAGGCTCATGAGCTTGCCCTGGAGTACTCGAAGGTGAGGGAAACGTTCGGCGCTCCCCTATCGTCCCGTCAGTCCATCCAATGGATGCTTGTCGATAACGAGATCGACATTCAGCAGGCGCGATGGGCAACGCTGGAGGCAGCTTCGCTGGCAGACCGGGGTGAACCTTTTCGCAAGCAGGCTGCCATGGCTAAGCTGATTGCTTCCGAGGGCGCGTCGCGCGTCGTGGATCGCTCAATGCAGATTCACGGAGGTTATGGTGTCACTAAGGATTTTCCTGTTGAACGCTGGTACCGTGAGATGCGTATCCGGCGCATCGGTGAAGGACCCTCAGAGGTCCAGAGTCACATCACTGCCCGGGATATCCTGGGTGCCAGCCTGAGGTAGAGTCCAAAGCCGGTAACTCGCTGTGCCGCAGGGTAGGGCCTGCTTTTTTTGTTTTGCTGTCACGTAGCTGACAAGACGATGCCTGATTTTTCTGATT
>JAACDM010000029.1 GCA_009936795.1 Verrucomicrobiaceae bacterium | reverse complement strand
GAAGGGTCATGATCGACAACCGTCCCTTTTCATGGATGGTCTTGTCGATCTTGGAGAAATCTATCATCAACCTAGGAGTCCGTTAGGCCTCAAGTGCAGAGTCTCGTTGTTGTGAACGCGTGTAGCCCGCGTAGAGGAGGTGGAAGAGCCCAAAAGTCATGGCCATGAGAATAGCTGCCATGCGTTGGGGGCTGATAGAAGAAGCGCTCTGCGCACCTCCTGCCCAGTGCACGGCCAACAGAAGGCTTCCAGTGAGCGTGAACGCCAGCCCTAACACGCGCAAGGAACGGGGACTAAAGCCGCTCGTCGCCATGAGTGCCAACCCATAAAAAGTGATCCAAACCAGGGTCGTCGCCACCAAGTCGGCTGCTGGCCCATAAGCCAATGCCAATCCCAACACACCACCGACGAACATCGGTGGTAATAATGCCTTCAGGGCCATTCTCAGTCCGGATGAGAGATAGGGCTCACCTTCCGTCTGGGCCGTTCTCCAGATCAAGCCGTGATGAATGGCGTTCACCAAGACGGCGATGCCTAACCAAATCGCGACCGTCGTTGCCGTATCGAACTGCTCACCAAGAAAGTAGACCGCAGCAGAAGCGACGAGCGCCAGCAGGCCACCAATGATTGCCGTGGGCACACTGACCGCTCGATAGACGGTCGCCTTCTCCATGAGCCCTCGAATCACCTTGAGGTGCTCGAGAGCTTTATCGGAATCGTTCATACACCATACTTTGTATTACAAAGTTACTGGGTCAAGCAGGAAATAGTCGGGATATCGATCGTGAGACGCCCTCACTTCAGGACAGACCGGCAACCTCAGAGACTAGAGCGTCCTCAGCGATTCAAGGCAATCAGCCACCGATCGCACAGCGCGCTCCACATCAGAATCATTCGTCTGCCAATTGCAGACCGAAACACGCATGCACCGGTGCCCTCGCCACGTGGTGGTTTGAAAGAACGCCTCGCCAGCCTTCCGAACAGCGGCAGCAACCTCTTCCGTATGCTGATCATGGTCAGAATCAGTGGCACCCGGCTTCGGTGAACGAAAGCGCACCAACCCTTGATTGATGCTCGGCTCCCACAGAATCTCAGCGCCGGAAAGCACACCGATCTGATTCACCAAGCTCCTAGCATGCCCACATGTACGTTCTATCAAATCGGCGATACCATTCTTCCCCATCTGGCGGATCGCAGCATAGGTCGCAAACCCTCTGCCTCGCCGTGAATATTCTGGGTTCCAATCAATCTGATCGCGCGCCTCCTGTGAGTGGGTAAGGTAACTCGCACGATGCGACATGGTGCGATAATGGGCTTCCGAATCGGCGACAAACGCATAGCCGCAATCAAAGGGCACATTGAGCCACTTGTGCCCATCCGTAGCCCAGGAATCCGCCTGTTCGACGCCTTTGACCAAATGATGTAGCTTTGGACTCGCACCAGCCCACAACCCAAAGGCGCCATCCACATGCACCCAGGCTTCCTGCGAATGCGCTAGAGGAATGAGCGTTGCGAAGGGATCATAGGCACCGGTGTTGATGTCACCAGCCTGAAGAAGAACGATCGTCGCGGTGTCGGAATCACTCTCAAGAGCCGCACGCAACGTCTCCACTCCAAGCCTGCCATCATCATCGACTGGCAAGTTCACCATCACCGCCGTTCCGAGCCCTAGCAAGCGCACCGCACGATCAACCGAACCGTGTCGGTCACCGTTGCAAAGAATACGCAAGGCCGGTGCCCCATTTAGCCCATCGCGCTCTACATCCCAGCCACGCTTGGCGAGCAACGCATTCCGCGCGGCGGCCAAGCAGGTCACATGGGCCATCTGACAACCTGTCACCAAAGCGAAGCTCACTGACACAGGCAATCCTAACAACTCGAGCAACCATCGGCCACAGACCTCCTCCACCACGGTTTCCGCTGGAGCCACCGAATACATTCCAGAGTTCTGATCCCATGTCGAGGTGAGCCAATCAGCAGCGACTGACGCTGGTACGGCTCCACCGATGACCCAGGCAAAGCACCGTCCACTTGCATTACCTAACAAGCCACCTTCAACATCGGCCACCAGATCATCGATCACGCTAACGGCATCCAGCCCGATTTCAGGCAAGGGGCGGCCGATGGAATTGCGAAGCTCATTCAGCGAAGCACGAGCAGCGATCTTGCGAGTTGGCAGCGAATCCACATAACCGAGGGCATGGTCAAGGGTCCGCCGGAGCACCTCGCTGTGCTGAGATTGGGTTTCCAGGCGACTCATGGGAATAACTTCCCCAAGGAACCTCCGGCAGCCACCCGATTCTTGCAGACTTCCATCGATGCACGAAGACGAGATGACGTCACTGCAACCAAGAGAAGCCCAGTTGGTTCAATCCGGGTGAAGATGACCCGCCGAATTCTTGCACTATGGATCGTACTCTTCGTGGTCTCCAGCCAAGGAAACGACTGGTCCGGCTACAAAGAATTTGTCTCTGAGATTTATCCCATGCTCACTCAGGAGCAACCGATGGCTGAAAGCTGCGTGGCCTGTCATGACTCCGACGGGACGTCGGATCTCGTCTTCTTTGGACAACCCAAGGAAGATTTCGCCATGCTCCGTCAAACGGGCTATTTGAAAACGGAAGGTCCAGACACCTTGCTCGGGCGAATCACTTCAACGAATCCGAAACGACGGATGCCGAAAGGTAAGCATGCTCAATCGTGGGATGACGATGACATCAAGGTGCTCTCTACTTTCCTGACCACCCTCAACGCCTCCAATCAAATTCAAGAGGTTGCAGCAGACGAACGCTTTCCCGATGCTCTGCTAGAGCCGTATGTGGGACAAGCCCACGCCAGGCGAGACAGCCAGTTCCTCACCTACCACCAATTGCGCGGCAAAGTGGAAACAATCTTCAGCGATACGTGGGTTCGTGATGGGAAGGATCGCTTCGAGGAGAACGTCGCCCTCTTCGGCGGTGCCGATTTCAAAGCCCGCTTTAACGAATCTAGTCAGCCGTCGTCAAGTTTCCTCACGGCTCTTGATCTCATGGCCCGTGAAGTGAACGCCCGCGCCTACACAACACGAACGGGACCCTTTGCTGATCATCCAATCGATCTGCCTGTTCTTTCAGAATCGGCCATGGTGCGTCGTAAATACCGGGAGGAGATGACAAGACTCTATCAAGAGATTCTCTTTCGAGCGCCAACTGATGACGAGATCGCCGATACCTTCACCCTGTTCAAGAGTATCCAACTCGAACAAAGTACCATTGCGAAGCGGGATTATGATTTGGTTTTTCAATTGAAGGTTTCTGACCCGACGACAGCGCTGGACAAGGTGGAAACCGTCCGTATTCCCGTGCAGGGAAATTCCTCTGCGGGCTACTACCAGGCCCTGCTGGATCAGACGGGTGGTAAAGCATTTGATGACCGTGGGCGTCTTGGTGAGAGGCTTGACGTGCCCTTCCGAATCCAGGAAGCCCAACTGATCATACAAAGCCCTGAGTCGATTGATGAAATCTCCTTTGCCGGTGTGGTTCTAACCCATTGTGAGACGGGGCAACAAACCGTCATCGATGCCAACTCTCCGCAGGTGAAGGCCCTGGGAGCCTGGGAATTGGCAGACAAAGGCGGCTCTGCTAGTCTTGAAGATGAGGGCGAAGGTTCCATTATCGTCTCGCTCTCTGCCGACAATGCGGAATACTGGATCAATGTGCTTTGGCGAAAGGGTCATGGGAGATCAAAGAATGTCTTCGTTGAAGTGCTAGGCGCAGGACATGCAAACCACGCGATTCAATCAGCGCCCGCTGTTCCTCCCGAAGGTCAGGCGGATTTCTATTACAACTGCAGCGATGACACGCGTCCGTTTTTCTCACCTGACGCTGCCTTCTTCTTCCATCCTCACGACTACGTCGAGATCACGAACGCAGGCACAAACGATCTCGTGACCATTGGTGCCCTGACCTTTGTCAGTCCCTCGGATCGTTTTACCATCAATAGCCGCGAAGCCGCCGGAAATGAACTCTGGGGAGATTTCAAATCCAAGAGCTTTGGCGCCTACAACCAGAAAGGGAACACCCTATCAGACGAGGGGAAGACCAAGGGAGAACTCTTCTTACAATACCATCCTGGCGCTCACACTAGCGAACACGAAAACTGCACGATTCAGATTTCTTACGCTGGCAAACGTGGACAGGAAGCCCGCGTCCCTGTCTCCGTGCATGCCTACCAGTCGTCACCCATCACGCAGCTCGTCTTCCCGGCTCAGGGCCATGCTGGGGGGCAGGTCACGCTGGATGCCTCCGCCAGTTACACCACCCATCGAGCCACTCTGGATTACGAATGGACCCAACTTGAGGGCCCCCCCGTTTCCTATTCCCCTTCCGACGCTCGCCTCGCCTTCGCTCTTCCGCAAATGAACGCCAAGCAGTCGATGTGGCAGGCACTCGGGCGAGCCCTGATGCGTCATCCCGATTTCCTCTTCACCCGTCCTCCTGCTGTAGCCACGGCGAGCGATGCGCATGAAAAGCAACGATTGCTGCTCGTCAAATTGGCCTTGGATCTTGTCGGCCGCTCGCCATCTAACGAAGAACTGGCCTTGTTAGACTCTGGCGAGGACTTGGAATCGATGGTCGATCACTACCTGGCTTCACGCGAGTTCGAAAAGTTTTACTACCATCGCATTCGTCTCTATCTCGAGAGTCAAGGAACCAAGCTTCAGGACGAACCGGCCCGTCTCTGGTCCTACATTGCGCTCAATGACAGGCCATTCCAAGAAATCCTCACCGCCGACTACACCGTCAATGTGGCCTTCGAGAAATCAGATCGCCCAAAACATCACGGCCGCACGGGCGTGCTCACCACTCCGGGCTTCATCGATGGAAAACCTGGATTGCCACACTACAATTACGCTGCACAGGTCAGCATGCTCTTCCTCGGCTACGTCTACGAGGTCCCGCCCGAGATTGTTGAGCAACGTGAAGGTACGACAGCAGAAGGCACCACCGATCCGCAATCCACCTGTTACAGTTGTCACAAGATTCTGACACCACTAGCACATCAACGCAATTACTGGACAGACATGGGCAAGTTCCGCAAGAAGGATGACAACGGAAACGTCATCGATGCGAGCGATCATGACTTGGTCAGCGAGTATCCGTTTAAAGGCTCCGGAATGCAGGCCTTCGCCACCCAGGCCGTGAAGAAAGAGCGCTTCATTCGCACCATCATCGACACCCACTTCACCTTCTACTTCGGACGGCAAATGCGCTACCGTCAGGATGAACGCGCGCTCTACAAGGCCGTGTGGGATGCCGTCCATGCCGATGACTTTAAGATTCGCACCCTCATACGTGCCTTGGTAACCTCACCCGAATACCTGGAAGTCCATGAGTAGCCCCTGCCAGATTGATTCCTCCATCCGCGCTGTCCAAGACGCACCGACTCTTCGTGGCTCCACGCGTCGGCAATTCATGCGACGGCTCGCCGGAGGCGCCGCCGCCCTCACCTGCGTCGATTTCCTCAATCATTTCAAGGCCTACGGGCTTCCTAACGAAACCGCCACAGACGATCTCGCCGCCGGTGCCGTGAAGTCGAACCAGAACCCCCACTTCCTCGTCTATTGGTACCTGGAAGGTGGTTGGTGCGGCTATGACATGTTCAACCCCGTCATGACCGGAAACAACGTTACCGAACGCTTGGAAGACATCAGCGCAGAACGGTACCGCGTTCTTAAATGGGGCGAAGAAGGCTACGGCATCTATCAAAAAGGCAACATCCGCTACGGCTACCTCGCGGAACCAGGCAAAGACTTATTAGGCGACATGGCCGTGCTCAGTTCCATGCAAACCGGTTCGGGTCATTCCCGTGACCGGCTTAAAGTGCACATGGGATCTTACAACTATCGCCAGTCCGAAGAACGCGAAGAAGACGAACGCTCAGTCATGCAAGCCTTCGCCGAAGTGTATGGGCAATCTTACGCGCTTCCCAGTCTCTCGTGGCACCGGTGGCTCTCCGATGGCGAACTGAACGAAGTGCAGTACACCGGTCGCCGAGGCTATTATCATGCCCTTGGCCCCGTCCATGCGCATACCATCTATGCAGGCACGCCAAACAAGCTGAAGAAGCTACTCTTACAAATGCACGCCGATTCCAGCGACTCCGTCGCCAGGAAGATCGACTCATTTCTCGACAACGCCCACCGCGATTTCCTCAAGGACGAAAACTTGGAAGCCGTGCGTAGCTACCACTCCGCCCGCCAGATCTACAAGCAATTGGTCGCCAGCGGCGGCTCCATGGACAAGCAGCAGCTAGACGGCCTCTTTGCCGATCCTGCCCTTCGCGAAGAATTCTCCGTCAAACCTGAGGACGAGCTCATCACCTACCGCAGTGTCAATGGCAACAAGGCTCGCAGTAAGTTTTCCCCTAACAACAACGTCCAAGCCATGATGTCCTACGAGATGATGCGAGCAGGTCTGTCTTGCGCCTTCTTCATCGAATCTCGAGACGTCCGTCGCTTTGACTCCCACTTCTCCAGAAAGAAGCTCTGGAAAAACGACGGCACGCCCATCGGCATGCCTGATCAGACAAAGATGATCCAGCAAGACCTCTGGAACCCCCTAAAGCCCTTCGTCGCCCGCCTCAAGAACACCGAGTACGCAGGTTCTGGCAAGAGCCTCTACGACTACACCAACATTGTCCTCACCTCAGAATTTGGCCGCTCCATCCATGGCGATGTGGGAGGCATTCTCAAGAAAGACATCTCGGAGAAGATGAAAGAAACCAAGATCGGCGGTCAAGACATCTGCGCCCACTGGCAAGTCACTTCCTGCGCCTTCATGGGTGGCAACGTCCAAGGCAATCGCCAGTACGGCGCGGTCGGCGAGAAGACCCTCCACGCCGTCCCCCTCATGCCCGACGGCTCGCTCGATCCCAACTTCGATCCCGTCTCCGGCGAACTCTTACCGAACAAGAAAAAACATCCCAAGTCGTCGGTTCCAAACCACGGAAGCGTCTACGCCACGGCACTACATCTATCCGGCATCGACCCGAAAGATAAAGGCCGTAACGAACGCGCTCCGCTTGGCTATATCGCTAGAGTCTGACAGATCGCCCCACGCAACAATGCGTCAGCTCGTCGACCGTTGGCATTTTAACGACCATTTCTTCAGACAACAATCAACGCAGCTTTTCGCTGTCTTCCTTCGTGACGTCCTCAACTGATAATCTGCATTCTAAGATGTCCCCAACACCGTCTACTTCATCGATATGAGAACCAATGCGCACGAATGCCAGTTGGGAAGCCAGAGCTTGAGAGGGATGGTTGTCCGGGCGAATCGTCATGGCAAAACGTGTCACCCCGCGCGCCAGCAGTGCCCAGTGCATTAAAGCCACCGCAGCTTCCTGGGCAGATCCCTGACGACGAAAGGAGGGCAACACGACCAAACCGATCTCCACGCCGCCGGGAACATACGGCTGGAGATACTCTGCGTTCGGCGCGGTATGGAATCCAATGTAGCCAACCATCACACCGGTCGCTTGCAGCGACTTCCCGCAAGCAACCACGGCTGGAGTACTCGCTCCGCCTCGAGCGCATTGAGTCGCAGGGAGAACACTTTTGTAGCCTTACCGGGCCAGCCCGTTGGTAAAGAAAGACCCAACTCACGTTCGGCCTCAGAAAGCTTGCCTTCCAAGGACGCACGTAGGAATGCCGGCGTCATTAGAATCAGATCAAAGCGTCCGGTAGGGATGGATCCTATCATGACTTGGCCGCCGCCAATACTTACATTACAATAGATAGGCGCTTTGCTAACGGCGATCCTGTTTACCGATCAACCAGGAACCACCATATGCCATCCCCTTGGCATCAAAACCAGAATTCACCTGGTCGGCCAAGTGAGCCATTCTTGGATCGGCCGCAACCTGTTCGTTCGCCTAATAGCACGATTCACGGGTATCAAACACCACCCATCCAAACACGATGCAGTCGTTGCTCTTACTCGTTCAGGTGATTGCTCAGGACAGGAAGCACGAAACCGGCTACGTAGTAACATAGGTCTGCTCCGTTTGAGTCAGCTGCTGTTCGTGTTTTCATGTGTGGATAACGTCAAGGCTCACGAACTCCTGACTAATGGGCAAACTAAAGTTCTCAGCGATTTTAGTATCCTCGTCCCGAGTTGGAGAGTCCCCAGGATCGTCTTGTTGTAATCAAAGGTGCTTCACAACGCTTTTCTTGGGTTTACACTAAAAAGGGCGCCATTCTAGAAAAAATGCTGAATTGTTCGCTCAATTTACCCTTCCCCAGCCAGTTGCGCTCGCAACCAGCCCGGGCGGTTTGTGGTGATGGAATCTACCTTGAGTTGGCGAAAGTGTTTGGCTAGCGCTAGATCATCGACTGTCCAACAATGGAACTCGTAGCCACCCTGTCGCAACTGCTTAACGAATTCAGCGGTCACTTGATCAATGTTTGCATTGGTATCTAGACCACTCGATTTCGTCTCCGCCAGGGTATTGAAGACATCTTTCCGGCTCGGCTTCATCCGCCCGAGGGTGTTTTCCTTGTAACTGGTGAGCCAATGGGCTTTGAAATCAGGGAAGTGCTGTCGGCATTGCGTGATGACGTCTTTGCCAAAGCTGATGAAGACCACTTGTTCGGGCTTAAGGACGCTCTTCTTAAGTGCCGGGATGATTTCCGGGCCACACTTGATTTCGAGAAAGAGCCGTTTGCCCTTTGGAATGATTGCTAGGACTTCATCGAGTGTGGGAACAGGTTCGCCCTTGAACTTCGGTCCCTTCCACGAACCGACGTCAAGCCGCTGCACTTCCGCTAGACTAAGAGTATGAACATGCTTGGCGAGATTTGCCGTTCGTTTAAAATCCTCGTCATGGACGCAAATGATGTGTCCGTCTTTCGTTAGGCGGAAATCCCCTTCGATCGCGTCAGCGCCCTGCTTCCAAGCCAAGTGAAACGCCGCAAGGGTGTTCTCGGGCGCGGTGTGTGAAGCCCCGCGATGGGCGACTATATCTTGTGCGCTTACCGGATGGGTAGCCAACAGAATGGCAAACAATAATGAACAGGACCTTAGCGTCATAGTTCCTCACACTCTTCGAGGTAGGTCTGGAGGTCAAAACCTTCCGCCACCTCGATGACATTCCAGCTGCCGTCCGAATCCAGCCGGAAGCTTCCAAGGAATTTGTGCGACCACTCCCCTGGCCCAATGATGGAGAGCCGAAGCACGTCCTTCACCCGATAGAGATGATAAGTCTCGCCGAGAATGGGTTCGAAACTGAACTCCGCTTCGTAGACCAACTTGTTCCAATTGAATTCGTCGATTACGCGATGGTACTGCTCCTGCAACTCGGTCAGTTGCTGGCGTAACGCTTTTTGCGCCTTGGTCGCTCCACGCGACTTGAACGAGGTCAGGTCCGTCGGGACGATCTTTGGACTGAGCGTCGACGCCGGGTAAGCGAGGAAGTTCGTCCGTTTCTCGTTATCGGTCTCAGCGAGCGCGATGTCTTCGGCGGTCATACCGAACCATTACGGCTCTGAGCCCAATGTCGACTATGGAAATTAGGGTCTAGTGGTCCCTGGAGTAGGCCGGCTTTGCAGCCGGGGTTGGCTTTAGGATCCGACCGTGTTTCGCCGACCCTGTAGCGATGCTGCCTGTTCCATAGAGCGACTCCACAGAAACACCGGCGACGTAAGCCTCGCGGAGCGCGGCTTGAATGTCATCAATATCCCAGCATTGGGTCTTTTCTGTTAAGCCCACTTCTCTGAGGGGCTGCAATAGCCGAGATCCACTCGGCTGAGTTGTGTCTAGTCTCATTATCTTAGTCTTATTTACGTTCCAAGACTAAGCGAAGTCACCCAGAGTGCCTGTCGCAGGGAGTGACGATGTCGTAACAATCAGAAACGCCTCGCTTTTACCGCAAGGGATGGAGGAGCCGACTCTACTTCTTCACAGGGCGGAACGGCCAATCTGGGCTGCCTTTTGGATCAGGGAGAACCGGCGTCTTGCCCAGGCCAAAATCCTCTGGCTGGAGATCATGCCCTTCCCAATAACCCTTTTCTCGAATGAATCCGTAGAAGCTCGGGTAGAATGGATCGACGTAGTCCACATTCGCTTTCTCAGGCACGTCTAACTTGGTCAAATAGAAGGCGGCATTCACCACCATTCGGCGGAGATCTTCATTCAAGAGATCGACAGAGGCTCCCATCGTGGTGCAGAAGGAAACGCCTTTCGTCGTTCCGTTAGGCGCTGTGTAAGGATGTAACCAAGCGAGCGGTTGCATGGGATCGTTCTTCTTGCCGGCAACAGGCTTGGACTTGGGATCGAGTGTTTCAGTGACAGCACCGCGCATTAGAATCGTGTCTTTATCCGTGAGATGAATGACCCCATATACATCCGAAGGGCCAAAGACCTCCTTCACACTGTTGAGAATCGCGTGCTCGGCTTGATCTTGCTCAATCACACCAAGGGCTCCTTCGCGTTTGTGGCCGCCGTGATGGCTCACCCATTGTTCACCGAGAATCTTTCTACCAAACTCGTTATACTTCAGACCCCCAAAGTCACCTTTGCCAGTGAAGGCATGCGTTGCGGTGCGAAGACCGATGACCGGCTTGCCCGCATTGAGGAAGTTGGTTACGTGAACGGCCTCTTCCGCACTTGGCTGGCGGAAGCGCGTCGCGATGATCATAAGATCGGCACCATTGAGAGCGGCCAGACCTCGCAGACCTTGCTGATTATTAGAATCGATGTATTTGCCCGCCTCGTCCAAAGCAAACACCACCGTACAGTGGAAGCCGTGATGCTGGCTGAGAATCTTGCCCAGCATGGGGAGAGCCTCTTCTGAACGATACTCCTCATCGCCGGAAATAAGCACCACGCGCTTGCCCTTGCCGGGGCCCTCCTTGGCTTCCAAGACCAACGTGTCGACCGCCCAACCGGTGAGCGAAAGAAGGAGTGATGCGCAGAGAATAGAGAATCGTCGTTTCATGATCATGGAAGGGATGTAACACGGGAGCCGGAATTGGGAAATCTTGAAGTTGGGACGTTCCAAGGGCACCCATTTATTTGCACCTTTACAGGTCGGGGATGCGTGTCTAGGATGGCCGACTTTCGCAAGAGCAAGACCCTATATGAAACGGAAATACGAAGGCGTCATCATCCTCAATACCATCGGTAAAGAAGAGAGCATCGATAAGATGGTCAGCCGTGTGGGCGAAACGATCGAATCTGAGGGCGGTAAGCTCCAGCAAATCGACCGTCTCGGCCGCAAGGACTTTGCCTACCCCTCGAACAAGATTCAGGGCGGATTCTACGTGAACTACTTCTTCGAGGCAGAGCCTGCGTCGATCGAGAAGATCCAGACTGCGCTAAAGCTGAATGACGAGGTCCACGTCCAACATTATCAGGTCCTCGCGGCCTAGCGCGAAGCCACTCTCAAGCCATGGCCTCGGTTAACAAAGTCATTCTCATCGGGAATCTTACTAAAAATCCCGAACTCCGCTACACGCCGAAAGGCACCGCTGTGGCCGAGGTTGGGTTGGCTTGTAATCGTCGCTACAAGGTGGACAACGACCTCCGTGAAGAAGTCACCTACATTGACATCACTTTCTGGGGTGCCCAGGCAGAAACGGTGTCAAAGTATCTCGAGAAGGGTCGCTCAGTCTACGTCGAGGGGCGTCTCAAGCTCGATCAGTGGGACGATAAAGAAACCGGTAAGAAACGCTCGAAACTGAGTGTGATCGGTGAGATTTGCCAATTTCTCGGGAGTCGTGGCAGCGGCGACGGCCCCATGGGCGAGGGTGGGGGTGGTTCTCCCCAACGCTCTGCTCCCCAGCAAACCGCTTCATCTCCTCCTCCGTCTACAGGCTCTGGTCCATTGCAGGACGAAGAGGAAGACGACATCCCTTTTTAGGAAGGGATTGTCCATTGCCCACTCAAACCCTGCCAAGGAGGGCAGTGAACTCTCGCTATCTGTCGGGAGGGCTTTTGACGGCCTCATCACCATCAGTCGAAGAGCGGTGTTCTTCATGGTGGAAGCCCAGTGAGAGATTGATGGCCCGAGTCGGCTTCTAGACGCCATCACAGCGAAGCGCCCAAGATGCCGACACCAATATAAATAGGCACATGAAGTGGTTTAGCCCCAAACTTTTTGGCTAAGAAATTTACCCGAAATTGCTAGGAACGTCAACATGATGACAGTAGCTCCGGAAACCTAGCTACCCGCCACCGTTCTCCGGAATATCCCAAGGTAATTGTTAAACGGTGTCTTTCCCCAAAGCGGCGTGAAAGTCCCTTCCAGCCCTGCATCACGAAGAAGCCGTTCCGTTCCGTCTTTGTCCGGATAGTTGACTGGGCGGCCTTTCATCCAAAAACAGCCGTGGGCAAACCAATCCGCCACACGCGTCACGCGGAATCGCCAGGTGGGTTCTGCCAGTCCGCTGCGAATGACTAAACAGCCGTTTGGCGCAACCGATGCCGCCACTTGCTGAAGCAAAGCCTGCTGCTGTGGTTCAGTGAAGTATTGCAAGACATCGAGAATCGAAAGATGCCCGAGGAAACTCGGCAAGGTGTCGCGCACATCGCCTACGCCAAACTCTAGCGCTTCACTATCAGCGCGTTCACTGATGGCCTGGGCCGCACGGATCTTTCGCTCATCATAGTCAACTCCCCGAATGGGTGCTTTAAATCCCGCCTGCCTCAAATACCGCGCAAAGAGACCCAACCCACAGCCGATATCGAGAAGCGGTATCTCGCCGTCATCCATGTCTAACAACGCCAAAGAAGCCGCGAGGTAGAGAGGATCGCTACGCAGTTTCCAATAGCAATACTCGCGGTTCCAGCGACCAGGAAAGGCGTCTGCTAGAGCTCGGCAAGCTTTCTTGTTCACGGAGCAGGCTGCTCCTGAGTTTCTGCACTGAGTAGACGTTGAATCCCTTCAAGCACACCGAAGCTGGCCCGCCCATTGCCAATCAAGCCACCCGGCGACCCGGTGACTAACGATTGCACTTCAGGGATCGCATTGTTGGGACACACGCGGTAGTCTGCTACCGTCGGACAGAGCATGGACATGTCATTGTGGTTGTCGCCAGCCACACAGATACGCTCTTTCGAGACCCCCAAATGCCGAGCCAGTTCTTGGAGCACCGAGCCCTTATGATAGGCCGCATGCGAGAATCTCAAATAGATCGAGTTGCGCTCATAAGACAGCACATCATCATTTTGGGTTTCTTCCTCAATGTATCCACACACCTTCGTCATTTCGTCGTCGGAGGTCGCAATCACTCCTGGTGTTTCTTCCATGCCTTCAACCCACTGGACTTTCGTCTCTGCTTCGAGCAAGGCTCTTACGCGTTTCAAGAGCTTTCGATGTGTCTTGATGAAACGCTTGTGCTCTTTCTGACAACGCTTATTCCAATCACCTACATCCACCCAGCGATTGAACTGCGTTGGTGCGTAGAGCTCGCGTTCCTTCGCCATGATGAAATCTGGCAACGGGCGGATCTTGTGTTCAGCGATGCCATCGAGCGCCTGAAACAAGGTTCGCCCTGTATTCACCGCCCAAAGGCTACCTTGAGTTTGCACGGATTCCAAAAAGCCATTTAGACCCGGGTTAATGATAGGATGAGGAGGCTCATCCACCAGAGTACCGTCGAAGTCGAAGCTGAAGAGGAACGTGGGAGCAGCCATGGGCGAAGACGATTCCTAAACTAACTCGTTTCAATACTCAACTGTTGCACTCATCCAAACAATCAAGAGCTAGGGAAACAAATAAGACAGCCCGATTGATGGCTCTGTAGGAGAACCCCCATAAACCTACAGATAAGAAATACCAATCGGGCTGTCTCGATGCAGCCACTCACAAGGCTACTGAGGAAGAAATACCCACCTTCGCGGGTGGGGCAAGGTATTTGTTCTAAGATTTTAAAAGATGACAATCACCCGCCATTATAGATTTCCGAGACAGGACAAAAACGCGCTTCATCAGAAGCATCGCAATCACTACAATGAGCGCAGCACAGAAGAATGCCGCCCCAGGGAGAAGAAACGGAGCTTGGGAGCCAACAAAGTATGCGAAGAGTCCCGTGGCCAAGGGTGGTCCGAGGATCCCCGCCACGCTGCTCAAGCTGGTTAGCGATCCCTGGACACCACCTTGTTCATCCGCACCCACTTGCTGAGAAACGATGCCCTGAATGGCTGGCGTGGCAAGGCCACCGAGCGATCCCCAAACGATGATCGCATAAACCATCCACCCTTGGGAGGCCAAGCCATAGGCAATGTAACTGAAGATGCTGATCGTGAGTCCTAACAAAGCAGTACGTTTCTCTCCCAGCTTAGGAACAACCTTTCGCGTGAGCCCTCCTTGAACAATCGCAGCCATGACACCGACGAAGGCTAGCGACATACCGACTTGGCTTGGGCCCCAATCGAAACGGTAGCCAGTATAAAGTACCCAAGTCGCCGGGAAGACTTGGTGGGCAAGATTGATAAGAAAGAAGGTCCATGACAGTCCCAGCACCATCGGGTAATGCCGAAGTGCCAGGAGGGCACCCACCGTATTAGACCGTTTCCATGAAAACACCCGCCGATTCTCAGGTTTCAACGACTCGGGCAGGACAAAGAGCCCGTAGAGCCAATTGAGCAGCGTAAGACAGCCAGCCACAATAAACGGCAAACGAAAACTGTAGTGGCCTAACCATCCACCAATCGCGGGTCCGATGACAAATCCCATGCCGAAAGCAGCCCCAACCAAACCGAAGTTGGCGGCGCGTTTTTCCGGTGGACTGACATCGGCAATGTAAGCCGTGGCTGCTGCGAAGTTCGCCCCAGTCACCCCGGCGATGATCCTCCCAATCACGAACCAAGTGAGATCAGGCGCGAAGGCGAGCAAGAAATAATCAAGTCCACCTCCTAACAACGAGAGAAGAATGACAGGTCTTCTCCCAAATCGATCAGACAGACTACCTAAAAGCGGCGCACAGAGAAACTGCATGAAGGCGTAAAGCGCCGCCAGAAACCCGTAGGTCAGCGCACCTTCGGACAAGGTTCCTCCCTGCATGTTTTCAATCAACTTCGGCAGGATCGGGACGATGAGGCCGATGCCTAGGATATCCAGCACCAGGGTGATGAAGATAAAGCCGAGAGCAGGTTGCCTTCCCATGCCGGGAGACTGCCATTCGCCTTCCCGATTGCGAACCCTTTCCACTCGCACCAAGCCGCTTGCGCATCTGCATCGCTCGGCTTCCTATGAAGTATGCAGAAACTTCGCCAAGCCGTGCTCTTCGACCTCGACGGAACCTTGCTCGATTCCCTCGGTGACCTTGCAGAGTCCATGAATGCGGTGCTCCGAGAAGATGGCCTGCCGACACACGGACTCGATGACTTCCGGTTCTTCATCGGCGATGGTATCCAAGCGCTTGTAAAACGCTCTCTACCCCTACGCTTGCACAACGATCGACCCGCATTGGAAGCCTACCTTGACCGCTATCGCGCGAGCTATTCCCAGCGTTGGCATCTCTCGAAGCCCTTTGCCGGCATTGCCGACCTCCTCGATACCCTTCAGGCCCAAGGTGTGGGTCTTGGTATCGTCTCTAACAAGCCAGACAACTTCACCCAACAATGTGTGCAAACGCTCGTCCCGGCGTGGACCTGGGAGGGCGTCGTGGGTCAGTTAGACCATGTTCCCTCCAAACCCGATCCCACCGGAGCATTGGCCATGGCCGAGAAACTCGGTGTGCAGCCTGAAGACTGCTGGTTTGTTGGCGATAGCGATGTCGACATGAAGACCGGCGTCAATGCGGGCATGAACGTGGTAGGCGTCTCCTGGGGCTTCCGGCCCGAAACGGAATTGCGCGATGCGGGTGCCCAACACATCATCGGGCAACCAGCCGAACTCCTCGCTCTCCTCGATAAGGACTAACATGACAACGCTTGCCATCGAGACTAGCTGCGATGAAACTGCCGCAGCAGTGCTAGACAGCGAAGGCAACGTTCTCGCAAGCGAGATCGCCACGCAGATCGATCTCCACCGCGCCTATGGTGGTGTGGTTCCTGAAGTGGCTTCTCGAAATCACCTCCTCAAGATGCGCCCTGTGCTGCTCAAAACATTGGAAGTCGCTGGTGTCAGCCTTCCTGAAATTGATGTCTTCTCCGCCACAGCAGGTCCTGGATTGGCCGGAGCCCTCCTCACCGGAAACACCACGGCAAAGGCACTCGCGCTGGCCCACAAGAAGCCCTTCATATCCGTGAACCACATGGAGGGCCACCTCCTTTCGCCCTTCATGGGTCAGCCTGCCGGCATTCAGCCGTGCGTCGCTCTCGTCGTCAGTGGCGGCCATACCATGCTCATTCACCTTCGGGAATTTGGTGACTATCACTTGTGTGGAAACACTCGCGACGATGCCGCGGGAGAAGCCTTCGACAAAGTCGCCAAGATGATCGGGCTGCCGTATCCCGGAGGCCCAGAGATCGACAAGCTCTCCAAAGTGGGAGATCCCAAGGCCTACGACTTCCCCCGTAGCATGCTCTCAAGGAAGGATCACGACTTCAGCTTCAGCGGTCTCAAAACTGCCGTGCTCTACAGCTTGGACAAACTAAACAAACCACTGAAAGACTGTCGCCCCGATCTCTGCGCCTCATTCCAAGAAGCAGTTGTTGATGTCCTGACAAAGAAGACTATCCGCTTAGCTCAAACGTTAGGCGAAAGCTGTATCACAGTCAGCGGTGGCGTCAGTTGCAACTCGCGCCTAAGAAAAGCCTTCGAAGTATGCGCCCACAAGGCCGGCCTAAAACTACTCATCGCCCCACCCTCACTGACTACAGACAACGCCGCCATGATCGCCTACGTCGCCTGGCAGAAAGCCCAACGTGGCCTCTTCTCGATGCTAGAAGAAGACGTCGATCCCAACCTCAAGCTCGCAGAAGCAACCGTGTAACACGGCCTTCCAATCAACGACCGTGGCAGGAGGCTGCAGCTATTTTAGCAGTGCCACTTATCCTGATAGAAGAACGACCACGACGTCCCTTGCTTGACCCGTTCTGTGGCGAGTGTAGAGATGGTGATGATTGTCTTCGATGTGGACGGCACGTTACTCGGTGGTGAGCATCACGATTGGAAGTCCTTTGATGATGCTTTCGAAGAGGCTGCTGGCTTTCCCTTTCCACCGAATTTCTTTTCGAATATTCCGGAGGTCACTGCTGAAGCGATCGTTCACCAGGCTCTGGCCGGTGTGGCGCACCCGGACAAGACACGTATCATTGATCAAACCCGGCGCGGCTATCTAGCTCGGAACCGAGCGGCTCATGAGGCGACTGGTAATACTTTTGTGAGAACACACGGTGTTCTCGAACTCTGGAAAGAACTTCGCGATCGTGACATTACCTTTGCCATCGCCACCGGTGATTGGCATGAAACCATCTCCTACAAGCTCAGCGCGGCTGGCATCGACGTCGAGGGAGTGCCGATGGCAACCTCGTCAGATTGCTATGCGAGAGCGGACATCATCCGCACGGCGGTCAAACGCGCGGGTGAAGAACTCGGTTCTAGTGTCTATGTAGGTGACGGCGTATGGGACCTCAAGGCGACTCAGCTGCTTGGCATCCCGTTCATCGGTTGCGGCTCAAGGCCAGACGACTTACGTGCTGCAGGAGCCACCCATATTCTTCAAGACCTTCATCCGGAAAAATTCTGGCCAGCCTATCACTCCCTTAAAAGCTCGTGAACTTGTAGCCCGAATTTCCATAGCTGTCTGCTCCAGAAGGTAGCGACCCTGGAACGTTGCCCGACGCATCACACTTGTAGAATTGTTATTCGCTTACCATAAGCCTAGCAAAAAGGCGCTGCCGGGTGCCAGAAAGCGGCAGTTGGCAACGGACGGTGACCGTTTCGGTGATGCCGTCATCATTCGGAACGACGTTGCTTTCAACAGCCGCGGTAGCACTCGACCAGCTAGCTTCGGCCAGGCCTTCGCTGAACTCGACTGCGTAGTCGAGGCCTATGTCACTGTGGTCGAGGCGACGTCGGAACTGTACTTCGACCCACTCGTCGTCTTCATCTTGCACAGTTTCCGATTCGATTCCGGCGTCGCTTTCCGATGCCGTAGGATCGGCGTTAACGGCAAACTCGTAGAGGTTCTTCATGCCGTCTGCGTCCGAGTCCGCCATCCCATCTTCGCTCTTCGGGTCCAACTCGTGTACCTGGGCGGCCCAGCGCTTGTAAGCGGTCCGGCTGCCAGTCTGTGCTTCTTCTGCATAGACTTCGACTTCTGCCAAGGAGAGGACACGTGGGGTGTCGCCTAGCAAACGAACGCTCACGGTGTCTCCACGAAGCCACTGGAAACCGCTGAGGCTGAGAAGACCACCATCTGCCACATGGCTACCGTCTGTGTGACAGGCCTGAGCCCAAACTTGCTTGCCTTCAAGGTAAACGCAGACTTCGAAATTGCTAAGCCGATAGCCCAAAGTTTCACCCCGATTGTAGATGGCGATTTCGTGAATCTGACAGGGATCTCCTAGATCAACTTGCCAAGCCTCGTTTGGCAGGGTGGCCGCTGACTCCGTGACACTGTTACTCGCAAAGTAGTTGCTGACATCCCCATCAACGGCACGGGAAGCAGTCGCACCAAATTCGGTGGTCGTCTGGGCTGCAACCGCGCCGCCATTACGAGCAGCATTGATTAGGCCACTAGAGACAATACTCTCACCCACCGTGGGCTCTTCTTGAAGTACCAACCCAATTGTGCCTTGGCTCGTGCGCGGAGAGAATCTTCCACCGAGACCACTGTCTTGAACACGAACGTCAATTTCGAGAGCTCCCAACGCTTTCAAGGGTGTCGGCTTGAGAAGCGTGAGGGCACCGGTTGCCGAATCCAGGAGGAAGTAGTCTGCATCTCGCGTTGGCAGAAGTGCGTAGGTTAGCTCGTCAACCGCGCTATCGATAGCGTTGATCGTGGCCACGACCGTATTGGCGACGGGGTTTTCAATGCTGATAGCCGTGGGGATGGTTGGAGCGGCGTTGCAATCGAAGGGTGTTAGGTAGGTGTCCGCGATGACCGTGCGACTGACGATGTTGCCTCCACTCCACGCGACTCGAACATGATCACCTCCACCGCCTTCTTTGTGCCGAGTCTCGATGTAGTAGGGCGTGTTTGCTACCAAAGCAATGGGAACGGAGGTTTGCGAAGCAAAGCTCGTCCACTGACCGAAGGAGGACCAGCGATCCACTGAAGCAATCTCCACGGCATTCTCTGGCGAACTATCGGTGCTAAGCCAGAGTTCACCCTGATCGTCAGAGGTGAAGGAAAAGGTGTAGTTTCCGCTGGCGGGCGGCGTGAGGTAGGCCCGGATACGGGACCCATAGTCTGCGCCGAGATTCCGCCCAGAGTCAAAGTCTCTATGCTCTAACAGCCGGTCGGGCCGGTCGGGATAGCGGGCGTTGGACGTCAGAGCCGTGAGACTAGTGCCCGTGATGTCGTCCCAG
>JAACDM010000248.1 GCA_009936795.1 Verrucomicrobiaceae bacterium | reverse complement strand
GACAAGCCATTGGCCTTTGATGGATCGAGCGTGACTTCGATGATGCCCTGCGTGCCCGGTGCGATGCTGTCCGGCACAGCGCCGAGAGCATACACGGCACTATCCTCAGGATTCAGCGTCACGGAGGAAATCATCAAATCCGTGTCTGCGCCGGTATTGCGCACAGGGATCTGCAACGTTTGCACGCCGCCGTCTGGTTGCACGACACCGGAATGCACGTTCGCCTTCACAAACAGATTGGGATCTTCGGTGCCTGTGATGACGTTTAGGTTGTCGATGGCCACCGTCTCGTTGGCTCCTCCTGTACGGGCTCCGATAGCAAAGCGATAGTTCGGCTCTGGTGCGAAGCCGGGTGTTGGCAGGCTGTCGTAGAATACTTCGCCATCAACGGTCACCGTTAGAAGACCGGAGTCTTCGCCACTCTTGAACCAGGTGATTTCTACCGGGCGGAACTCGCCGTCGAACTTGTAGAAGCGATTGTCCAGCTTGTCGTCGTCAGCAGCAATCCGCATGATGCCATCAGGCACGTAGACGCCATTGATACTGATGTCGTAGCCAATTCCGCTGTCTTCACCTTCGCCACCGTTGTCATAGGTATCGAACTCCACGGCCAGACCACTGCCGAAACCTGCTTCGCCTGCCGTGGCATTGTCAGGAATGTTGCCGTAGTTGAACGAGAAGCCGTCTGCAGGGACACCTTCGGACTCAAGTTTGAGATCAAAAGTGACGATAAAGGCTTGGTTGCCGCCTGGACCGAGCGGTGGCAGTTTGAAGTTGGCTGAACTACTGCCAGTGCCGTCTTCGGTGATTTGTAGTGCGCCGTCAACGACCTTGGCGACGTCATTGTTACTGAAGATAATACTGCCGTCGTCGAGGTCAGTCGTGCCGTTGGCGAAGCTGTCGAAGTCCTCGACGTACGAACCGCTGGATTTGAATGGTGAGCCAACGAGATTCACCACGCGGGTGCGTGCACGCTCAAGCGAGTCGTTGTTTTCGAGTGTGAGGGTAGCGGCAACCTGGCCGAGCGATGCCGGTGCGGTGAAGTCGACCTCCACCATGGCTGAGGCCCCGGGAGCGATCGTGAGCGGAAATTCGGTTGTTACCTGGAAATTTCCGGGGCTGTCGCCCCCAAGTGTAGCGCTGGAGACAACAAGGTCCTTGGACTGCCCATCATTCTGGATCAGAACCTGACCGACGCTGGTTTTTCCAAATTCAGCAGCCAGGTTGATCGTACGATCACCACCAATCAGTGGATCGCGAACGGTGGATTCTGTTGCTGGGGCCGTGATCTCCAGATTGTCGATCAACACCGTTTCAGTCGCTCCACCGGTACGAGCTCCAAAGGCGAACGTGTAGGCATCCGTCGGCGAGAAGCCTGTCACTGGCAGATTCTCATAGATCTTGTCGCCATTGATCGTCAGCGATACTTCACCGGTGTCCTCGCCCGTCTTGTTCCAAATGATCTCAACATCCCGGAATTCACCGTCGAACTTAAAGAAGCGGTTGTCGTTCTTGGGGGCGCCCGCCTCAATACGCATCTGCCCGTTTTCAACATCACCGCCATCAATGCTGATATCGATACCAATGCCTGAGGCAGCCCCCTCACCGGCGTTGTCCCAGGTGTCGAATTCAACAGCCAATCCCGTGCCGAAGCCTTCTTCAGCTGCAAAGCCGTCCTCAGGGATCTCGCCCCAATTGAAGGCAAAGCCATCTGCTGGCGACGCGCCGCCAATCAAGGCCAACGAGAATCGAGTCGACCAACTGTCGACAGCGAGCCCGCCGAGACCTGGGATTCGAAAAGCGCCCTGAGTTCCAGTGGTTCCATCCACCGTCAATTGCAGGGCTCCTCCGACGACTTGAGCGACGTCGTTGTTAGAAGAAATGGCCGTGCCATCACCAAGGTCAGTGACTCCGTCAGCGAAACCATCGAAGGATTGTCTGTAGACCCCGGGAGGTGGGGCAATAATGCTCATGTCATCAATCAGAACAGTCTCTTTGGCACCGCCCGTGCGCGCGCCGAAGCCGAAATTCCACTCCGCTTCCGGTGTGATATCTGACACTGGCAAATCTTCGAAGATCACATTGTCACCATAAGTGACATTTACCACGCCATTGGAGTCGTTCGTAGCCACAAAGGAGACCTCCACACGCCGAAATTCACCATCGAATTGGTAGATCTCGTTGTCGTTCTTGGGGGCATCTGGGTCGATACGGTTCTGTCCATCTTCGACGTCACCTCCGTCAACACTGACATCGATGCCAATGCCGGTTTCGAAGCCTTCACCGCCGTTGTCCCACGTATCAAATTCTATTGCCAAGCCGCTTCCATAACCTTCCTCGCCAGCGGTGCCGCCTTCAAAGGCACCCCAGTTGAAAGAAAAGCCGTCGGCCGGAGAAGCCCCCCCACCTGACAGCGCCAAATAAAAGGTGGCTGTCCAGCCAGCAATGGCCGGTTCGCCGAGGCCAGGAATCACCCAGCCGGTGTTGGTGCTGCCGATGGCTGCATCTGTGAGTTTCATTGCTTCATTGTCAATCCCTGCGGCGCCTTCCTGCGTGGTCTCGAGGATGGATCCATCGCCGAGCTCGGTCACACCATCCGCAAAGCCATCGAATGATTGAAGGTAAGTGACAGTCTGCGCTTGTGCAGCACTGCCTAGCGCGAGGAGGGTCAAGAGAACCCAGAAGTATCGGGTAAGTGAGTAGGTTTTCATATTAGGATATTACGTCGGTGGGTTAGGTGAGCGTGTTGGGTTTCGATGTTCTCAGCTGCCTTTCTTTTCCGCTGCCCTTGCCGCACGGGAAGCCTGTAGTATAGGTGGGTGCGCATGTTGTCGAGGGTCGATTTGTCGTCCGCCAATCTGGCAAGGTTGTAGTGCTCTTCAATGTCGTTCTCAAGTTTGTAGAGTTCCTCGCCGTCCGACCAGCGTGCGTAGTGACAGCGCTTCGTGCGAATCGCCCTGCCGAGCTTTGGACCGCGAGAGACAACCGTGTAGACGACATCCTTTCCGGGTGCCTTGGGATCCTTGAGCACCGGGAGGAGGCTTCTTCCCTGAAGATCGTCGGGAGGCTCTATCCCGCACAGTGCCGCAAGTGTCGGAAAACTCGATTCCGGCAAGATTTGCTGGAAGGTCGATAGTGGTTAGGCGGATTGCTTCTATTACAGGGAGGCAGCATGAATACAGTGCGATTTGAATTTCCGGACACTACGGGATCCATTCCCGAGTCGAATCGGTGTAACGTCCTGACCTTGGTCAAGATCTCTTCCCCGTAGTCTCCAGAAATTTGACTGTGATATAAATTCATGACCCTCAATCGGTTGTGGGCTCAATAGGAATAGGATTTCGAGATGTATGTCTTCGGCCAGTGACTGCAAGAATCTGAAATGGACGTATTCAGGCTGATGCTGGTGTCTCTGGCAGGGTGGGTGATCTAGTAACAAGAGTAAGTGATCGAAGGGAGCGTTGAATGCCGAGAACGGTTAGGCGGATTGCTGCGCTACTACCTAAAAGCAGCATGAAAACCGGGGTAACCGACTTTTGGGACCTTACGGGATTGCCCAAGGGTGTTGGCAGTGTCTGAATATCCTTGCGAAAGACGGATGTCGTGGCGACTGCTCCTCTCTATCTAACATAGTTAATTATTGTTAGTTAATCGCTTTTCTCCTAGG
>JAACDM010000247.1 GCA_009936795.1 Verrucomicrobiaceae bacterium | reverse complement strand
GTTACGGTCGACATCTACGAAGCGGGCGCTCATAGCTTAAATTCTAGCATCAACCGCAACTTGGTAAAGTCCGACAGACTCCTAGCGGGAGACATCCGCGCAAACGAACAAGCCGCGCTAGCGTCGGTCCACACCCTATTTGTACGCGAGCACAATCACTGGGCTCAGCAGCTGGCCATGGCAGACAGTGAACTGACTGGCGAAGATTTTTATCAGATGGCGAAAGTTATCGTCACCGGTGAGATGCAGGCCATCACTTACAATGAGTTCCTACCACTTCTGCTAGGAAACGATGCCCTTCCTCCTTACCGTGGGTACAATCGTCAAGTCAATCCAGGAATCGCCAACTGCTTCTCAACGGCTGCCTTCCGACTAGGGCATAGTATGCTCTCCACCACACTCCTCCGAGTACCCCGAGCAGGCGCTGAGAGTGCTCACGGGCACCTATCACTCGCCGACGCATTTTTCGATCCCAGTATCCTAACAGATCAAGGAGGAATCGACGAAATCCTTAGGGGTCTCTCACAGCAGGTCTGTCAGAATATCGACAACCTTGTTATAGACGATGTGAGAAACTTCCTCTTCGGCGCTCCCGGTGCGAGTGGGTTCGATCTTGCATCGCTCAACATTCAACGCGGGCGCGATCACGGACTCGCGAGCTACAACGACACACGCCAAGCCTATGGCCTCCCCCCGGCACGCAACTTCGCCGACGTCAATCCGGATCGCACCGTGCAGGCAAATCTCCAGGAGGTCTACGGTTCTGTCAATGACATCGATCTCTGGATCGGTGGCCTTGCAGAGCGCCATGTTCCCGGAGCCCTCGTCGGTCCGACATACCGAGCGATCCTCGCAGACCAATTCCGTCGTCTGCGCGATGGCGATCGTTTCTGGTATGAAGACTACCTTCCACCGTCCCTGCAACGCCTGGTCGAAGCACAAACATTAGCAACAATTATCCGCCGCAACACAAGCATCGGCAACGAACTTCAAGACGACGTCTTCCGCGTTCCCACTCCATAACTAAATGAAGTAAAACGTCAAAAGTGAGGCTCTCGGTCAATGGGAGTCCCACTTTCTACTCGCTCACGATCATTCTATCAGGTTCACCTTCAAGCGAACGTAACCCATCTCGTCCTCAGGCAAGCGATAACGCCATTTCAATTCAGTATCATCGACTTCTGGAGCGAAATCCAAGGTCGTCCAGAGCTTAAGATCTTCCGAGATCTCGATGACAATCTCCACATCGTCCGCGCCTGGATTAATAGCATGTTCTAACTCAATCGGACTCCTAGTAACACCGACTGCACCTTTCGAGTCTGGCTGAAGCGGCAAACGTCTCAAAGCGTACTCCAACAGGTTGACCAATCCATCTCTATCGGGATCAGCAAGATCATCGTCAACCTCCCAGCGATCTTTCCAGGCTTGGTAAGCACTCACTATCACGGTTCCGGGATCAGCCAGACCAGGAGCACCCTGGCTTGCGCCACTTGGCAACCAGCTCTCGGCAAGATTCGGGTCCGGATTGGTATCAGGCTCAATCAGGACCAAACTTCGCCCTGAACCGTCAGCCGCTTCTGGCCAATCTCCCCGATCATTGTAGCGCAAATCCTGAATTCCATCATCCCAGGACCTGACTAACGCAAGCCGCTCGCCGCTATCATCGAGCGATCCATCAAAGACACCCAGGACCGGCAGGCCACCTCCATAGCGTAGCGCAAAGGCTTCAGGATTGCTAACGATAAGGCCACGCGCATGAGGCTGAAGAAGCGAGCCATCAGCAAACGTAAAGTTCACGCCACGAAGGAAGAAGAGAGCGGTTAGGTCGACGGGAACTCCTTCAAGATTGAGTAGCTCAAGATACTCAAAGTCGCCTGTAGTAAAACCTGCTGCCACCTCCTCTGCTGTAGGATTAGCGGGATGGTACATGATCTCCGACAGAACCACATTGCTGGAATCGGCCAAGACGCCTCCGACGAGAAAGCTACCTTCACTCAGGGCCGACCATTCGTTTCCATCGCGAATTCGCGCCTTAACCACTGTTCGGCCGGCAGGAAGCACAACAGCCGTACCCCCTAGCGTGCGCCCACCCTCAACACGTGGCGTGATCAGCATGTCCGAACTCCCAAGACTATCATTCAACCCGTGAATGGCGAGCACATTACTTCCGGCCCTGAGCTCCCCCAAGTGACTCGTCATGTCGAAGGGAACGAACTCAAGCGCCTCTGAATCGGAATGACCTGCAGTCGCCGAACTATTCCACACAAGCGTGCTCGGGCTATTTGCAGAAGCGACACGCACGCCGTTGAGGAAGGCGGCAAAGCCGTCATCATACTGAATACGCAATCGGAGATTGGTATAGACGCTAGGATCTGGAACATCAAACAACACTCGCACAAACACGCTTGTATTCTCACCATTCATGCTCGCATCAACATCAAGATCAATGACGTCGCGGTAACCGGTATTGTTGTCATAGCCAACACCCGTACGTCCGCCAATCCAGGCACCATCATCGAAGTCGAGAGCACGCCAGCTTGAGCCGAAACTAGCATTCGTCGGCACAAGAGCACGGGCAGGATCATTCTCGGCAAGCAGGACAGTCGTCACTTCTCCCGCCGGAGACGCACTTAATGCTTGAGGGCTGTCCTGTGGATCGGTCCCATCAAGTGTGTAGAACACTTCACCACCTTCTCCCAAGAACAGTAGCTCCGTTCCGATCTCCACAGCTCCTGGTGCCACACTGAAGGCCGGCGGCCGAGTGTCTGGAATCCAGCCGCGCGCTTGAAGCTGTTCGATCACGGTTTCTCGTCGGACTAAGATCCAACGTTTGAGATCGTCCACTGCAGCCAACCAATCATCTCGTGTGTATGGATCGTTCGCCCTCTGAGCATCTCCCCACCTCGCGCTCTCCGCGATAATCGCCTGATCAATCTGAGCCGCTCGACGCTCGACACCAGCGACTGCATTCTCAGGTGTGAGCAAACCGCCATTGAACAGGTGCTTCTGAACAAGCTCAGCAAACCGCCGCCGGTAGTTAGCATTACCCACCAAACGCTCGTGCAACCAATGCGGATTGAACTGAGATTGTTGACTACCAGTCGTAAATGGAAAGGTCATGTCGTTCTCTCCTGTTCCTAGCGAATGCTCTGAGTCATGCTCAAAGTATTTGAAGCCATCAGGATTAGTTCGGTTATAGATGGTGTAGAAATTGTTCGGATTAGGCTGCGTAAAACGCGAACCTGGACCATCGCGATCACCCGAGTAAAACGTCAGGATCATGTAATCGATAAGATTATCAACATCGAGCAATCGTTCTGCACTAGGATTCGGCGTTCCGTCAGGATTCAACCCTTGAACATTCCAATAGCGAGTATCCGAGGCGAAGCCGGCCGTGGCCTCTCGCCAAAGCCGACTATGAGCATCGCGAGTTCCATCCGTCACTGAACCAAACGACTTAATCACATCAAAATCCTCTTTCTTTCCTTTAAGATAGGTCTCGGCATAAGAGGCTTCTGCTCGCTCCTGCGTTTGATAGAGCCCCCCATACTGCC
This sequence comes from Verrucomicrobiaceae bacterium, assembly GCA_009936795.1. GTDB lineage: Bacteria > Verrucomicrobiota > Verrucomicrobiia > Verrucomicrobiales > DEV007 > JAACDM01. The sequence goes on along the minus strand of JAACDM010000247.1, from coordinate 10,552 downwards.
CATTAAGATAGAGATGATAATAGCGACTCCGCGTATAAGGGCGCCCCATGCGCCCCTGCAGATCACGTGTAAAGACGTCTCGCAACATGGTATTTCGCCCATCACCACCAAAAGCCCACGAGTAGTTCTGGCTCGTCCGAAGGTCCAGATTATCAAACGCATCCGCCCCCTCATCGCCGAACATCGGGTAGCGCAGTTTCCCCTCTCCATAGTCCCGCCGAAAGAAGAGCCGGAATGAATGTTTTGGATTGTTAGAACTACGACTAAAACCACCACGAATACGTAAGCCCGCATCAATCTGGAACCCCTTGCTACCGCTCGGATTCAAAAGCTCCAAGGATGCCGGGCGCTCCCAGGCCCGCCCATCGCTGCTCGAATGCACATAGATGCCTCGCGCAGCGCCAAAGAGATTATCAATCGGCGTCGTGATGGAAAGCGTCGGCACCGCCTTCAAAGCCGACACGATCTCATCATCAGAATGAACCTCATTCACCACATCTGGATCCATGCCATAGTCGAGGACTTGGCCATTCAGAGATCCTCGCGGCCACCCAACCGGCGGTGAATCCTGGAGAATGACATCAGCCAAGAAGAAATAGCTAACCGTATCGACATTTGTGGCTACGAGACCTTGCTTGAATGCAGCCGCTCGCAGCGTCGTCGTGCGAGCTATCTGTATTGGCTCGGAATATACAAGACCTGAAGTGGCCGTAGGAGCATTCCCATTGGTCGTATATCGAATCTCGGCCCCTTCAGTCGCTGTCGTAATCGCCACCTCAATCGGACTATCATAGAATCCCCGATCCACGCTGAATTTCGTATCACTTACAAACCCCTCGAAACTAGCACCATTCAAAGCTCCTGGAGTCGCCCGCTCCAGATAACCAACCTCACCTGATTGGACCTCAGATACCTCGACAGCATCGAGCTCAGGTAAAATGAGCATATCAGAACTATCATTACCCACGTTGAGTCCCTGAATCGTCAGTAGATTGGTTCCCTCTTTCAATCTCGGCACGGCCTCGGAGGCATCGAAATTCTGAAAAACCAAGGCACTTTCGTCTTCGTGATTCTCCGTCGCTTCAGACGTCCACGTAAGAGCCGCAGGAGCATTCTCCGCAGCGACCTGAACACCATTAATCCATGCCACAAAGCCGTCATCATAATTCATGCGAAGCACTAGCTCTGACACAGACGAAATTTCATTGATCTGAAATGGAATCCGCAGATAAACTGACGTCGACCTAGCAAACATCTCAGATTCCAGATCCGCGTTCGTTCCGAAGAGTGCCTGATAACCATTTCCAGTTTCATAGCCAATTCCTGTGGTCGCTGAGGCCCATGACGTATCGTCGAAATCCACATCTCGCCACGATGTCCCGATATCCTGAGTTGGAACAAGCACACGCCCAGCCGCCTCTCTAGCAATCAGACTAGTCGTCGAACGATTCCCACTTTGCGCCACACCATAGGCGACATTCTCGAACTGCTCCGGATACGTCGGCGCAAACTCAGAAACCACCGTTCCAGAAGGATCTGCTAGAGCTAGGTATTCTGTTTCACCAAGCCGAAAGTTCGTGTGCAGTTCTGCACCTAGGCGATCTTTCGCTGAGGCAAAGACAATCAGAAAGGAACCCGGTATCATCACACGACTGGGAAACGTCCAGCTAGCTGGCATCTCACCATCATCGGTCAAGGTATAGCCGACGAGATCGATTGGCTCTTCTGTAGGATTGTAGAGTTCGATCCAGTCAGGCGTGTTCCCGTCCTCATCCTCTAGACCACCGCTATTACTGGCGAGGAATTCGTTGATCACAGGGTTCGCAGTGGCGGTAAAGCACAAAGCGACCAACGCGAGACAGACAGAGAGGACAAATAAACGCATGGGGACAGAGTAACATCGCGTAGGGCGAGGAAACGTGCAACCCATGCCAACAGCCGTCAGCCAGCGTCCCGGCAAGCAGTGCAAATTTCTTCGCCGCTGTCATTGATACGAAACTCTCGATCGGGTTCCGAGACCTCGGTAGCCCCACAGCGATCACACTTGTGAAACGCCTCGGTTTCAGGAAGCTTGGCTCGTTCAAAGCGCCCCCTTCGAGCAGCAACTTCGCCGCGTTGCTTCGCCCCTCTGATCAATCTTGGCACAAACACGAGCACAAAGGGAATGAGACATGCCAGCATCGGTAGTCCCAACGCAAGAAACGCCCCCAAGGTCTCCGACATTCTAAAGACGTCGTACAACACCCAACCCGCCGCAAGCATTCCGACGTACTTCAACTTTACCGGAATCACCAGCATGAGCTGAATGATCATGTCAGGATACAGACAACTTGCCGCCATCAGGAGGGAACTGTAAATTGCGGTGTTCAACAGGAAAGGATACTTAAAGAATGCCGACATCACAAAGGCGACGAGGATACCACAAAGCGCACTTCCGACGATGTAAGCAGTCACCCCGAATGCTCCCCACGCTTGTTCTAGTCCCTCTCCGATCATGAGAAGGAACATGACCTCAATCAAAAGTATAAAGGGATTAACGGCTCCAGGAATAAGCATGAAACTGACTAGACGCCAGACTTCTCCTTGAAAAACATATTGGAAATCGAGCATCAGCTTGCTCCCAAACCCAGGCTCAGCCAAGAAAATCAGCCAAGTGATCACTTTGAAGAATGCTAGAATTCGGACCAACCCTGAGATTCCCAGGTATCCAAATTTCTGCTCCATCCTGAAATACTTGCCCATTGTCGGCCTATAAAACGCCGTGCTCTGCTAGGCGCAACTTATATTGAGCCTTCACTGAATTTGACAAAACCAGACGCACACCGTTCTTCCCCTTTGTGAGTATCGAATCTCTACATGAATCGCCCCTTCAAGCTGCTCACCTAGCCGCCGGCGCACGTCTGATCGACTTTGCCGGATGGAACATGCCTGTCCAGTACGCTGGTATCCTACCTGAGCACCGCGCGGTTCGTGCCGGCTGTGGCATGTTTGACATCTCGCACATGGGCCAGCTCTTCGTCTCAGGGAATGAGGCGGATGCCTGGCTGAATAGGCAACTGACCAACGATGTGGCCGCGCTCGCACCAGGAATGGCCCACTATACGTTCATACTGAACGAGCATGGGGGCTTCATCGATGATCTCCTGCTCTATCGACTGACCGACGAGCGCTTCTTGCTCCTCGTCAATGCTTCTAAGGTAACCGAAGACGAAGGCGCCCTGAAATCCACACTCCAAGATGGACTTGAGTTGCGTAATGCTAGCGACGCCTACGCTGGCCTGGCCATTCAGGGACCAGACACCACACACATCGCGAGAGCCGTCTGGCCAGGGGGCCCAGGTCTACCTCAGCGCAACGGAGTCATCACCCTTCCCATGCCTCATGGCGACGCCTTCGTGTGCCGCACTGGCTACACGGGCGAAGACGGTTTCGAGATCTTTCTGCCTAACGAAGACGCTCAGACTCTTTGGGAACAACTGATTGCTTCGGGCGTCACGCCGTGCGGACTCGGGGCACGAGATACTCTCCGATTGGAGATGGGTTATCCACTAAATGGCTCAGACCTCAGCGACACCCGAACGCCTCTCGAAGCAGGTCTTAGCTTTTTCGTTAGCATGAACAAACCTAGCTTCGTGGGGAAAGACGCCCTCGTCGCTCAGACGTCCCAAGGCGTCAATGAGCGCCTTGCCGGCTTGGTCATGACCTCAAAAGGCCCGCCGCTCCGCGCGGGCTATGCCGTGCATGACGGTGAGACGAAGGTTGGCACTCTCACAAGCGGTTGCCTTTCGCCAAGCCTCGGCCATGGCATCGGGATGGCCTACCTGCCAGGCGACCTTGCGAAGCCAAGTCGCGAGCTAGAAGTCGTCATTCGTGATCGCAGATTTCCCGTGACCACGGTGAAGAAACCTTTCTATCGTCCCCCATCAACATGAGCACTCCCACGAACCTAAGATTCCTCGACTCCCACGAATGGATCGAAACCGCTAAAGACCCACTCGCTGTCGGCATTTCCGATCACGCCCAAAGCGAGCTCAGCGACGTCGTCTATGTTGAGCTTCCCGAATTGGGGCGCATCTTGGAGGCGGGCGAGGCCGCTGCGGTGGTGGAATCCGTCAAGGCCGCTAGCGATATTTATGCCCCCATTGGCGGCGAAGTCATCGAGGTCAATGAAGCCCTCACAGCCGAGCCAGGAACCATCAACGCCGATGCGTTCGGAGACGGCTGGCTCTTTAAATTGAAGCCCAGCGATCCGTCAGAACTCGACAAACTGCTTACTGCTGAAGACTACGAAAAATCACTCAGCTGAGCGCCTCACTGTCCCCAAGGGCAAGTAGCGGCCTTTATTGACCTTCACGAAGTAGGTTTCCGCTTCTCCGCTAGCTTCGTAGAGGTGAAATCTTCGCCACCAAGCGATCTTCCGCATCTGGACGTCCTCCCGCTCCACGGGTTCATCACTCTGAAGAAATAGGGTCTTTCCCTCCATCTTGGCCACCGCCCGCGTCCAACTGACGGGCCGGCTTAGCACGTAGAACGCCCGGTCTCCTAACGCCGTGGGTGCTTCAGTCGTCTCAAGTAGGTCCCTTTTCCGGTGCTGAAGCCCGGTCATCAACGTCACCGCCATCATGGCGATTACGAACACACCCATCACCCTCACGGTCGTATAGCGCGGACGGTTCTGGGCATCCTCGACTGGCATTGCGGACTGGGTCACCCGCTGCTTATAGCACACGACAGAGCGGACTCGAAATCCTTTGGAAAAAAGCCGTTTCCCCCAATGATTGGCGGTTGACACCCCGAATCTGTCCCACTAGCGTCCGCCTCCCTGCGATAGGGCAGGAGCATTTATATACAGATCGCACAGCGTTACATGAAAACATTCTCTGCCAAAGCCCAAGAAGTCGAACGCAAGTGGTGGGTGATCGATGCCGAGGGCAAGCCCCTTGGACGCGTCGCCGAAACCGCCGCTCGCCTTCTTCGTGGCAAGCACAAACCTACCTTCACGTCCCACGTGGATACCGGTGACTTCGTCGTCGTGATCAACGCAGAGAAGACCGTTCTCACTGGCAATAAGGAAAACATGAAGCGCTACGTTCGCTACACCGGCTATGTTGGTGGCCAGAAGATCGAAAACGCGCGGACGCTTCGCGGTCGTCGCCCAGAACTCATGATGGAAAAAGCCGTCAAAGGTATGATCCCTCACAACCGCCTCGGTAGCCAGATTTTCAAGAAGCTCAAGGTTTACGCAGGTTCCGAGCATCCCCATGAGGCGCAATCTCCTGAGGTTTACGCTGCTTCCTAATCCTTTTTCCACGACAACACTGATTCCTTTCTATGAGTGAAATCCTATCCACTATCGGTCGCCGTAAGAATGCGATCGCGCGTCTGCAAATGTGCGAAGGCTCTGGCCAGATCACGGTGAACAAGCGCCCCTACAACGAGTACTTTCCGACACTGAGTCTCCAAAATACTTTCCTCCTGCCCCTTCAACTCACGAACTTGCAGAGCAAGTACGACTTGAACATCAACACCGCTGGTGGTGGCCTCGTTGGTCAAGCTGGTGCCATTCGCCTCGCCATTGCGCGGGCACTCGTCAAAATTGACGCTGAGCTTCGTGCTGGTCTAAAGGAGAAGGGACTCATGCGGCGTGATCCCCGGATGAAGGAGCGCAAGAAGCCTGGTCAACCTGGTGCACGCAAGCGCTTCCAGTTCTCCAAGCGTTAGTGCTTGAGCGCAGCTTGCCTTTACTTTGTTGGTAGCGGCGACCAATTAGGTCGCCGTTGCTATGTACAGCAATCAGGATCCGCTATACCTGAAAGTAGAGTAGCGTTAGAAGCACGGCTCCAGTCACTAACAGAGCACCTATAGCAATCAGACGTATTCCGGTGGCGCCAGTCGCAGTCTCTTGGACCGACGGCATTGGGAGATCAACCTTTGGCAAGGTCTCCTCAAGGAACCTTGTCTTGTCTATATGTGATAGAGCGTCAAACGCCTGCCGCAACTGCTGGGTGATGTCCGCGGTCTGAGCTATCGCCCCCCCTGCCGGATTCAATTCATGGGAAATTTCAGGGAGAGTGAACGGCGAATCCACCACGCGGTCATTTGGTGCAGAGATTGCATAGGGGGAGTCAACTAGGGACCCGCAAGCCACACATTCCGCCTGCAATTCATTCTCCTCGAAGGCCGAGCCCGGAAAACGTTTTGAACAGACCGGACAACGATAGTAGAGGATCTCAGGAACAGCACGGGCCACAGTGAGAACCATAGCACGTAACAATAATTTCCACAACGGGAATATTAACAATGCTTACCCAATCTCCTGCAACGCTCGAAGCTTGGCTAAGGCTCGGCCGCTGGTGAGGCATTCATTGGCCAGCTCGATTCCCGCTGGAATATCCTCAGCAACCCCGGAAATCGCAAAGCCAGCGCCCGCGTTAAGCAGGATCATGTCGCGCTTGGCTCCATGTACCTTGTCCGCAAGAATGCCGTCGAGAATCGCGGCGTTAATCTCCGCATCACCACCTTGCAACTCTTCAACCGTCGCCCGCGCCATTCCAAAGTCCGACGGCGAGACTGACCAGGTATCCGTCTCCTTTCCTTGCCGACATCGGTGTATCTGTGTCGGGCCCATCGTCGACATTTCATCCACACCACGACCGTCGGCAGTCTTTCCATGCACAGCCCACGCCTCGCGCCGTCCTAACTGGCTCAGAATGTCTGCGTAGATTGGGGGAAAGCTCTCGTCAAAGACACCAATCATTTGATAGGAGGGACTCACGGGATTAAGCAACGGGCCTAACAAGTTAAAAATCGTCTTCTGCCCCTGCTCAGCAAGGATCTTGCGCACGGGAACCACTGCCTTAAAGGCCGGATGATAACGGGGAGCAAAGAGGAAACCAACGCCATACTTCTTAATCGTTTCTGCAAATTCTTCTGGGCCTAGGTCTATACGAACCCCCAAGGCCTCTAGCACATCCGCACCTCCACTCTTGGAGGTGATCCCCCTATTCCCATGCTTCACCACTGTCAGTCCCCCAGCTGCCAGAACAAAGATACTCGTCGTGGAGACATTGAAGAGGTCAAGCTTATCACCGCCTGTTCCACAGACATCAATCATCGGTCCGTCAACGTCATCGGCAGTCAGGGGCGGAACCACCGCGTGCTTCAAAAATGCATCAACAAAGAGCGCGATCTCCGTGGCCGTCTCCCCACGCTCATGCAGAGCCTTGAGAAAACCGACTTTGTCCTCCACAGCCGCATTTTCCTCAAGCAATGCTTCCGCTGCTCCACTAACCTGCTCTGGGGCAAGCTCTGCCCCGCCCTGAATCGCCGCTATAAGTGATTGCATGAAAACACTAAAACACGTTTTCACCGGGGCGACGAGCCCAGATTAACGAGGTTGCGATTGACGTGAAATCCGTTTCCGCCTCTGCTTGGCCTCCTCAGGTTTCTCAGGCATGACGACCCATCAATCTATTGGCGTGATCGCTGGCAACGGTGTTTACCCACGCACTTTCGTGGAAGCAGCACGGCGAGCGGGAGTCTCACGCCTTGTGGTGGCAGCGTTCAAAAACGAAACACTCCCAGACCTTGAATCCGAAGTCGATGCCTGGTCTTGGTTTCGCGTTGGTCAGCTAAATAAAATGATCAATTACTTCAAACAGGAGTCGATCGCCCACGCTGTCATGGTCGGGCAGATCGCACCGAAGAACTTGTTCGATCTTCGGCCTGACATTCGCACTCTCACCATGCTTGGTCGCCTGAAGCGCAAGAACGCAGAGACCATCTTTGGAGCAATTGCCAATGAGATGGCGAAAGACGGTATCGAACTTTTGCCAGCGACCACACATCTCGGTGAAGCCATTCCTCCCGAGGGCCTCGTGGCCGGAAGGCCACTTGATCAGGAGACCATGGAGGATGCGATCTACGGCTTCGACATTGCCAAAGAAATGAGCCGACTCGATATCGGCCAAACCGTGGTGGTCAAGAATGGTACAGTCCTAGCGGTAGAAGCCTTTGAGGGGACCAACGCCGCGATGAAGCGTGGCGGCCAATTGGGTAACGGCAAAGCACTCATGGCCAAAGTCTCCAAACCCAAACAAGATTTCCGGTTCGATGTTCCCGTAATCGGAGCCGCCACCATAGAGACTGCCCACGAGGCAGGCATCTCAACCCTCGTCGTGGAAGCTGATTGCACCCTAGTGTTAGAACGCGAGGTCATCGAAGCCCATTGCAAGAAGTGGAGCATCAGCGTCTTTGCCAGGAAAGCAATCGTCTCTAGTCCTTCAACATCACCATCATGAGTTCTACTTTACGCATCGGCGTCGCCGGAGTCGGGGCCATCGGCCAGAATCACGCCCGAGTCCTCTCCGAGCTCCCGAAAGCTGATTTCACTGTCATTTATGACACTGATGAATCCCGCGCCAAGGAGATCGCCGCGCGCTACGGTGCCCAAGTCACCTCGGACCTTGACACTTTCGCTTCTCAAATCGACGCGGCGACCGTCGCAACACCGACCATCACTCATGCTGAGATAGGCAAGACGCTGATCAACGCAGGGAAGCACGTCCTCATCGAGAAGCCCATCACGAACACAGTCGAGGATGCGCGCATGTTAGTAGAATGTGCCCGCGCAAACGGAAGCATTCTACAAGTGGGGCACATCGAGAGATTTAATCCTGTCATGCGTCAACTTGAAGGACAGCTTTCTAATCCCAGATTTATCGAAGTCCATCGACTTTCCCCGTTTCCGAAACGCAGCATGGACATTGGCGTGGTCCTGGACGTCATGATCCACGACCTGGAGATCCTGCTCCATCTCGTCAAGGCCCCGCTTGAGAAGGTCGAAGCCGTCGGCGTGCCCGTCCTCACTCATCGAGAAGACATCGCCAATGCCCGCCTGGTTTTCGCGAATGGTTGCGTCGCAAATGTCACCGCAAGTCGCGTGAGTCCTGACAAACTACGCAAGATCCGCGTCTTCCAAGAGGACTGCTATGTGTCCCTCGATTACCAAGCCCAAGAGGGTATGGTTTACCGCAAGGACGGTTTAGAGATCGTTCCAGAGAAGGTCGAGGTCGAGAAAGATGAACCACTCAAACTAGAGCTCGCCTCGTTCGTCGACTGCGCCATACAAGGAGAAACCCCGAAGGTGTCTGGACAAGAGGGAACTGACGCCTTAGGTGTTGCGCTAGAAATCACTCGACTCATCGAGGAAGGCCAGAAGAAGGCCTAGAACGCGCCTCGCACAATGAGCCTACGCTGCTTTCTAATCTCAGGTGAACTCAGTGGAGACACCCATGGAGCAGCCCTCATGGAGAGTCTTCGCCAGCAGGAGACTGACATTATCTTTTCCGGGTTAGGCGGCACCCAGATGCATGCGATAGGTGGCGAAACAATGGACAACTGGATCGACGATGCTGCCGTGGTGGGTCTTTGGGAGGTCCTCAAGAAATATGGCTACTTCAAAAAGCGGTTCGCCGAAACACTCGAAGCCATTGACGAGTTCGCGCCGAACGTCATCGTGCTGATCGACTACCCAGGCTTCAACCTCCGCATGGCCAAGGCACTGAGAGAACGAGGTTACCAAGGGAAGATCGCGTACTATATCAGCCCTCAGGTCTGGGCATGGAACCGTCGTCGTATTCCAATCATGGCTCGTTTGCTAGACTTGATGATCTGCATCTTTCCATTTGAGAAATCTCTCTACGAAGACTCCGGCCTCCGCACCGTCTTTGCCGGCAATCCGCTCGTGGATGAACTCAGCGAAGTAGCACATCTGTCACGCGAAGAAAATCTGTTAGGATTATTTCCCGGTAGCCGCGAGCGCGAGGTCGGCAAACTCTTTCCGCTCATGCTGGATACCGCCAAGCAACTTCTGAAAACGTTCCCAAATTTGGAGATCGCGACGGCAGCTGCAAATGAAACACTCGCTCAGACCATGGAGGAAATGGCAAAGGAATCTGATATCGCTCTCTCACTAACCGTTGGGAACGCTCACTCCCTCATGCAGCGAGCGACATGTGGTGTCGTCGCCTCAGGCACCGCGACTTTAGAAGCGGCTTGGTTCGGCCTCCCCTACTGTCTGGTCTACCGCGTAGCCTGGCCTACGTACGCAATCGGCAAGGCTCTAGTGAAAGTCGATTTCCTGGGAATCGTCAACATCCTGGCTCGCCGTGAAGTCGTGAAAGAACTTCTTCAGCACGAGGCCAATCCCTCGGCCTTAGCCGCAGAACTCACACGCCTCCTCGAATGTTCAGACACTCGACGCGCCTTGCAAACAGAGCTCGCTGAGGTCGTTTCCCGTCTCGGTCAGCCTGGTTCACACGAGCGCGCTGCCCTAGCCATCCGCGAACTAATCGCCCCCTCGCATGGCTGAGGCTCTCCAACGATGGAAATGGATGGTGGCCTACGACGGAGCCACCTATGAGGGCTGGCAGAGCCAACCCTCGGGCAATACCATTCAAGATGCGCTTGAGCACGCTCTGGCCGAGATGAACGGCATGCCGACGGAGACACGGGTTCACGGCTCAGGCCGGACCGATGCCGGTGTGCATGC
>JAACDM010000246.1 GCA_009936795.1 Verrucomicrobiaceae bacterium | reverse complement strand
CCGAGATCCAGCTTCGGTTCGAGACCGCGCCCGATTTGGTTAGTGGCATCGAGATCTCCGCAGATGGCCAGAAAGTGGCGTGGAGCATCGCGCACTACCTAGCGTCGCTTGAGAACAGTGTGGGGGAACTAACCAACGCATGAACACTATGCTCGATAGTCTGCAAGCCGTGCTCGATGGCGCGTTCGACCACATGAGCCAGGCGCGTGAACGCTTCACGCCGCAGCTCGACTTGCATGAGATCGGTACCATCACGACCGTGTCCACGGGGATCGCAACCGTAGAAGGACTTCCTGGCGCTGGTTATGACGAGCTGTTAGAGTTTCCCGGAGGTGTGTTCGGCATCGCGTTCAATCTCGATGAACACGAAATCGGTGTCGTCTTGCTAGGTGACTATGCGCATTTGCAAGCGGGTGACGAAGTGAAACGCACCGGTCGCGTGATGGATGTGCCGGTTGGCGATAGCCTGCTAGGACGTGTCGTCGATCCACTCGGCCGACCACTGGACGGAAAGGGGACAGTCGACTCGGACGAACGTCTGCCCATCGAACGCCCCGCCGCCCGCATCATGGATCGCGCACCGGTCACCGTGCCCTTGCAGACAGAGCTTAAAGTGATCGACGCCCTCATTCCAATCGGTCGCGGACAGCGCGAGCTAATCCTCGGCGATCGCCAGACGGGCAAGACAGCCATCGCCATCGACACCATTCTGAATCAGCGCGGCAAAGACATGCTCTGCGTGTACTGCGTCATCGGCCAACGCGCCTCGACAGTTGCAAAAGCGGTGGCAGTCCTGAGTGAGAAAGGCGCGATGGATTACACCGTGGTCGTCGTCACCGAGGGCAATGATCCACCCGGACTCGCATACATAGCGCCCTACGCCGCAACTAGCATTGCCGAATATTTCATGGAAGCCGGTCGCGACGTGCTCATCGTCTACGACGATTTCACGCAACACGCGCGCGCCTATCGCGAACTCTCGCTCTTGCTCCGCCGACCTCCTGGACGCGAGGCCTTCCCCGGCGACATCTTCTACATCCACTCGCGCCTGCTCGAGCGCTCCACGCATCTCAGCGAGGATTGCGGCGGCGGATCGCTGACCGCCTTACCAATCATCGAGACCGAGGCGCAGAACATCTCCGCTTACATTCCCACCAACCTCATCTCCATCACCGATGGTCAGATCTACCTATCACCAAGCTTGTTCGAACTCGGCGTGCTGCCTGCCGTCGATGTTGGCAAGTCCGTCTCGCGCGTCGGCGGCAAAGCCCAACGCAACGTCTACCGAGCCGTCGCGGGCGACCTCAAACTCGCCTACGCGCAGTTTGAGGAACTCGAGGCCTTCGCCCGTTTCGGTGCGCGGCTTGATGACGACACCCGCAAGACGATCGAACATGGTCGTCGCATCCGCGCGTGTTTGAAACAGCCCGAATACTCGCCCGTGCCCGTGCCTGCGCAGATTACCATTCTGTTAGCATTGACAGCAAAGCTCTTCGACAAGGTGCCTCTCGATCAGATGAAGCTTGCAGAGAAAGCTGTGCTCGATGCCGCCGAAAGAATTCCCTCCGAGGTCATCGAGCGTTTCGAGACTGCGGACAAACTCAGCGACGCTGATCGCGAGATCATCATCGATCTCGCCGCACAAGCGCTAGAATTGTTCGAGAAATGAGCAACAGCACCGAGAACAGTTGAAGAAACTCTCCGATGGGAAAAGCGGGGCATCCTCCAGGTAGGTATACACCCCATTGAAGGTGTCGGACTCCCTTGCCAACCTAATCAAGTGCATCAAACAAACGATGTGGATAACATTATGAAATACTCAAAACTTGTCATTGTCATTGCCTCCGCTTTCCTTTTCGTCTCCTGCGCCAAAGAAGAAGCTATCGAACAAAAGAAAGAGGCTAGCGAGGATGCCATCGACAGCCAGAAGGAAGCAGTCGATGTCGCTGCCAAGGAAGCGAAGAAGGGCGCAGACCTCGATGCTGTGACCGAAAAGGCAGACATCGAAGCCAAGAAGAAAGCCGCTCAGGCGCAACTCGACGCTGATAGGAAGAAATTAGAGGCGGCCGCTGAGGCTGCAGAAACTAAGCTCGATGCGGAGAATAAGTAGGCGGTTCGCGGAGAAGCGGTGCGATGCCCCAGAAGCGTTAGAACCATGAGTGACACCATCGAGAGCCTGCGACGCCAGATTCACAGCGCGGGTGATCTGCAATCCGTCGTGCGCACGATGAAGGCACTTGCCGCGTCGAGTATCGGACAATACGAGAACTCGGTGCGCGCGCTGGTGGACTACAATCGCGCGGGGGAGCTTGGCTTAAGCGTCTGGCTGCGCGCGAACAAGGCGACGCCCACTTTGCTCGATCAGACCCAGCGGCACGATGGGGAAAAGGTGGGCGCTATCGTCTTCGGTTCCGATCAGGGTCTGGTCGGTCAGTTCAACGACGTCGTGGCAGACTTTGCCATCAAACCCCTCGCCGCCCTGCCAGGCGAGCCGCAGATCTGGACGATCGGCGAACGCGTCCACGCCCGCTTGAGCGACGCCGGCCTGAAACCGATCGGCCTACTCGCCGTGCCAAACACCGTCAAAGCAATCACCCCGCTGGTCGCTCAGATCCAAGTCGAGAGCGAGTCCCACCGAGTCAAAGGCGAATACAGCAGCATGGTTGTCTTCCACAATCGCCCACTGCCTGGCTCAATCTACGAACCTGTCAGTCAGCGTTTGCTCCCGCTCGACGCCTCCTGGGAACAGAGGCTAACGGACATCCAATGGCCGTCCAAGAACCTACCCGAAATAGTGGGCAGTGGTAGCACAACTCTGCGCAGCCTGCTCCGCGAGTATCTCTTCATCACCCTCTTCCAGGCCTGCGCCGAATCCTTAACTAGCGAAAACGCCACCCGTCTTGCCTCTATGCAACGTGCGGACAAGAATATAGACGAGCTACTATCAAACCTTCAAGACGGCTTCCACCGCCTCCGCCAGAGCAGCATAGACGAAGAACTATTTGACGTCGTCTCCGGCTTCGAAGCCTTGAGCTAGCCACGAGAATGACTGAAGAGGAAGCGGTCTGGGCATCCGAGCGGTAGGGTTTCACCCCATTGAGCTGAAATACCGGTCACTCTAGGGTGTTTGGATGATTGCACTTGAAGCGACTTGCGATGAACGAATGCAGTCCACAAGGATCATGGCAGAATCTAAGTTGCCGCAGTTTCAGTTAGGCCGCAAGCGCCTGCTCCTCGTTGACGATGAACCGGATTTGCTGAGCAGCATGTGCAGAATCATGAAGTTTCGAGGCTACGACGTAGATGTGGCAGGGTCTGGGTTGGAAGCTATCGAGATGGCGCAGCAGACCAAGCCTGATGGGGTCTTGCTGGATATCAGAATGCCGGGAATCGATGGAGTGGAAACGTATCGGCGGCTACGCCCTCTATGCCCCGAAGCATTTGTGATCTTCATCAGCGGATTCTCTGATCGCCTTGAAGAAGCACATGGGGAGAACCCTCTTGGTGTGTTTTCAAAGCCCGTTGATCTCGACATGCTTTGTTCACTGATCAAAGAGGGATTTGCTGGCGAGTAGCTCACTTCGTCTAGCCCCAACCACGCGGGCTAAATGACGCCAAATGATGCGTAGAGGCTGAGATGTCGGATTGCTAAGGTCTGTCACCAACTCCGCAGAAGAGTTACCGACAAGCCGTTAGCTGTCAGAGGCAACATAACCTAACATAAGATAAGATGAGCCAACTACCACCAGCCCGCCCATGGCACACTGCCGATCTTTCAGACTTGCAGCATTCATTGAATGCTAGTGTCAATGGTCTAACGGATGCTGAGGCAGAGGCACGTCTCCGTGAGTACGGCCCGAATAGGCTGCCAGAGAAGCCACCGACCGCGTTGTGGAAGATCCTACTTCGGCAGTTCTGCAGTCCCTTGGTCTACATTCTCCTTATCGCAGCTGTGGTATTGGCCTTTGTTGGGGATCTGAAAAATGCAGGATTCATTGCAGTCGTGCTAGTGCTCAACGCCAATATCGGTAGCTATCAGGAATGGAAGGCGGAGAAGAGCAGCCACGCCCTGCGAAAGCTGCTGCAGATACGCGCTTCTGTGCAGCGGGACGACGACGTTCGAGAGATCCCTGCGGAGGAGGTGGTTCCGGGCGATGTCGTGTGGTTGGAGTCGGGAAATCGGGTGCCTGCTGATCTTAGGCTTCTAACCGCGCACGGATTGGAGACCGATGAATCTCTACTAACGGGCGAATCTGTTCCTGTGACGAAAGACCCAACTTGGCGTGGGAAGGAAGCTGCACCCGTTGGCGACCGGGCAAACATGTCGTTTGCGGGAAGCATCGTCACGCGCGGGCGCGCGAAAGGCATCGTTGTGGCGACTGGGACCGCTACCAACGTGGGGCAGCTCGCGTTGGATGTGGTCAGTACAAGTGGTGGCAAGCCACCTTTACTCAAACGCATGGAACGTTTCACCAAGGTGATCGCGATTGGCGATTCTGCGCTTCTTGGATGCACAACGGTGAGGAGCGAGAACACGGTCGATCTGAGCGGCGCTGATTCTAAGAAGACGATCGCGCTGTGTGTCTGACAGAGAGCCGTGATGACGTTGCCAAGAGTCCAACCAAAGACCCAACATCTCTCCCGCGAAACGCTTGCCACATGGTTGACCAGCAGCTAACCAAAGGTTCTTGAGCAGCTCGATGTCTCCATTGGTGTAAGTGGCCTTGGTCGTGATCTCAGCCCCTGACTCTCTCAGGATCCCGATGATCTGTTCTTCACTGAATCGTTTTCGTTTCATGGATCTGCTCTTGGTTCTACCACGCAGATCTCTAGTTTCCACCTGTCTACTTTTTCGGTATCAGGTCAGTGGCATTTGCCACGGTGTCCTCAATTGTGAGGCATCGACCCCTTTCTAGCACCAACAGGAGCCTTCCTTCGGTGTCCGTTTTAATGAGTCACTGCGGACCCCGGCCACTGTGATAAAACTGCTGGGCTAACGAAGGGGTTAGCCTTAGAGTTGCTTGAGCCGTATGCCTGGAAATCAGGCTTGTCCGGTTCTGAGGGGGCAGCGGGGCCGCAAGGCCCCTGCCCTACCCGATGCGACTTCTCGGAGCGCGTCCGTGCACGATGCCTCTGCGGTGATCTCAATGAGTTTCAAGTTCCGGTGGCTTCAGGGGAGATTTAGAAGATAGCTATATGACAGGCTAGATTTAACCACCCACTTTCTTTTGAGCGGACTTATCATAGTTCATCCTATCAGGAGCAATCGCACCGCCAGAAACGATGAAGGCCATGGCTTCATCGATCGACCAATCGGTGGACACGATCCGGTCCGCAGGGACGATTTCAAGATACCCCGAGGTTGGGTTTGGAGTCGTTGGGACGTAGACAGCAGCTAGTTCTCGACCGGTTTCGGAATCCTTCAGCATGCGTGTGACCAATCCAACGGTTTTCATCTCAGGAGAGGGAAAGTCGATCAACACGACTCGCTGCACATCACCTGACGGACTCTCTTGAAGCACCGTCATCAGCTTCTTCACCGAACCATAGACTGATTTCACAAATGGGATTCTATCCAACACCTTTTCAAACACGGAGAATAGACGGCGCCCGACAACGTTGGTGGTAAACCACCCAAGGAGGAAGAGTGATACGAGCACCAAGATCACTGCCATGATGGACTGCGCCGTGTCGGACCGAAGCGACATAGCGGCTTCGGGAAACTGCGATCCCACAATCCTGGCGAGCCACCGGATGAACGGCGTCCCCAATCCCGAGAGCGTGCGAAAGAGGAATGATAGAATCAACCAAGTGATCCACAAGGGAATGATCGAAACCAAACCAGTGAGGAAGTACCGTCTCACGGATCTGCGCGGCTTTTCATCTTGGGAACGACTCTTATTCATGGGGGCCGACTGCGTTCGCTATACTAAGCTGGACTGACGACTAGCACCGAACAAGACGCGTGGTTCACCACCCGCTCGGCTGTTGTTCCCAACACAATCGATTGAGCCTTTCCATGTTTACCCAGCACGACCAAGTCCGCATCATGTTTCTTCGAGTAGTCGATGATCGCCTGCTTGTGATCGAGGCTTTGCAGAATCACTTTCGAAGACTGAACGCCACTGAACTCCTTGGCAATGGGATCAACAAACGTCGCCAACTCTTTGCGAACTTTATCTAGAGCAATCGCATCAGTGTCTTCGAAAACCTTTGGCGAAACCGGAATGAAGTAGAACTTCTCGGTGACGTATTCGTTGATAGGCTTGAAGACGTAGATCAACTCTAACGTAGCGCCATTATTCTTTGCAAAGCTGAAGGCTGTTTCTACGGCTTTCCTGGAAGTCTCAGAGAAGTCTACACAGGCCACGACCTTGCGCAGAGGTAATCTTTGCCCTTCACGCACTAGCAATACATCGCATTTCCCTCGACGGACGCACTTCGACGCGACCGCTCCGATATGGCCAGGATCATGCCCTGACCCGAGTACCAGCAACTCTGCGCTGTGATGAGCGATTTCCTTTTCAAGTTCCTTGAATGGATCACCGATCACAAAACCAGCCTCAGCTGCAGGATCGGAGCCTAACACCGTCCTTATTCGACTCCTAACTTCTGATTCGACGCCCGATGTGATTTTACTTCGAAGATCGGATTCTTGCGCTTTCAAGCTTTCGACAAGGCCATCGTCGAGTACATGGGTTGCCGTTAATTCGGCGTCGCTCCACTTGGCAATGCGTTCTGCCTCCATAAGAGCCTGATCACAGACAGGAGAGAAATCGATTCCGACAACTATATTTTTCAATGGGGTCATAGCGTGTGACGTGGTTTGGATATTCTGTGGCAATCATCCCGATAAAGCGGCGCAGTGGTTGCTTCACGACACGCACGAAATGCCTCGAAACGAGGACTTCAGTCTGGCGTGAGCTAACAACCAGCATAGAACACTGCTCGTGGTTGAGAATACTCTCCGCCATCGAAATGAGAAGGAGCATACAGATGTTAGTCTCTCGGCGTTTCGCCGACACAACAAGATCTGACCCGGCTTCGCATAGGTAGTCGATGATCGCCGAGGGCCACAAGCCTAAGCAGATTGCTCTGTTTAAGAACTCATCTAGCAGTCCTGTGCGAATCCAGCACGGTAAAATCTGTTAGATTGAGGATCAGAGTTTCGACATCAGGGCTGGATCTTGATTGCGACGACAGGTGGTTTCGTCCCGAGGCAACAGAAGCATACCCGAGATCAATCGTAGCGGAGCGTCGATTGTGAAAGACACCAGAGTCAGCCATAATGATACTTGCTCAACTTGCAGCCCACGCGGAACTCACCCGTACCGGGATTGGCCTTGGCTCCGCCATTGCTGTGGTCTGTTCTTGGCAACGTCATCGTTCGATCTTGTGGGCGATCTTAGCTGCCCTACTGTCATGGATCTACGTGATCTACTTCGCCATCACCAGACGGCCTGGCGAGGTCAAGTAGGCGCAATGCTCTGAACCGAGACCACACTAATCATGCCCAACACACTCGAAGCCTTAAAGAAGTTTACCACCGTCGTTGCTGACACCGGCGACTTCGCGCTAATGGAAGAGTATTCTCCGCAAGACGCGACGACCAATCCTTCACTCATTCTCAAAGCACTCCAGAAGGAGGACTACTTGCCTGTGCTGAACGATGCTATTCAGGCGACCGGAACCGCAGGCAAGAGTGGCGAGGCGCGCGTTGATCTTGTCACTGACCATCTGATCGTTGGTTTCGGGCTGAAGATTCTTGAGATTGTGCCAGGGCGAGTTTCGACAGAGGTTGATGCGCGACTGTCGTTCGATATCGAAGGCACGGTTGCCAAGGCGCGTGAACTCATCGCTCTCTATGAAGCGCAAGGTATCGAACGCGACCGGGTTCTCATCAAGATCGCGGCTACCTGGGAGGGCATTAGGGCCGCCGAGATTCTTCAGAAGGATGGTATTCGTTGCAACATGACCCTTCTGTTTTCCCTAGTACAGGCGGTCGCTTGCGCTGAGGCGAAGGCTCAACTCATCTCACCGTTTGTTGGGCGTATCCTTGATTGGTACAAAGCGAATACGGACACAACTTATACGGCGGAGAATGATCCAGGTGTAGCGAGCGTTCGGGAGATCTATGCTTACTACAAGCGGTTTGGCTACAAGACCGAGGTCATGGGAGCGAGCTTCCGGAACATCGGTGAGATCCTTGAACTCGCAGGCTGCGATCTTCTCACGATCAGCCCGAATCTCCTGGAAGAACTTCATTCCTTGTCGAACGACGTCCTCCGCAAACTCGAACCAGAGGCAGCGAAATCTACTAACATTGCTCGGCTTGATGTTTCTGAGAAATCGTTTCGTTGGCTGCTCAACGAAGATGCCATGGCGACAGAGAAACTCGCTCAAGGGATTCGCGTGTTCGGTCAGGACATGCTCAAAGTCCGAGACATTGTTAGAAAGGCCCTTTGCTAGAATAGTATGACTGCACCGCTTTCACCAGAGGAACTTCGTTCCCTAGACGCCTATTGGAGAGCGTCGAACTACCTTTCCGTGGGCCAGATCTATCTCATGGACAACCCTTTGCTGCGACAGCCGCTTCATTTGGATCATGTGAAGCCGCGTTTGTTAGGCCACTGGGGGACGACACCGGGACTCAATTTCATCTACACGCATTTGAACCGCATCATTCGTCGAGATGATCTCGAGATGCTCTTCATCGCCGGTCCTGGCCATGGCGGTCCCGCTGCTGTTGCTCAGACCTACCTTGAGGGGACCTACAGCGAAGTCTACCCTAACATCTCACAGGACAAGGCAGGGCTAAAACGTCTCTTCAAACAGTTTTCATTCCCGGGTGGTGTTCCTAGCCATGTGGCTCCAGAGACTCCTGGGTCCATTCATGAGGGCGGCGAACTCGGCTATGCGCTATCACACGCCTACGGCGTTGCGTTCGACAACCCGGATCTCATTGTCGCCTGTGTCATCGGCGACGGTGAAGCGGAGACGGGGCCATTGGCGGCTTCTTGGCATTCTAACAAGTTCTTGGATCCCGCGAACGATGGGGCGGTACTACCTATCCTTCATCTAAACGGCTACAAGATCGCCAACCCCACCTTGCTTGATAGGATCGGGAAGGATGAACTGGAAAGCCTCCTCATCGGCTATGGCCATAAGCCTTGGTTTGTCGAAGGGGCAGAGCCCGAGAAGATGCATCAACGCATGGCGGAAGTGCTTGATGAGATTGTTCCTGAAATCAAACGCATTCAGCAAGAGGCCCGGGTATCGACCACCCGAACGCGACCGACCTGGCCAATGATCGTCTTGCGCTCACCGAAAGGTTGGACGGGTCCTAAGGAAGTCGGCGGCCACAAGGTCGAAGGCACCTGGCGTTCACACCAAGTGCCCATTCCCGACCTTCACAAAGAGCCTAAGAACCTCAGCATCCTAGAAGATTGGTTGAAAAGCTACCGTCCCGAAGAGTTGTTCGATGAGAGTGGTCAATTAGTTGAGTCACTGAGAGAACTTGCGCCACTCGGGAATCGGCGCATGGGCTCCATTCCACACGCCAATGGCGGCATGTTCCTCAAGAATCTGCGCATGCCGGACCATCGTGATTATGCCGTAACAGTTCCGAGTCCTGGTGCCGTCAAGGCAGAGGCGACGCGAGTGTTAGGGCAACTGCTTCGCGACGTCCTTAAGCTTAACCGGACCTCAAAAAACTTCCGCGTGTTCGGCCCGGACGAGACGGCTTCGAACCGGCTGAGCGCAGTCTTTGAGGAAACGAATCGCTCGTGGTTAGGCGAGACCGTGCCTGAGGATGACTTCCTAGCTCCAGATGGGCGCGTGATGGAGATTCTCAGTGAGCACACTTGTCAGGGTTGGTTGGAAGGCTATCTCCTCACGGGAAGACACGGTTTCTTTTCCTGTTACGAAGCGTTCATCCACCTGATCGATTCGATGTTCAATCAGCATGCCAAGTGGCTGAAGATCACGCACTCGGAGATTCCATGGCGGCGTCCGATCGCCTCGCTCAACTACCTCCTGACGTCTCACGTATGGCGTCAGGATCACAACGGTTTCTCACATCAAGATCCCGGTTTCATCGATCATGTCGTCAATAAGAAGGCCTCGGTGATTCGCGGCTATCTACCGCCTGATGCCAACACGCTTCTCTGCGTTGCCGATCACTGTCTGCGTAGCCGTGACTATGTGAATGTCATCGTGGCCGGCAAACAGTTAGAATCACAATGGCTCGACATGGACGCCGCTGTGAAGCATTGCGCCCGAGGCGTCGGCATTTGGGAGTGGGCTAGCAATGATCGTGGGTCTGAGCCAGATGTCGTCATGGCCTGCGCTGGCGATGTCCCAACGTTAGAAACGCTGGCGGCGGTCAACTACATGCACAAAGCCTTTCCAAGCCTCAGGATTCGCGTCGTCAACGTGGTGAATCTCATGAAGCTACAGCCACCCAGCGAGCATTCGCACGGGCTGACTGATCGCGAGTTTGATCTCATCTTCACGACTGACAAACCTATTATCTTTGCCTATCACGGCTACCCCTGGCTAATCCATCGACTGACTTACCGGCGCACGAATCACAAGAACATCCACGTGCGTGGTTACAAAGAAGAAGGGACAACCACGACGCCATTCGACATGGTGGTACTCAATGACCTCGACCGCTATCATCTAGTCGCCGACGTCATCGATCGCGTCCCTAAACTCTCTCCTGTCGCTGCCTATGCGAAGCTCGCCATTGAGAACAAGCTCATCGAGCATCGTCACTACATTCGGGAACACGGTATCGATATGCCAGAGATCCGAAACTGGAAGTGGGACGAAGAGCTTGCGAGTTCTACTATCGAATCACCAGAGATCTCCAATTGGGAAAGCGAAGGAGGTCATGTCTGAGCATGGTGCCTTTGACTGACAGGATCTTATGCCTCAATCCAGGGTCCTCTGCTTTCCGCTACGCCGTTTACGAATCGGACGGCGAAACAGAGATCGATCGTCGCCACGTCGATGGGTTGGACGCGGGGGACTTGGAATCCCACCGGCATGCTCTTGAGTCTGTCCTCGACAGCATGGATAGTCTTTCGCTCGCTGGCATCGGATACCGAGTCGTCCATGGGGGCGATCTGTATTCCGCTCGCACGATCATAGACGATACCGTTGTGGAAGGACTCCGTTCGCTAGCACACTTGGCTCCACAGCATCTACCTATAGCTATCGGGACAATTGAGATCGTGCGACAACGTTCCCCTAATTTGCATCATGTGGCTCGCTTTGACACCGCCTTCCATCATGGCTTGCCTGACGTCGCGAAACGGTTTCCTCTCCCGGAAAGCCTTTGGAGTCAAGGGATTCGCCGCTACGGTTTTCACGGCTTGTCATTCGAATACGTAGTTCGTTCGTTAGGAGAGAGGCTTCCAAAGCGCACGGTCATCGCACATCTCGGAAACGGCAGTAGCATGGTTGCTCTGCTAGATGGGGTTTCTGTCGACACAACGATGGGCATGACGCCTGCTGGCGGCTTGATGATGGGCTCTCGAAGCGGTGATCTCGATCCAGGTGTTGTCGTTCACTTGTTGAGGGAGATGCAGTTGTCACCAGATGCCTTGGATGATCTCGTGAACAAAGAGGCGGGGCTCAAGGGCGTCTCCGGTTTGACGTCTGACATGAGAACCCTACTGACCAAGCGAGGCGAAAGCCCATCAGCCGACTTGGCCATTCGCATGTATTGCTATCACGTCCGCAAACACATCGGCGCAATGAGTGCTGTCTTAGGAGGTCTGGACCTTCTGGTGTTTACTGGCGGAGTGGGAGAGAATGCTAAGGAGGTGCGTGATGAGATACTTCGCGGGCTCGAGTATCTCCACTGTGATACAGAGGTCGTTCGAACGAATGAAAGCCAGATGATGGCTCGTCATGTCCGAGATGCCATCACTCACACCGCCTGACCGAAGTTCAGTGGAAACTCTTCTCGCTACCACTTTGGTTTCCCGAGGTGTTCGCTCTTTCTCTGTAGACCATACTGCCTGATCGCACATTCGCGCAGCTGCTCCTTGGCTTCGTCAATGGAATCCGTCACCGTGACCAGCTCGAGGTCTGATTCCGAGATGGTACCCGCTTTGAGCATCGAGTTCACCAATTCGCGCATTGGCTTCCAGAACTCGGTTCCCATCACAATGATAGGAAAGTTGGAGAGCTTTCCGGTTTGGATCAAGGTCAACGCCTCAAAGAACTCGTCCATGGTGCCAGCGCCACCAGGCATGACGATGAAGGCATAGGAGTACTTTACTAAAAGAACCTTCCTGACAAAGAAGTAGTCAAGCGTCACCTGGCGGTCGAGGTAGACATTGGGCTTCTGCTCAAACGGCAGCTTGATGTTGCAACCAATGGAGTGACCGCCAGCTTCCGTTGCTCCTCGATTCGCTGCTTCCATGATCCCAGGTCCGCCTCCTGTCATGACGGTGAACCCTAATTTCGCAATCATGCTCCCTACGCCGCGTGCCAACTCGTAGTACGGATCGTTTGATAGAAGCCGCGCCGAGCCAAAGACGGTCACGCAAGGACCGACGACATTGAGCCCTCGAAATCCCTTCGCGAAATCGCAGCCAACCCTCGCCAGTGTTGCAAGGTCCTTCAATCGTGCGCGTGGCCCGGCCAGTAGCTTGGCGTCGCCATCTGTAAGAAGTCTATCATGACGAGCTTTCGTCAGGGTAGACTCATCAATCTTCGGCTCAATGGGGCAGATGTCCGTTCTCGGTGGTTTCGATGTACTCATTTGTTGGTTTTCTCGTTCGATTTCATGCCAAACGTTCTTTAGCCGATCGCATGGCAAAGGATGTGAGCGATCGATTCGTCGCTGCTTTGAGCACCGTTCACTTTGATAAGCTTCGCGCCCTCTTCATCAGTTGGCTCTTCAAAGGTGGCCTTGAGAAGCTCATAGACCGACGTCGTCGCATCACTAGCAGAGTCTCGACCTGCTTCTCTTTGAGAAAGCCGTTCCAGGATCACGGCTTCGGGCGCCTGGAACCAGAGCACACAGACTCGTGCTCCCAATGCCCTCGCTGAGTTGATGGCTCTCTGGCGGAGATCACGTGAACGATAGTTCGCATCAACGATCACAGGTCCGAGTGCCAATGCGCGATCAGCCCGAGCTATCATCTCTTCATAGGTCCTAGCTGAGAAAGCTTCTGTATAGGCTGATGCCAGCGCTTCTGTGTCGAGCGGCACATCTGCCAGTTCTTTGCGAACGTGATCGCTTGCCACATAGGTCCAACCCGATTGCCGTGCTAGTTCCTCGCATACATACGTCTTCCCGGTTCCCGGCAAACCACAGGAAAGGTAGACCATGGGCTGTCCATCTTCCACTGCAGTGATGGCTGCAAGATTCATATACCGTTGGGCAGAGACAGCAGCAGATTGCCGAGCTTGAGGGCCACACTCTTCCTCTGAAGAGGTGAAGGCCGCTACCTTCGCCCGCACCATGGCTCGATAGCGAACCAGCATCGGGATCAGCTCTCGCATTTGTTCGTCTCCGCTGTGACTGATGACTTCATCCAGGTAGGCGGTTGCGAGGGCACGATGCCTCCGGTAACGGAGGTCCATGACGAGAAACGCATGCTCAGTTGCCACGTCCTCGCACCGGAAACTATCATTGAACTCAATGCAGTCATAGACCGCTGGCGGATTCGTCAAGCATATGTTCCGTGCATGAAGATCTCCATGGCCATCCATCACGAACCCTTCGCGGGCCCGCTGCTCCATGAGGGGGAGCTTCTCCTCGAAATCTTGCCTGTTTCGATCTCTGAGAACGTCATGGAGTTGGGGCATGAACAAGTTCTCCCGCAACTCAGCCAGCTCTTCGAAGTTGTTTGCCGCAAGTCGATGCAAACCATTGGGTGCACCCGCTAGAACGGTTGAAGTAATTCTGTCAGCCCGGTGATGGAATGCCACCATGTGCCTTGCCAGCCCGCGTATCTCAGATTCTGAGACGGCGTCCTTGGCCAACAATTCGTCTAACATCCG
Organism: Verrucomicrobiaceae bacterium; assembly: GCA_009936795.1. Classification (GTDB taxonomy): domain Bacteria; phylum Verrucomicrobiota; class Verrucomicrobiia; order Verrucomicrobiales; family DEV007; genus JAACDM01. Next base: position 27,406 of record JAACDM010000246.1, on the reverse strand, counting down.
GTCGTGGGGGAGCCTCGCCATGAGAACGGCATGATCCACGATCTTGGCTGAAGGTCCGTGAACGAACGAAACGCCTTCACCTGTCTTATAGAGCGGTACCACGCCGCGATAAATCTGTGGGCAAAGCCGTTGGTTCAATCGGACTTCTTCCTGGCAGAAATGTTCTCTAAGATCGGGGGTAGAGAAATCGAGGAACGGCAGCTTGACCGGCTTCTTGAGCTTGTAGACATCGTCCCCAGCAATACAAACGACAGAGATGTGGGTTTGTATAATCTCCACGTCCTCAGGCCCGCCGGGATAGCGTTTCGGTTGGGAGAGTTGCTCAATCCATGAGGCCAGGGCTTCCACCTACGATCAGTACTCGCACCTGAGCTTGGGGCCACGCATCGGTTGCCCAGCGCCACGCACCAATAGAGCGCTATTGACTCGGAGATCAAGGTTCAAGATTGATCGTACCGATGTTGCGTATCCCAGGCCTAACGAATGCGATCACGCAGCCAACGTACTTTTCGCTCGGCGTTCTCAGCACGATCCATGAGCTGAACAATCAATCGAATGGTGCGCATGTGCAAGCGCTGTACAATCCGGAGATGTTCAATTCTGCGCATTCGATAGATGGCTTCGTCATCAAATTACAGATTGCCCGCGCGATCTTTGCGAGCCGCGACAACGAAATTCGCTCGCGTAAGCTCAATGATCATCTCGGGATGCATGCCTGATAGTTTGCTCGCCAATACAAGGTCAACGAAACCCCGCGAATCATCGGAATGGGTGGGTATGAGAGTGTAGTTGCCGTCAGTCATAGGACAAAGGGGTGAGGATCTTTACGTCTTTAGTGGGTTGAATTCGAATAGACTGCAGAACAGTTCCCAAAGAGCCTTTTCATCTTCGGGGACAGACTCCGGCACCTCAATGCGGGTTCTTACATATAGGTCCCCCGAGGCTCGAACCGGTGCCTTTGGATAGTCCCTTACCACGAAGACGCAGTTCGGTGTTCTTGCGGAGGGCTTGCGAATGTCATCCTTCGACGAGCACCGCTCGACATCGAGGACTTCATAATAGTCGCGAAACTTGACTGACATGAATGGTTACGCTGCTGGTTGATCAGCTACGCTCAAGGCAGTGAAGGTTACCTTCCCACCTTGAGTATCCGCCCTGATAGTCACGCCTTCAACGAAACGCCCCTCAAGCACATCGAGGCTCAATGGATCCAAAAGCAGGTGCTGAATGGTGCGCTTGATTGGTCTTGCACCATAGACCGGATCGTAGCCCTCCTTGGCGATCAGCTTAGCTGCATCGTCACTTATTGTGAGTGTGAGCCCCTTCTTGGCCAGACGCTCGACCACCCTGGCTAACTGGATTTTCACAATGTCCTTGATGACTTCGAGATCCAGGCGGTCGAAGATGACAGTTTCATCGACGCGGTTGAGGAACTCGGGTCTGAAATGTTGCCGCAGAATTTCCATGACTTTAGTCTCCCGGGCCTTCGCATCGCTTTCGTCCATGATAAACTGACTCCCTAGGTTACTCGTCATGATAATGACCGTGTTACGAAAATCGACCACGCGACCTTGCCCGTCGGTAATGCGCCCGTCGTCAAGCACTTGCAAGAGTACATTGAACACATCTCCATGGGCTTTCTCAATCTCATCAAAAAGCACGATGGAGTAGGGGCGACGCCTAACTGATTCCGTGAGCTGACCACCTTCATCATAGCCGACATAGCCCGGAGGCGCTCCAATCATTCGAGCGACACTGTGTTTCTCCATGTATTCACTCATGTCGATCCGAACCATGGCTGCTTCATCGTCAAACAAGAACTCCGCTAGAGCCCGACAGAGTTCAGTCTTGCCCACACCTGTCGGCCCGAGGAAGATAAACGATCCAATGGGGCGATTCTCATCCTGCAGACCGGCGCGAGCACGTCGCACGGCGTTAGACACAGCGATAACCGCTGGTTTCTGACCCACGACACGCTCGGCAAGACGATCCTCCATGTAAACGAGCTTCTGCCGCTCGCTTTCCTGGAGGCGTGCCACCGGAATGCTCGTCCAGGCTGCGACAACTTTAGAGATGTCTTCATCAGTGACTTCCTCTTTCAACATCCCTGCCCCGTGTTGGATCTCCGCCGTCTTGGCTTTGCATTCTTCCAGCGATTTCGCTTTGTCAGGAATCTCGCCGTACTGAATCTGACTCGCTCGTGTTAGATCCCCATCGCGTTGTGCTTGTTCAAACTGAATCTTAAGCTGTTCCAGTTCCTCCTGAAGCTTGCTGACCCCTTGAATGGCATTCTTCTCGTTCTGCCATTGAGTTTTGAGTTGCGAACTCTCCTCTTTCAGATTCGCCAATTCCTGGTCAATCTTCACCGTGCGCGTCTTGCTTGCATCATCTTTCTCTTTGGAGAGTGCTTGTTTCTCCATCTCAAGCTGCATAATCTGACGCTCCAACTGATCGATTTCCGTCGGCATGGAATCTAGTTCGATCTTAAGACGCGACCCTGCTTCATCGATAAGATCAATGGCTTTGTCAGGTAGAAAACGGTCGGCGATGTAGCGATCACTGAGCAAGGCCGCCGCCACCAACGCTGCATCTTGAATGCGCACGCCGTGATGTACCTCATAGCGCTCTTTCAATCCTCGCAGAATGGCGATGGTATCTTCTACTGTGGGTTCGCCAACGAACACAGGTTGGAAGCGCCTCTCGAGAGCCGGGTCTTTCTCCACATACTTGCGATACTCATCAAGTGTGGTCGCTCCTACGGTACGAAGTTCTCCACGAGCGAGTGCGGGCTTGAGAAGGTTCGAAGCATCCATGGCACCCTCGGTCTTCCCAGCACCGACGATGGTGTGGAGTTCATCAATGAAGAGAATGATCTGCCCCTCAGCGCTAGTGATCTCTTTGATAAACGCCTTTAAGCGATCCTCAAATTCTCCCCGATACTTGGCACCCGCAATCATGGCTCCGATGTCTAACGAAATCAATCTCTTGCCCTTTAGGCTATCAGGCACATCACCGCTAACAATACGCCGCGCGAGCCCTTCCGCAATGGCGGTCTTGCCCACTCCAGGATCTCCGATCAACACCGGATTGTTCTTCGTCCGCCGCAACAGAACTTGCATGATGCGGCGTATCTCGTCGTCACGGCCAATGACGGGGTCGATCTTCCCTTCCTCCGCTCGTGCGGTGAGGTCAGTGCCATACTTCTCCAGCGACTGATATTTGCCTTCGGGATCTTGATCGGTCACCCTTTGAGACCCGCGTACCGCAGTGACTGCTTGTTGCACCGTCTTGTGATCGACCCCCAATGATTTAAGGATGTCAGTGACAGAGGATTTGCTCTTTGCCAACCCAAGGAGAAAGTGTTCGACCGAGAGATACTCGTCCTTCAACGACTTCATCTCCTTCTCTGCCACCTTGAGCACGCTATCTATCTAGCTCATGCGCCGCTGATAGTAGTACTCGCCGGAGAGGTCGGCGTAGTGGGTGCCCGAGCGAGCGCACGCACCCACGATGTGGGCGGCGTGGTACTTGCTGTAGGGCCCTGCCGCGTTCAAGACAACCTTGGCACCCGCCTCCATGCCGGAGGATGAAACCACGCTGAAGCGATTCTTCGGCAAGCATCCTGATCCTTGGACCGGTGAGGACTTCGCAGCCGTGACGGAACGCGAATTCTTGGTTCAGACGCCAACAATACCCATGGATGCTGACGGGAATGTCTCCAGAGTTCACGCCGTGTGAGTGCTCACCGCAACTTCGTTCTCACGGCTCCGTAACCGCGAATCGCCCCTGGGTGGAGGCGTGAATACAGTTATCAGTCTACGTCTTTCACTAACTGCAAGGCGCGATGGATTTTAGACGCTTTCACGTGAAAATGTTGCTGTAGAAAGGAAGAGAGAAAGCTCTTCCTGTAACCAGCAATCCATCCCTGCACCATAAAACGGAAAGAACTTGCCATCGATTACCTCAGAGCCTTGGCGATCCTGGCGTTGATCCTCGCGCATTTAATCCTCCCGCTTAGCGGGATGCCGCCCACGGAGTATTCCGCGGTGCCCGTACTTTTCACGCTCCGCGACCTGCCCAACCTGTGCGTGGTCACCTTGGTCGCCTGCTCCGGTTTCTCATTGTATCTTTCCACAGCGGATTCCGAGCTGTCTGGGAGTTCCGTACTGGCATTCTACAGCAAAAGGGTCAGGAGGCTGCTGCTGCCGTGGGCGCACTACGCGGTCATCTCGACCGTCCTGTATGGAATCGCGGCCCTGTTCTTCCCCGGATTTTCCAAGTGGTTGCCGGAGGCTTATCCGTTCCTTGCCGTCGCCAACCACGGCGGGATTCCCTTCGCGTGGATCCTGCTCAAGTGGATCGTGATCCTGCTGCTGCTGCTCACTCTGCTGTTTCCCTTCCTCCGGCATGCCTACCGGAACCAGCCATGGATGATCGCCTTTCTGGTGGTGACATTTCTGGCCAGCAGCGTGCTGAACATCATCTATCCGGTCGATCTTTCCCGCTATGCGGAGGCGGCCTTCGCCACGGTGCCGGTCCTGCTGATGGGATTGAGTTTCATCCTCGGATGGAGCCTGGTCCTGATCTTTGGCTTTTCATTGCAGAAGCTCTATACGGATGGGCGTTTCATGAAAAAGGACATGAAGGTGACCTTCATCGCGGTGCTGATGTTTCTGGCGGTACATGTGACCTATCGCGCGCTGGGACTGCCCATCCTGATCGAGGCTAACAAATTTCCTCCCTCTCCCTACTACCTGACGCTCGGGATGGCGGTAACCTTGGTGCTGCTGAGCTTCTTTCTGTCTTTCCAAAGCTTCTTCTTGGAACGGTTTCCGCGGCGCACGCTGGAGTTCTTTAGTGCAAACTCCTACTGGATCTACCTCTGGAGCCTTGTGCTGCTTTTCATGTCCAACTACATCTTCTCCGGCTTCCACCTGCCTCCCCCGGTCAAGTTGGTAATGGAGTTTCTCTTCAACTGCGTGGCGCTTTCCTTGATCGTCATCTTGCAAAAGCGGGTGCGGATCCGGATTTATTGGGAGAACCAACGAATTTGAGGCGGATTCCGCAGCGCAGCCGGGAAACGGGATAGTGGCTGGGAGAGCCGTCTCCGGCTATTAGCGACCGGCTGCCGGCTCTGCTCGTTCATGCGGATTGCGAAGGTTTTCCGCGCAGCGTTCATGTTCACGCCCTACGACTTCATGCATGGGGCCATTCTGCGTGGTTCTCCGTTGGGGAGCTCTTGCTGACGCCACCCCGTTCCTGGAGGGAGAGAGTAACGCCTGGCGATTCCGTAGAGCGATCCAAATCAATGGCGCATCCTCGGCCTCAATCGATTTCCGAACGCCGCCAGGCCGACGCCAGAACACCAGTTCAGGGTTGCGCACTCCCGCAGGACTACCTTGCTTCCAGGGAGCCGCCAAAGGATCACTTCAATGGCCGGGTCATTTTCTCCGGCACCACGATTTCGTCGAATTCCTCGCCGCTGAGGTAGCCGAGGGCCAGGCACGCCTCGCGAAGGCTGGTGCCGTGTTTGTCAGCCGTTTTGGCGATTTCGGCGGCCTTCTCATAACCAATGACGGGGCTGAGCGGGGTGACGAGCATGAGCGAATTCGCCACATAGTGTTCGATTCTCGCGCGGTCGACGCCGAGCCCCTCGAGGCAATGGTCGCTGAAGGAACGCATCGTTTCAGCGAGCAACCTGACGGAGTGGAGGAAGTTGTGGATGATGACCGGCTTGAAAACGTTCCGTTCGAAGTTTCCTTGTGAGCCGGCGAATCCGATCGCGGCGTCGTTACCCATCACCTGGCAAGCCACCATGGTCATAGCTTCGGACTGCGTCGGATTGACCTTTCCCGGCATGATGGAGGAACCCGGCTCGTTTGCGGGCAGCACGAGTTCGTGAAGGCCGCACCTGGGACCGGAGCCAAGCCAGCGGATGTCGCTGGAAATTTTCATCAACGATGCGGCGAGAGTCTTCAGCGTGCCGCTGGCCATGACGATCTCGTCGTGGGCGGAGAGTCCGGCGAACTTGTTCGGGTGCGTGACGAACGGGAGGCCGGTCAGCTCGGCGATGCGCCGCGCACTGCGCTCGGCGAATTCTGGATGCGCGTTGACGCCAGTGCCGACGGCGGTGCCGCCGAGGACAAGTTCAAAGAGGCCGCCCTGCGCAAATTCGATGCGCGCCCTGTCTCGTTCCAACAACGACACGTATCCCGAAAATTCCTGTCCCAGAGTGATGGGTGTGGCGTCCTGGAGGTGGGTGCGGCCGATCTTGACGGTTTCGCCAAATTCTTCCATCTTAGCTTTCAAGGCAGCGATCATCCTGCCGAGCATGGGCAGCAAGGTCTCCTGAACCTCCGTGGCTGCAGCAATGTGCATCGCGGTCGGGAACGCGTCATTCGACGATTGCGACATGTTCACGTGGTTGTTGGGATGGACGGGAACCTTGCTTCCGAGCGCGCCCCCGGCCATTTCGATGGCCCGGTTCGAGATCACCTCGTTGGTGTTCATGTTCGTGTGCGTTCCGCTTCCTGTTTGCCAGATGTGGACCGGGAAGTGCGCGTCCAAACTGCCTTCGATGACCTCGTCGGCTGCTTTGCAGATTAATCCGGCGAGCACGTCGTTCAATTCGCCCAAATCCTGATTGACCAACGCGGCCGCCTTTTTCAAAATTCCCATTCCGCGAATGACCGGGCGCGGCATCAGGTCGGACCCTATGTTGAAATGGTGCAACGACCGCGCGGTCTGGGCCCCCCAGTAAACGTCTCCTGGCACCTCAATTTCTCCCATGGTGTCGGATTCGATTCGCGGTGATACAGTCTGGTCTGTCATGGTCGTCCTGCGGTTGGTTCCCGGAGCATCTTGCTCAGATGCCAAGATTCTCAACCGCCGATGTCGGTGTTTCAGGTTTCAGGGGCAAGCCGCGGCAAAAACGTAAGTTGAACCTACGATGAGAGGCTGGACGCTAGGATAGGATAGTGCGTGTTGACGAGTTGCCAGCATCTTACCGAATTCGATTCGAATCTCCAGGGTACGTCAATTGAATCGTAGCCCATGCGATTCACTCCTCGCCGTGCCGCAGGGAAAGTGACTAAGGGGGTGTGAATTCCTCATCGTGTGCATCAACCATCCTCCAGCGTGCCGCCGCGGCATTCTTCACGCCGCCGCCGCGACGACCACACCGCGAGCATGCCCGTGCCGGCCACCGCGGAGAGCACAGACGCGATCAAGATTCCGATTTTTGCATCGTTGATGAGATCCGGTTCGAACGCGAGATTGGCGATGAACAGCGCCATGGTGAATCCGATCCCGGCGAGGAAGCCCCCCGCAGCGAGCAATGCCCAGCTGAGGTCAGGAGGCCGCACGGCGACCCCGGTGCGTACTGCAAGCCAGCTAAAGGCAAAAACCCCGATCGGTTTTCCGAGCGCGAACCCGATGATTACGGCCACCGTGACGGAACCCCCGAGTCCGCTGAGCGAGACGGGAACCCCGGCATTCGCCAGGGCGAAGAGCGGCATGATGCCTAAGCCCACCCAAGGGAGCAGTGCCATCTCGAGCCGTTCCACCGGCGACAAGGTTTCGCGCGCCGCTGTCTCGGCCATCCGCAACTCTTTGCGATCTTCGGTGTCACCGCTCCAGTGGTCTCCCGACGGATGTGCGACCACCCGATTCAGGATAGAGCGCAAGCGTCTGTCGCTGACCCAGCTGCGGGTTGGGGTCATCAAGCCGAGCACGACGCCGGTTACCGTCGCGTGTACCCCCGAAGCGTCCATCGCGATCCAAATGAAAATCCCGGCCAGAGAATAGATCCCCATGTGACGGATGCCGAGCCAACCCATTCCAAACACGACGACGAAACCGGAAGCGGCCAGGCCCAATGCCAGCCAGTTGAAATCGTGGCCGTAGCCGATGGCCACCACCAGAATCGCCCCGACATCGTCGACGATCGCCAGCGACAGCATAAAGATGCGCAGGCTTTGCGGGATGCGTGAGCCGAGCAGCGCCAGACAGCCGATGACAAACGCAGTGTCGGTGGCCATGACCGTCCCCCATCCGCCCTGACCAGGTTGTCCCATCTGAATTGTCAGGTAGAACAGAGCCGGTGTTACCATACCCCCGATGGCCGCAAATACGGAGAGCGCGGCAATCCGGAGATTGCGCATTTCTCCCAGCACCACTTCCCGTTTGAGCTCCAGCGCGATCACGAAGAAGAATATGGTCATCAACCCGTCATTAATCCATCCCCGCAACGGGCGCGACACTTCAAACGAGCCGGCGTTGACGCCGATCTCGGTCTCCCAAAAACGAAGAAACCCTCCGCTCCAAGGCGAGTTTGCCAAAACCATGGCGACGATAGAGAAGATGAGAAGAACCGCGCCGGCCGATGTGCCGAAATGAATGAAACGAGCGACCGGCTTGTTCAGCCAGTCAATCCGCTCTGGGGGGAGCTGCGACGGGCTCTCCACGTGATTTTGCTCATGTTTCATTGCCCGCTATCGTACAAACGCCGGTTGTTCACTGGAATGGAAGCGCGGAATTCAGTTTCGGCGGTTGCCTGCAGCTGAAAATGCGGATGGTGTTCTTTACGGCGGGCATCTAGCTCGTTCCCCATGTTCGGCTGAGCTGCGACGGTCCCAGTTGCGGTCGGCTGACGACCTAACCATTCGGATACGTTCGCATACACCGTATCGGGAGGTGCGCGCTATTGATCTCCGAGTTTCCCTTGTCAGCCGCCATTTCTTGAGCGGCTTGCAATGCTTCTTGCATCTTAATTGTGAAACGATCGAATCTCATGATGCGAGAACCTGATCATAAGAACGTGGAAGTTGCCGCGCGTGGATTGCCCTTCTACTCGTGCCAATTGCTCGACCGGACATCCGTGTCAACTGCCCTAGTTACCTCCACAAGCGGCCATCCACCCCCGTTAGGCGAGCTGCAGATCTGGACGAGTTGCGAACGTTCACTCCCACCTGCATGCCGCCGATGTGAAACCGATCGGCCCTTTCGCCGTGGCCGATTAAGTCAAAGCCATCACCCTGCTCGTCGCTCGGATCTAACTTTAGAGCGAGTCCCACCGAGCCAATGCCTTCCAATTGACAGGCGCATGCTACTGGCGCGGTGAGGCGCTTATGGGGAGAAACACTACGGTAGTCCGTTGCACCCTGCTTGGAAGGCGGAGTTCCCGTTTTCAGATCAACAATTGCCCCGCTGGTAGGGTTTCACCCCATTGAGCCAAAATACCGGTCGCTCTAGGGTGTCTGCATGAAACTTCTTCAACCAGGACGACACGACTCTACCTCCTAACGTGCCGTGACTGCTTCTTCACTGCCGCAACGCATCGCCTTTCTAGGCGGCTACGTGCCAAGACTCTGCGGGATCGCCACCTTTACCCAGGATATCTGCGAAGCGGTAGCGCGTGCGGTGCCCGATGCTGAATGCTTTGTCGTTGCGGTCAGTGATAGAGTCGGGGGCTACGACTATCCGTCCCGTGTTCGTCTTGAACTTCAAGAGAAGGATCTCGATTCCTATCGCCGGGCAGCTGACTACCTGAACTTCAATAATGCTGATGTCCTCTGCGTACAGCACGAATTCGGCATCTACGGTGGCCCCGCTGGCAGCCACTTACTTGCACTAATGAAAGAGGTGCGCATGCCAATAGTCACAACGCTGCACACCATTCTGGAAAAACCCAGTGCGGCACAACGCCAGGTGCTCGATGAAGTGGTTCGTCTCAGCGACCGGCTTGTCGTCATGGCTAACAAAGGCGAGGAAATCCTGCGTAAGACCTACGGTGTGTCCGCAGCGAAGATTGATATCATTCCGCACGGTATCCCGGACGTGCCATTCGAGGAATCGAGCTGCTTCAAAGCACAGCTCGGTGTGGAGGGGCGGCAGGTTCTGCTCACCTTTGGCCTGATCGGGCCTGGCAAAGGCATTGAGCACGCGATTCCAGCTCTGCCTGAAATCGTGCGGGAGAACCCACAAACGGTCTACCTCATCCTTGGGGCGACACACCCGCACTTGGTGCAGCAAGAGGGTGAACGCTATCGGTTAGGGCTCGAACGTTTGGCCGAAGATCTCGGTGTTAAAGAGAATGTCATCTTCTACAACCGCTTCGTGTCGCTCGAAGATCTTAAGGAGTTCATCGGCGCCACGGACATCTATTTGACCCCCTACCTTCAGGAAGCGCAGATCACCTCGGGTTCGCTCTCCTATGTGTTTGGTGCGGGAAAAGCGGTGGTGTCGACCCCATACTGGCATGCGCAGGAGCTGCTCGCGGAGGATCGCGGCGTGCTCGTTCCCTTTCATGATCCCAAAGCGATTGCTGAGGGCGTCAACGAGTTGCTCAGTGACCCCGAGCGCATGAATCGGATGCGCAGCGACGCCTATGCGTTAGGTCGGGAAATGATCTGGCCCGCCATCGCGAAGCGGTACTTAGAGTCCTTTCAACACGCGCGTTCGGATCGTAGCGCTCTGCCTAGGGAAGCATTCGCGGGCTGGACACTCGACAGTAGGCCTTACGCGTTGCCACCACTGCGGCTCGATCACGTCGAGCGTATGAGCGATGCCACGGGCATCTTCCAACACGCGATCTTCGACGTGCCCCACTTCCATGAAGGCTACTGCACCGATGACAACGCACGCTCCTTTATCCTCTGCTGCTTGCTTGAGGAAATTGAAGGTCAGCCTCCGAGTAGAAAGATGAGCCAGTTCGCGACCACCTATCTGGCCTTTCTAGCAGCCGCACTCGATTACGACAGCGGACGTTTTCGTAACTTTATGAGTCATGGGCGGCAGTGGCTGGAGGACGCTGGTAGTGAAGATAGCCATGCCCGTGCGCTTTGGGCGACGGGGACAGGCGCTGGACGTCCGCACAATGACGGCCACCGCAGGCTAGCCGCACAGCTCTTCGAACAGGGACTACCTGCGGCCGAAAGCTTCACCTCGCCGCGTGCATGGAGCTTCGCCTTACTTGGGATTCACGAATACCTTCGGCAATTCGAGAACCGCAGTTGGATCAATGCGATGCGTGAGACCCTAACTGAGAAACTTGTGAGTCTCTGGCACGCCTGTTCCACGGAAGAGTGGCCTTGGCTCGAACCCTACGTGACCTACGACAATGCGCGCATCTGTCAGGCGCTCATCCTTGATGGCAAATGGAAGCCACAAGGCGAGACGCTGCAAATTGGCCTGAAGTCCCTGCGTTGGCTCGTATCGATTCAGGAGGGGCATTCTGGATGCTTCCGACCGATCGGCAGTAACGGCTTTTACCAGCGCGACGGAATCCGAGCGGTGTTCGACCAACAACCTGTCGAAGCTCAAGCGATGGTTTCCGCATGCCACCAAGCCTTTCGCATCACGCATGATCCCGTGTGGCCACGCGAAGCGAAGCGCGCCTTTGAGTGGTTTCTCGGCCGTAATGATCTCGGACTTCCGCTCTACGACTTTAACACGGGCGGTTGCAGCGATGGTCTGCACGAAGACGGCGTAAGCGAAAACCAGGGAGCCGAGTCCACGCTGGCCTTCCAACTAGCACTCGCTGAAATGAATTGTGCCGAACATTGGATCACGCCGCGCCCCATGCCTCTATCATGAGTATTCCCCTCTGCCGTCATCAGCTGACGCTCCACCCCGAAAGCACGCGTGTCATTATCCGGCAATTCATTCCTGGCGATGACCATAGCATCACGACCATCATCGGGCGTGCGCTAGCACTCACCGAAGAGGAAGTGCTCGTGCAACTGACCGCCGTCCGTGAGGAGTTTGACGAGCGGCACTTCGATATCGAAAGCATCCTGCTCTCGCACTATGACAAGATGAAGACGCACGTCTTCACCCACCGATCTCTATCGAATGAAAGGCGGCTATTAATCGGTGCCTTGTTCTCCGGTGAATACGCCCTCGAATCGGCGGCTTTGTTCAATCCGTCCATCGTGCCTCACCCCGATCAAAGCGATGTGCCCGACGGTGGTTTTCGTTTCATCATGAGCCTACGCGCAACCGGTGAAGGCCACATCTCATCCATCGAGTTCCGTGTCGGCACGATCTCGGCGAAGGGGCACATCGATATCCTGCCTATTTCACGTTTCGTCACGGTGCCGGAGATCGTTCCAGATCCCAGCTACCAAAAGAGACGCTTCCTGACAAAGCTTCATGAGTTGGATCTGGATGATAGTCACGCTTCTGCCGTCATGGCGCCGCTGGGCGAGGAATTTACGCGTAGCGAGCTAGACAGAAGTGTCCACACCGTCAGACGAGAAACTCGACCCGCCACCTCGAGCCTGCATCGCACTCTCGAATGCATCCAGTGGGTCGCCGATTCTAACTACGAACTGCGCTTCTCTCCCACGCTCGAGATGGCCGAACGCATCATCTTCCCGGTTTCGATCAATGAAAGCAGTGGCATTGAGGACGCTCGATTTGTCCGCTTCGTCGACGACGACCAAACGGTCACGTACTACGCCACTTACACGGCCTACAATGGAAGCACGATCGTCTCGCAGCTCATCGAAACAGAGGACTTCCTGCACTTTCGCATTCAAATGCTCAATGGTAGCGGGGTGCAGAACAAGGGCATGGCTCTCTTCCCGCGCCTCATCAATGGCAACTATGCGATGCTCTCGCGCCAAGACAACGAGAATCTATTCATCATGTTCTCCGACAGTCCGCATCACTGGAGCGACCCACAGATTATTCTACGACCGTGTGAGATGTGGGAGTCGGTGAAGATCGGAAACTGCGGCTCGCCGATCGAGACTGAAGCCGGGTGGCTGGTCATCACGCACGGCGTCGGACCCATGAGGAAGTACTGCATTGGCGCTGCACTGCTAGACTTGAACGACCCAACGAAAGTCATTGGTCGCCTGCGAGAACCGTTGCTATCGCCCGAAGGCATCGAACGCGAAGGCTACGTCCCGAACGTCGTCTATAGCTGTGGCTCACTTGTTCACGGACGCACTCTGATTCTGCCCTATGCGATGAGTGATCAGGCCTCTGCCATTGTCAGCATATCACTAGATGATCTGCTCGCCGCCCTAATGGCCAATGCCCCTGAGCAATCCTAACATCCCGCTCTATGAACTCTCTCATCACCGTCATCACTCCCAAGACTATCACTGCTGCGCCCACCGCCCTGCGTGTCGAATGAGTTCGGGGTCATGCATCTCTATAATCTCAAGGAGACCATGGCGAAAAGGGGCGTCGAGTTTGGTCACGATTGTCAAATCTTCGAAATCTGTCAGCCAGAGCAGGCGCAACGCGTGCTGGACCTCGACATGAGCGCCTCCACCGCGCTGCCTTGCCGGATCTCGATCTATCGTGAGGACGGGCAGACGGTTTTCTCTACTCTCAAACCCACTATGCTATTTCAAGGTTCGATACACCGCAACTGCAACAGGTGGCGGAGGAAATCGAGGAGACCATCGTCAAGATCATGAACGAAGCGGCAATCAGCCGACATTAGCCATAACTAACCATGAATGACACCATTGCAGATCGAGTTCTTCGAAGCGATTTCTTCAGGAACTATCAAACCGCCTTTGCTGCCGGAATCGGATTGCCTCTCGACTTCGTCCCGGCCAACGAAGCGCACCGGTTACCTTACGAAGGACACGAGTACGAGAGCGCTTTGTGCCGACAGCTTCGGGAAGGATCCGGACAATCGTGGGAAATCGCGAATGCCATTTTGGAAGCAGAGGCACAAGTGAATGGTGGAGCGGTAACAACGACCACTATCGGCGGCATGCTTGAATCCGCCATTCCCATCCGTAACAACAAAGTAACCGTAGGGTATTTGAGGCTGGGGCAGGTACGGCAAAGCCAGCCGACCGAGGCCGGTTTCAAGCAAGCCGTGGCGCGCCTCTCTGAAAAGCGCGGTCTCTACGACATGACTCGGCTGAAAGAGGCCTACTTCGAGGTAACGGTCATATCACCCAATCGCTACGCCGGTATCGTTGAGTTAGTCGATCTATTCGCCCATCAACTGGAAGATCATATCAATCTTCTTGTGCTGATGAGATTGAAGGATGAGCCACCAGCCATCGCCAAAACAAAACAATTCATCGTCGAGAACTTAACGGAAAATCTGTCTCTCGACCAGATGGCTTACCAGGCAGACGTAAGCCCTTTCTACCTGTGTAAGTGCTTCAAAAAGGCAACCGGAACGACTCTAACGGAGTTCATTGGACGGCTGCGGATTGAGAAGGCAAAGCTGCTCTTATTGAACTCCTCGCATTCAGTTAGCGAGATCGCTCTTGATGTCGGCTTCACCTCGCTTTCGCAGTTTAACCGGATGTTCTCCCGGTATGTCGGCGAATCCCCAACCAAGTTCCGCTGCGGCGTCAAAAAGGTTGAGAAGGAAGCAACCTTAGAAATGCCGGCTCACACTGGACATCAAATCACTCTCCTTCCCGTCGCCTCTTAACCATCGACTACTATGTACCAGCCAACCTCCGATGTGAAAGACGATGCTCCAGGAACGGAAAGAAAGCATGCTCTGCTCCGTGCCTATTTCGATAATGCCATCGTCATCGCAGCGCTAAGACAAATCGCCGAAATGAGAAGATATAATATAAACCTCAGACAAGACAAAAAGCGTTAGAATCGCCGACCAAGTGATCGTTTCGACCTTCACTACTGTACCGAACCCTGAGATTATCTTGCGTCCTGCGCCATGTGGGAGGCTGTCAAAGTGGATCGCTGCTCCACGGACGCCAATTAATCCTCCCGTTTGCGGGTCAGCGACCACGCCTCTGCGATCGCTAGTGTGTCGCTGAACGATCTTCTCAAATCTCTAACAATATGCCAATAAGCCCCTCTCATCGCGCCAAGAACAAGGTGGCTATCCTATCGCCGGTAGCCTGGCGCACCCCTCCAGTCCAGTACGGTGCTTGGGAAACTGTCGCGAGTAACATCGCAGAAGGCTTGGTTGCTCGCGGGTGGGATGTCACCTTGTTTGCCACGGGCGATTCGATCACCAAAGGGCGGCTGCACGCAGTCGTCGGCCGAGGCTACGAGGAAGACCGGGAGATCGATCCCAAAGTCGCCGAGTATCAGCACCTATCGGAACTCTTCGAACACGCGAATGAATTCGACCTCATCCACAGCCACTACGATTTCATGGCGCTGAGTTTCAGCAGACTGGTGGAGACGCCAGTTCTCACCACAGTTCACGGCTTCTCTCCCCCAAAGATCATGCCGATCTACCAGAAGTATCGCGACGGCAATTTCGTTTCCATCAGCGACTCCGATCGTGCCGAGGGATTGAACTACCTCGCCACGGTTTACAACGGAATCGATCTCTCTCTATATCCATTTCACGAAACAGGTGGTGGCGATCTGATCTTCCTTGGTAGGATCCATCCTGACAAAGGCGTCCACCTCGCGATTGAGGTCGCGCTTGCGTGCGGACGGCCTCTGATCATCGCCGGAATAGTTCAAGACGAAACCTATTTCCATGAACAGGTCGAACCGCACATTGACGGAAGACAGATTACCTTCATCGGGCCGGTCGGCCCCGAGGAGAAGAACCAACTGTTCGCGCGTGCATCGGCACTGCTCCATCTCAACACGATCCCAGAACGATTCGGCCTCGTGCTCGCCGAAGCCAATGCGGCGGGTGTGCCAGTGATTGCCGCCGATCTCGGATCCTGTCGCGAAGTGATCGATTCCGGAGGAACAGGATTCCTCGTCAACGACGTCTCGAGTGCTGTAGCGGCAGTCGATCGGATTGACGAGATCGAGCGCCGCGCGTGCCGTCGCCGCGTCGAAGAGCGATTCACGACCGAGACGATGGTCAAAGGATACGAAGCCGTCTATGCCGAGATACTTGACCAGCGCTCTTGAGAGATAGAGATGCACAGTTAAAAACCCTTACAGCCCGCTGAAGTCTAGCAGAACACTAGATTTAGACACGCCATTGGTCAGAAAAAAACCTCAAGTCTACTCTGCTCCCGTTTCCCAATGGGTTTCTAATACATTCGGAAGTGATTCCGATTGCCGCGCAGACGTTGAATACAATCAAACTAACCAACACTGTTCTCCATCTCCAGGTCAATGAGTCGCTTGAGTTCCACGCTGTACTCCATCGGAAATTCGCGTACTAGGTCGTTTACAAAACCGTTCACGCCGAGGCTCATAGCTTCTGCTCCAGTCAGCCCGCGCTGACGCATGTAGAATATTTGATCTTTGCTTATCTGGCTCACACTGGCTTCATGTTGGACCGCGTGCTTGTTTCCTCGCACGGTGATAGCAGGATACGTGTCTGTGCGGCTAGCGGCATTGATAAGCATGGCATGGCACTCAGTGTTGTTACGACAACCTTTTAAACCCTTTGGAATATGAACCTGCCCGCGGTAGGTCGAGCGGCCCTTGCCTATACTGATACTCTTGGAAACAACGTTCGAAGTGGTTTCGTCGGCTGCATGAATCATCTTTGCACCCGTATCCTGATGTTGGCCATCATTGGCTAAAGCAATGCTAATAACCTCGCCACGCGCCTTCCGTCCTTTTAAGATCACACCAGGATATTTCATGGTCAGGCGGGAGCCGATATTGCAATCGATCCAACGCACATCTGCATTCTCATGAGCCAACGCTCGTTTAGTCACCAGATTAAAGACGTTTGAACTCCAGTTTTGGACAGTGATGTATTGCAATTTAGCTCCCGGCATGGCGACCAACTCGACTACGGCACTATGCAGCGTCACAGTCTCAAATTTAGGGGCAGTACAACCTTCCATGTAAGTCACTTCGGAACCCTCGTCTGCGATGATCAGCGTACGCTCAAACTGCCCAAAACTTTCAGCATTGATTCGAAAGTAGGCCTGGAGCGGGTGCTTCACTTTTACTCCGGGAGGAACATAGATGAAACTGCCGCCACTAAAGACGGCACTGTTAAGCGCCGAGAATTTATTGTCTCCAGT
The DNA here is from genome assembly GCA_009936795.1 of Verrucomicrobiaceae bacterium. Lineage (GTDB taxonomy): Bacteria > Verrucomicrobiota > Verrucomicrobiia > Verrucomicrobiales > DEV007 > JAACDM01. Next base: position 10,484 of record JAACDM010000246.1, on the reverse strand, counting down.
GGGGATAACTTTACCAAACCACTTACGGAAAATTTCTGGATGATCTCGCAGCCCTTCCGTGCTGTTTACAAAGATGACACCTTGCTCCGAAACAGCTTGCTTGATGTTGGAGTAGGCAGCTTCGCTATCGAACTGCGCCTCCACACCCGCTAGGAATTTGCGTTCTTGTTCGGGGATTCCAAGCCGCTCGAAGGTGTTCTTAATGTCGTCTGGAACTTCATCCCAAGACCTTTTAGGAGCCTCACCGGAGCTTAGATAGTAACGGAGTTCATTGAAGTCGATTGCCTCAAGCTCTTTGCTAGCCCAGTGAGTCGGCAGAGGCTTTTCATTGAAAATTCTCAGCGCCCGATGACGAAACTCTCGAATCCATGACGGCTCACCTTTAGCTTCAGAAATGTAGTCAATCGTGTGTTCCGTGAGTCCCATTCCCGCGTTGAGGCGGTGGTTTTCGGGATAGCGAAAGTCTCCCGCTGTTTGGTCGATATCACTGATATCTAACGTTGAAATATTCATGGAAATTTAATCTGAGCTTCTACTTGATACGATATGCGATTTAGGCTGGAGAGGATTTCACGACACCGCGCGACCTACGAAGGACCTTGAGTCGAATAGTTCACTCGGAACCGTTAATGGTAGCCTCAATTGGCTTTCCGTCGGCGTCTCTCTTGGCGATCTCCGTAGTCACCTTAGTTTTCTTTTCTCCATCTTTTCGGAATCTCTTGGAGATGGCATTGGTGAAGTTTCTGGCGCAAGTTTGTATAGAGGCGATGTAAGATTTCATAAGGATAGGTAGTGAGTAGTGAATGTGAATGATAATTTAGTTGTGGGGCCCGAGGCGCTCACCAAGGGCTGGGAACGGGAATTCTACAAACAAGTCGTGGCGCTAACGCCTGCCCGTTTTTGCAGGATGGCGAACCTGAGTGTCTTTGCGAACCTAACAGTTCCGACCAATTTCAAGAGGGTGCCCCCTCACGGGAGCACCTCCGTTGAACGTTCAAAGTCACTTGCAGCGATTCACTGAACGCCGCCGATAACTTTGACAGTGTTAAAGCAGTACCGGATTCATTGAGATTCTCTCAACTACGACAGCGTGCGGACTAGGAAGTACGGTCGTGCTTCGCACAGGCCTTGGTAAGATCGCTGATTCCAGAGTCAAGCTTGACAGAGTCTACTTTTCCACCCTTGACCAACTCTCTTGCCATGTTTCGCACACTTTCGAATACGGTTTTGTTAGCTTCAGAAACTTTGTCCCCTGTCACTAAGACTGCCTGCTCTGCATGGTGTGCTGCACCAAGAAGGAAGTTGCCTTGCGCTTTGTTTTTCGCGCCTTCGGAAGAAGTGATGTAATGCATAGCGAGTAGGTGATTGGTTTCAGAATACGCCTGCTTTAGATCTTTAGAATCCTTCGTGAGCCCGTCCCTTACACTTGTGGCCAGTTTTTTCAACGACTTGGAGTCTTGTTTCAGCTTCTTCTGGTCATCTCTCTGAGGAAAGATTCCAGCTTCACCCGAAACCATTTTAGAGGCCTTGCCAATCAGGTCCGCTGAAGATTCCAGGGCTTCCCCATCGAATTCTGTCAGAGATTGTCCGAGGATCTTGTGAAGATCCTGAGTGGTGAAGGCAATTGCTTCTACTTCCAAAGTCTTGACAGGTTTGTTGTCAAGGTCGGCGAAGTCGGAAAGAGTCTTTGCCTGAGCTTGTAAGAATGACGTCGTCGCGAGAACGGCTACTGCGGTTGCGATCTTGGTTGTACTTATCATGATGTGATATGGTCTTGTAGATTTTGCGCTAACCCACTTCGGTGCGGCGCACGTCGTCTGGGTAAGACTATCTAGGTTAATTGCACGACTCGTGCCAGGCCGTTCGAAATGTTGTAAGTGCTTGTCGGCGTGCACATTGAGATGTTTCTTCGTTTTCGGATTGCAAGCCTATCAGGGCCACATCGGATCGCTTCTATTCAAGATGTAAGCTGTGAACTCAGTTCTTCGATGCTGCGCGCTCACCTCTCGTGGACAACTAGCCCAGCCTTGGCGGCGATCTGGACTCGACCGCGAACGCTCTCTCCATCTAAGCGCACTTCAGAAGGAGGAATACTTGCCCGTGTGGAACGGTGCAATTTACGCGACCGGAAGCCGCGTGCAGAAATGGCGAGGAGCGCGTTGATCTTGTGACCGACGATTCGATCGTCCGCGTTAGACAGAGATTCTTTAGATTGTGACAGTGCAAGCTTCAACATAAGTTGATGCCCGGCTTCCTTTTGATATTGAAGGCACCGCTGCCAAGGCACGTGCACTCGTCGTGCTCTATGATTCGTGTGCATGCCCCCCGTAGAACGTTGCGTTTTCCATCTGCTTCAGTCGCCCTTCGGCCTCGTCATCAAAGTAGGATCGCAGCGCGATTCTTGAATACCAAAATCGACGCTACACATCGAGGGCCCTCGCGGGGCGCATGCCTGAGAGTTGACTGGCCGTGTGAATACTAACCTGGTGAGGAGCCTCCGAAATGGCGATGATCGAGTAGTCGGTCTTCATCACGTTTGAGCATAGCGCTAGGGCCAGTTGCGCCTGCATCCAACGCTTTTGAAACAGGCACTCCGTTAGTCTCCCGCATGAATGAGATCTTCTTCATCGTCGTCAGAGTCGATATCTTCGGGTGAGACAGCACTCGTACCTTGACCTGCTCTACGATCGAAGATTACGCCGAGGCAGTTTCCTACTGCTTGTTTCAGAGGCCCAAGCTCGCGAACGGCCACTTGCACAATCTGTTTGGCAATGCGAGGATCAGTCGTAGCCTTGCGGGCTGCAGCAGCAAGAGTCGCACCTAGGTTTGTCTTGAGTTCTGGAGGTACGCGGTCATCGCTATTCGTGACTAGGATCAAGTGCAAGCGCACCATTTCGATATGGAGTTGAAGTTCGAGCAGAGAGTCGTCAAGCATCCTGACATGCTCACTTTCAGTAGAAGCTATTTCTACGATTTCCTGCCGGGCCTTTTTCAGAGCTGCCAGCAACGGTTTCGTTGTCCGTTCTAGATCGTCTGGGTTATCAAGTCCATAGTCAGCATCAAGATAGTGCAGTTCGCGGAGTTGCACCTCCACAGCAACGATGGGTGCCAAACAGAACGAACCAGAGGGCTTCAGTCTACTTGAAGGACTGCAGCTCCATAGTTGGGAGGCTTTGTGCGCGGTTTGCTGAAGATGCTCACGTGCAGAGGCAAGTCCTCCTCTAAGGAGGGCTTGTGCTTTGACAAGATCGCGCTCAAGGGCGTTCACGTGGTAAATGGAGTTCATTTGGGTGAGAAAGGTTTCCACATCCTAAGCAACCTTCGGGCCAATCCTAAGCCCCTTCGCTCAAGGTGTTCACTCTAAGACCTTTATGTCGATTGAGTTCCAGTGTGGGAGGGGCAATAAGACGTTCGGACTGTTTGTGAAGTTGACTGTTTGTAAACTTTGGGCTCCCTGAAAGCCAACATCTCGACTGTCACGATATTCTTGAGCCTCACGGCTACCACTACCCTTATGGACCCGCTGAGTCATGGCCTCCGGACAAATTCGCCAGAAGGAGAACAAAGAGAACGAAGCCTAGTGCCACAAGGATCGGTATGAGACGCCGATGATGAAAGAACCAGTCTGAAGCCAATGTCGGTGAGTTAGCGTAATGTCATTCGATGGGCTTGTAAGGTTGGGCGGCGGGGATTCTTCTTGGGCTCTTGCGGGGGAATGATCTTCCAGGCCTCACCAGCGACGCGGATTGCGGAAGCCTTGAGGCGAGTTTCTCGGCTGCTTCCATGAATGCCTTTCTCGTTCCTGTCATCATTTGAACGAATTGATCGCGGATCAGGCCGAGGGCTCGCTTGATGTTGATCTTGTATGTATGTTTGTGTCCTGCCATGATTCGATCCAATGTAGCTTGGCTTGCTTGAGAAAGGAAGACGGCGATGTTCTGGCACACCACTCGTGCTTGAAAATCCTGTTCCACTGAGTGGACCGTCTTTCCCGTCCAGTTCTCTACCTCAATCTTGCACTTGGCTGTCTTGATTCCCTCTTCTACTGCCCATCTTTCGTGATAGAGTTCTTTGAACTCTTCAGCAGGGTATGTCTTCGAGTCTGTCAGGTTCGTAACGAGCACTTCCATTTCACCCGTTTCAAGCTCCACTCGAATGAATCTTAGGCGACATGATTTTGAAAGCGCTAGTCCGCATCTCTCGAATTCGTTGACCAATTCGTCATCAAAAACATAACAGAATTCGTGTTCCTTTGTCCCTCGGGCAATGAAATCCTGAGCGGCTTTACTCTTTCCTGCTGCGACTCTGATGACAAAGTTAGATTTCTGAGCAAGCGTCCAAGCGATAATCCGGGGATCGTTGTAGCCGCGGTCATAGAGAACGCAATCTTCCTCCCACACGCGTTCACCAAGGAGTTCATAAGCCTGCGTGCATTCCCCTTCCGCCAAAGGCGAAAGTTGTGCTGAGAGAATCAGCCCGGTGCGCACTTCATAGAGGTAACTCATGCGTGCCAAGGGGCAGAAAGTGTCGTGACGCGTATCCATTCCGCCAAAGTGCTCTGCAATCTCTTTGCTGCCCTTGGCCAACCTCAACGTGGAGCCGTCCACCGCAAGAAGTCGTAATCTGTGCCAAGTGTTTTTACGTAAGCCGAGGTCGTGAGCCGCTTGAATCATACGGTCGTTAAGATCAATGAATGCGCTAGGCTTGAGGAAGGAGCGGGCTTTCGAGAAAGCCGTGCGATGGGGAGCCGAACCACTCTCACCCAATCGATCAAAGAAGCGTTCGAGATCCGATTGAAGTGCAGCTCGCAGATTCCAAATGAGAATGAGGCAGACACGATGGAAGGGCAGTTTACGTTCCCGAGTGAATGCCTCTGAAGTCGTGCGATGTCGATCGACGAAATCACGATCGCGAAGGGCGTTGGTAATAGTACCTGCAAGAATTTCGCAGACTTTAGATAAATGAGAGGGATTTTCACGCCATAGCCACTATAATTAGAGTTGTGGTAGTTAAGATTGTTGACGTGAGTCGTTCAACGAAAACTAACATATATCATACATTTGGCAACAAAGATTAGAGTTGGACCTTAACTCACCGACATTGAGTCTGAAGTTGTTGGTCTTACTTCTGCAAACTCTGTCTCATCAGTTAAATGCGGCTTACGCTGAAACAGAATCGGTCACCTAGGATCTGGGATGAACCATTTAGGAACTACCTCACGTCTTTGTGTCTTTGCCTCAACATTGATTGGCTTACGAACACGTATCGATGCTGCGCGATTATAGAATGGTAGTCGCCGAACTGCCGTGAAGGGCTTGTGCCCACTGTGAGTCTTCTTCATACACTGAGTAATCGCTTAAACCATGCCAAGACAATCTTCTGACAGGTAAGTTCCTTTCTGTTAAAAGATTGCAGTTAGAGATCATCATTCTTCGCCATTGAAGTTCCCCTGAATTAGTGGACACGATTGGACAGGTCTGACACAACCAGACACAGACCATGTTAAAGATAAGAAGAAAGACCTACACGCAGGAGTTCCGAGAAGGAGCCGTGGACCTCTTGAGGACCAGTGACCGGCCGCTCTCCCAAGTTGCCCGAGAGCTTGGCGTCAGTGTTGCCAGCCTGCGTAATTGGAAGAACCAGTTCCTTAGTGCGAGCGCAGGGATGGCCGACGACGCCGTAGGCGACGACGGTCAGCCCGTAGCGAGTGCCGCGAATCGCAGTCAGTTAGAGCTGAAGATTGTGAATTGAGACCAAGCATCCAAGTCCAACTAACCTCGATCTCCGCAGAGGGTGAAGTAGAAGGTCGCGCCTTCGTTGGGCTTGGATTCTGCCCAGACTCTGCCTCCGTGGTTCTGAATGATACGTCGTGCCGATGCTAGGCCTACTCCGGTGCCTTCGAACTGCGATGCCGAATGGAAGCGTTGGAAGAGGCCGAAGAGTTTGTCGGCATTGGCCATGTCAAATCCGACACCGTTGTCGCGTACATGATAGACAGTCGATACGTCACCATCTGCGGGGGTCATTCCGAATTCGATGTGCTGCCTTGCGCACTTTGACGAATACTTGAAGGCATTCGATAATAGGTTGACCAATGCGGAACGCAATAGATCTGGAGACGCTTTATCCAGCATGTTCTCTTGGATCGTGAACTCGATATGGTTTGCGCTTTGGCCCGTCACAAGGTCCTCAGCAATGTCTCTAGCCATGGCTGTAAGATCACACGGTTCGCGAATGATCTCCTCTTGGCTCAAATGGTACAACTGCAACATGGAAGCAATCTGTACCTTCATCCGCTTCGCCGCGCTTTCAATCCTTGTTAGTGGTTTCAAGGAATCCTCGGGGAGTTGACACTGATCGCGCATGAGCCAACAGCTCGTTTCGATCACGGCGACAGGGTTCTTAAGATCATGCGATAGTGTCCTGGCAAAGGCGTCGAGTTCTCGATTCGCGATCTCCAGCTCCTGCGTGCGTTCTTGCACCAACTGGTCCAAATGCACGTTCATTTCAGCTAGAGATTCCTCGGCTTTCCTCCTCTCGTCAGTGGCCATTGTGATACGTATCTGACTGGCTAGAGCCAAGGCGAACCGGATCTCGTCGTCTTCCCATTCACGAGCATTGGCTGAATTGATAGAGAGGATACCTCCTAAGCCGTCATCAGTCATGATCCGCACCGCGAGGGCACTCTTGGCTCCATTGAGAACGAGGAAATCCTGAACTACTGCCTTATTCGCTTCGTCGGTCGTTCCCTCCACAAGCACGGCATACTGATCCGTATCGAATCTCGAAAAGTATTCGGGATACTCCGCTCTCACGATGGCGAACTCGAATGCGAGATGCTCGCCACTGCTAGGCTCATAAACATCCTTGCAGATAAAGCTCTCTCTCGGGTCGTCAACTGCCCAGACACTTGCCCGGTCCGCTCCCGTCACCAGGGCTGCTTGTTCGGTTGCGAAACGAACCATTCCTTCGACATCTCCACATGTAACGAGAGGGGAACGCGCGATCTTTACCAGACACCGTCGTTGAGCCTGCAAGCGTTCGATGCGCATGCGACTATCATTGCGCTGGTTTGCGCCTTCGATGGCTAAGGCCGTGGAGTCTGCTAACAGTTGCAATTGGCGTAGTTCTTCAGTAGTCGGTTGATGGCGCGTGGCCCAGTAAGCAGCAATAGCTGCCAATGGCTCGGCTTTGCCGACCGGGGCGACGGCTAGACTCTTGACGAAAGTCGGGCGATAATCTTCAGCAGAGATACGATCATCCGCATAGACATCGGGTGTGGAGACCTGTTGCTTGTTGCGAATGCACCATCCACAGATGCGACTGTTAAGCGGTAAGCGTTGACCTTTGAATAGCGGGCTTATCGCATCTTCATCAATGTAGTAACACTGATTGCCCTCTTTCATGACGAGGGTTGCGCCATCCGCTCCCGTCAGATTTCGCGCAGCCTTAACGATGATGGCACCGATCTCTTCCGTGGAATCGACTTGCACCAACTGGGTGATTGCCGCGACCAGGACTTCGCTTGCGGTCTTGTGTCGATCGATCGTTTCTTGAGAGTTCGTGATCGAACCGTCAAAGAGCGCATTCTGCACAATCGGTCCCAAGCGCCAAAGTTCTTCTTTCCGGATATGATCGTCGGCTCCTTCAGTCACTGCCTGACGCCCCTTGCTTGTGGAAAGCATGTCCGAGCCAACGACAAACGGAACATCTGGGCGCAGTTCCTTGGCAATGGCCAAAGCCTCAAGGCAAGAGAATCCTTCGACGCCATCATCGGCAACGATGAGTCCCAATGCAGGATTTTCTAACGAAGCGCGAAACGCTTCCTTTGAGTTGGCAACGCTAACCAAGGCATTCGCTACGTCATTGATGATCGCACGATTGATCTTCCCGGTTTTATTCGGTTCATCCTCAAGGTGAAGGATGATCTTCGGACCGCTACTAACCGAGTTGCCCGTATCGGCTTCTCTTGCCGTTCTGGTGGTTTTCTCCATGATCTATACTCTTCGGTAGAGGCGTCGCTTTGGTATGCGATACGCAAAGAAAGGAATAGCCGTGGCTACATGCTCCCGCTGCCACTAAGAAGACCGGTCCAATACTAGCCCGTTCACCCCACCGAGGGAACATGTATTTTTGATGCTCAGTCTAGCCACCACTGGTGAACGCGTTGGCGGATCTACACTCAGAATATCAAAGGACACTCGTAAACGAGCCCTTAGGACTTCAAGGCATTGTAGTCCTTCTCCGCGAAGTTCGTCATCCCACCACTAAGGTTCTGTGAATGAGTGTAGCCGTGCTTTGCCATCAGGCTGCAGGCGATCGAACTTCGGTAGCCGCTATCGCAGATGACCGTGTGGTCGCTATTCTTCGGCAGTTCCGCCAAGCGCCCCAACAACTTGGACAATGGAATATGCTTTGCGCCCTCAATATGCCCAGCGTCCAATTCACCAATCGTTCGCACATCAAGCAAGGCTCCTTGTTGTCCGTCGCGAAGCTCTTCGCGGAGATCACAGGCCTCCAATTGGGGAATATGACTGGAACTGCTTAGCAAGTCTTTGGCTAGTAAACAGCCAACCACGTGATCGAAACCAATTCTCGCTAGTTCGAGTCTAGCAATCGCCACATCCTCAACACTCGCGGCGACGATGACCATCGGGGATTCGGCAGAGATGAAGAAGCCTACCCAGGTGGCGAATAGGGGTGACGCGAGGCCGATATTCAGGCTGCCAGGGTGGTGGCCCCAGCCGAAGTCTGATGGGGGGCGAATGTCGAGAACGACACCCTGACTAACATGGTCATGAAGTGCTTCTGGTTTGATCGGTGTCACCTTTACGTGGTTCGAAAACGGAGGAGCACCTCTAAGATTCATTGCCAAGCAATGCGCGAAGTAGCCTGGCCGGTCGGGCAGATTGGAGGTCATTTCTCTAACGAAATCCTGCTTATTGGCAATTTGATAAGCCCAGTTTCCAGATTTCTCCGCCCCAATGGTACTCGAAGGGGCCGAGGAGATCCTTCGTCCACAGAGAGAACCCGCTCCATGTGCTGGGAGCACTTCCACGTGGTCAGGGAGCTTTGCCAGCTGACTCAAGGAATCGTAGAGTGCCGCTGCCATGACCGTCGGATCTTCGGTGGCGTCACGGAAATCAGGACGCCCCACGTCACCCACAAAGAGTGTGTCTCCCGTGAGAACCGCAGTCGGCAAACCACTTTCAATGATCACGAAACATAGGCTGTCTGATGAATGGCCCGGCGTCTCGATGACGTTGATACGGTGCGTCTTGCCTAACGGAATTTGGTCGTCCTGATAGGCATCTACATGCGAATACGTCGCCGCAGCGAGATGGGAGACATAGATCGAGGCCCCGGTTCTCTCGGCCAGCTCCACATGTCCGGAGGCGAAGTCGGCATGAGGATGTGTTTCCATTATGGCAACGATGCTAGCGCCTGCATCCCTAGCGTCATCAATGTAATGATCCACGTCGCGACTGGGATCGATCACAGCGGCTTGCTCTTCAGAAGTGATGAGGTAGGACGCGTGGGCCAGGCCGTCGACGAAGTAGCGTTTGATATTCATGCTAACCGGTAGCAATTAGTATGGTTCGAATGTACCGTGGATCATTGCGTTCTCATTGACGCTGGGGAGACAATCGATGGACAACGATTCCATGGCATCTTGGCAAGCAGCACCCCCATGCCGCAAGTATTCGTGAAGGCCGCGAACATTAAACCCGCGCCGATGAAAGCTGAGAACCAAATAAAGTGAGCATTGGCGAAGAAGCTGAGCATCGCGCCAATGACGACAAGCAAGCCTGCGGTGAATCTGACTTGCCGTTCCAACGGCCAGACCATTCGCGCTTTCTCGACAAGGTGTCCTTCACTTTTCCAAGCGTTGATTCCGCCGCCGAGATAGCCCACTTTGTTGAATCCTAGCAAAGCCAGTTTCTCTTGCCCCTCTTCAGAACGCCTACCCGACTGGCAGACAAGAATCATCTCACGGTCTTTGTCTAACAACGGCGCCTCTTTCTCTAGCAAGGATAGAGGCAGAAGCCTTGAGCCTGAAATAGCTTCGAAACGACACTCATCAATATCTCTGAAATCAATGAGATCTGGTTTCACAACTCGGCTCAATGCATCGATAAGCTCCGTCGGACTGGTTTGAAATGGCGTTGCTGGTTGGTGCATTCCACTTATCAATGCAAGTCTCATGCCACCGCCCCTTTCAAACACTTACTCTGTTCGTGATCAATGGGTTACGGAGTCTTCGTGCACATAAAAGCATCGCCATATGAATCACTGATCGATACCTGTCTGAACAGTTTACTAAGTAGCAGACCATCATTCCACGATAGTCACCTTTGTCCCTACTTTCGTCCTCGCATAGATCAACGGCATCACGCCCACAGGGAATCGCAGACATCCGTGAGAGGCAGCCTCCCCTGGCAACTTGCCTACGTGCATCCCGACGCCTCTTTCGGTGAGCCGCT
>JAACDM010000245.1 GCA_009936795.1 Verrucomicrobiaceae bacterium | reverse complement strand
TCCTCGACTATTACAGTGACGCCGTCATCTCTCGAACGGCTGACTACTCAGGACTCACCGAGAGGTTAATAGAAGACATTGGTTACGCGGAGTTCGTCGCCAAGTCCTGCCGAAAAGAAGAGGAGAAGAAGGCACGCGCCGAAGCGTTAGGAGAATTCATCTACGGTTTGCGTGAGCATCAGAAACGCAACTCGAAAGGGCTTCAAGCGTACTTGGATGACGTCTCGCTCATGGCGGAGCGAGACAAGGATGATGACATCGAGGGAAAGAAAGGTGTGTGTTTGATCACCCTTCACGCAGCCAAGGGGCTCGAGTTTCCTCACGTTTACCTAGTCGGACTCGAGGAAGGCATCCTACCGCATAAGCGCTCGCTTGAAGAAGGCACCCGTGATGAAGAAAGGCGTTTGCTCTACGTAGGGATCACTCGAGCCAAGGAGACGCTCAGCTTGAGTTACTGCTACACCCGCAAACGCTATGGTGATGCCCTTCCCTGTTATCCCAGTAGTTTCATCAAGGAGCTCAACCGCGACTACGTTGAGGAAGCCTCCTACAAAGATTGGCTCAACAAGCCCGCGTCCAAAGAGGAAGCCGAGAGCGCTTTCGCCAAGATGAAAGAAATGCTCTCAGGGATCGAAGGATTCTCAGCCGAGGACAAACCCTAGGCTTCTCACAGCACCCTCGGCGCGTAACTTAAAAAGATGAATCTTCATGAAACCTTGGAACTCTTCCATCTACCTAATGAGACCTCTCTGCTCGAGGCCTCCCGGGAAAGGCCCTTGCTCATCATGTTTCTCAGACATCTCGGATGAATATTCCGTCGCGAGCAGCTCGATCAGTTGGTCGAGCAACAAGACTGGATTGAGAAAAATGGTTGGCAACTAGTGATTGTGCAAAGGGAAGATGATGACGCGCTACCCGCTTTTCTAAGAAAGCTACCGCGGCGCAACGTCCATCACCTCAACGATCCCAACGGTGATCTCTATACTGCATTCAGACTGAAAAAGGGTTCCCTAATACAGTTGATAGGTCTTCGGGTTCTCTGGCGCGGCACTATGCTCTTTCTTCAGGGAGTGCGCCCCGGAAAGGTGGGGAAGGATGTTCGCCAGATGCCCGGCGCCTTTATTGTTAGTGATGGGACAATACGCAGCGCCTACAGATCGAAACATGCTGGAGATCACCCAGACCTCAAAGCCATGGCCGAAAACTATCAGAAGTATGCCTGCTAACAAGCCCACCTGGAGGCAGAGGGAGCTCCTTCAGCGACGACCAAAACGCTCGCCGATGATGTTCCAGTCCTGGGAACACTTACTGTTTCTCCATTGGGAGATCGACGCAAAATCCGTGCAGGCCACGCTACCTCCGGGACTGTTTGTAGATACCCATGAGCACAAAGCCTACATTGGCATCGTCCCTTTCTGCATGCGGCGTATTCGACCCCGCTTTCTACCTTCAGTTCCCTATGTCTCCAACTTTCTCGAGTGCAATGTCAGGACTTATGTGCACGATGCCGAAGGCGTTCCAGGCGTTTGGTTCTACTCACTCGATACGGACCGATGGTTCGCACATTGGCTCGCGCGAACATTCTTTCATCTTCCCTACTTCTGGGCATCGATGGGCGTCAAAAGAACAGACAAAATCAACTACGAAGTTCGCCGACGTGACCAACATGAAACGTCTCACTACCTTTACAGCCCGGTTTCTGAAGAACATCCGGCCAGGCCTGAATCGCTAGATTTCTTCCTGTTAGAACGCTATCTTCTTTACGCCCATTCAAAAGAAAAGGAGCAGTTGTATCGCGGACGTGTCCATCATGCTCGCTATCAGGTCTCGGAGGTCAACGTGCCTACTTGGGACACGCTTCCTATCTCTTGGAACGGCCTGCCTGAGGTATTAGGAAACCCGATCCACACTTGCACGTCAAGACGAGTGGATGTCGAGATCTTTGGAATCGAGAAGCTCTAAGCTCTAACTATTGCGGAACGAGACATTCATCTCAACCGCACGTTCCAACTGCCTCAAGTAGGCAGCTCGCGGCAGTTCCAGTGCTCCAAAGCGCTTGAGATGGGGAGTCGTCCATTGCGTATCGAGAAGCATAAAGCCACATAGATTGAGATGATCTACCAGAGCCACCAGTGCTGCGCTAGAAGCATTACTAACACGCGAGAACATGGATTCCCCAAAGAATGCAGCGCCCAAGGAGACTCCATAAAGACCACCAACCAGCTTCTCTCCTTCCCAGGTCTCGACGGAGTGAGCGAAGCCAAGGTCATGCAGTCGACAGTAGCTCTCCAAGACCGTGTCGTCGATCCAGGTCGGTTCACGATCAGCACACCCTATCATGACATCACGAAAGCGCGTATTGAATCGGATCTCGAAGGGCGATTTCTTAAGGAATCGTTTCAGGCCATGGGGAACATGGAACGCGTCGAGAGGGAAGATTCCCCTGGGATCTGGAGAGAACCATCCAATCTCTCCGTCGTCCGTGCCCATAGGAAAGAGACCCTGTCCATAGGCCTGGAGAAGGAATGCAGGTTCAATGATCGGGGTGTCGATCTTTTCAGTTTCGTTTCTTGAAATCACCGCTAACTAGAGTGCCGCGAATCTACGCTGGAATCGATGGCTTCGACACAACTTATTATTCACCCGGCAGAGATCCCTGGCGAGGGAAAGGCACTCCAGGGAGAACTCGATTCGAGTATCTTTGACCTCAAGGACAAGCTCGCGAAGCCCAAATCACCGCTTCGCTATGACTTGCTCGTCTCCATCGTGGATGGCTATCTCGTTCTCCAAGGGAGCCTTACGACGACTTTTGAGCTCGTTTGCGTGCTCACGACGAAGCCATTTGATGAGGAAATCACATTGAATCCCTACCTTGAGTCGATTGAGCTCGAAATAGGCGAATCACTAGATTTGACAGAACAACTACGTGAAGATACCCTCATCGCCCTCCCTGCCTATCCCAAGGCTCCCGGAGCGGACGCCGAGGCGGACTTTTCCCCATCAGTGACAAAGGTTGCCTATGAGGAGAAAGCTGGTCGGCGGGCCGAATGGGATGCACTTGACGGCTTGAAGGCCAACGACTAGCTACACGACAACAACACACTCAACAACACAAGACCATGGCTGTCCCCAAGAGAAGAATGTCCAAGATGAAGAGCAAGATGCGCCGCGGTGCCAATCGTTGGCGCGCCCCATTGCTCAAGACCTGTCCCGAGTGCGATAGCGCCGTACCCTCCCACATCGCCTGCCCTAACTGCGGCCATTATCGGGACCGCAAGGTGATCGCCGTGGACGACTTTTAGTCTTACCTAGTCAAACAATCTTTCAAAAAAGCCGCTTCGGACCACTCCGAGCGGCTTTCTTCGTTTTTACAGTTCAGGAAATTTCGTATCTCTAAGGTGAAATTTGATAGAACGGTGAGAGGCTGCTTCCAAATATGACGTCTGATGGCGAAATCCACCGTCTAAGCGTGCTGCTCTTCACGGACATCGTCGGTTCCGTGAAGTTGCAAGGGCGTCTCGGCACACATGACTACGCGGGTCTCTTGAGGCGTCACGATGAACTCTTTCGGGAGGCCCTAAGACAGTCGTCTGGGCGGATTCTCAAGCATACTGGCGACGGGTTCTTGGCCGAATTTGCCATGTCAAGTGAAGCGGTAGCCACAGCACTTCGCTTCCCATCCCTTCTTGAGGATGAAGAATGGGATCCCGAACCGGTCCGCGCGCGAGCTGGGCTTCATCAGGGTGAGGTGCTCGTAGTCGAAGGCAGCGAGGGCGATGCAGCACCACAGGCCGTGGGCATGGCTGTGAATCTTGCCGCACGCGTCATGGATTTGGCCGTAGGGGGGCAAATTCTCATCACGCGTGCGGTGTATGAGAACGCACGTTATTATTTGAGGGATCACCTTGACCGGGTAGCGCATCCCGAGGCGCTTCTTCGCTGGGTTTCGCACGGGTCCTATGAATTTCAGGGTCGCGACGAGCCGATGGACATTCTGGAGGTAGGTTTCGAAGGAAGCGGCCCGTTCATCCCTCCTGAAGGAGGCCTCAAGAGCAGACGAACCCAGGTTCCGCCACCACCAGATCCTGAAATCGACTTCGAGTCGGTAGACGATAGTGATGTCTTCATCAGTTATGCGAGTGTCGACAACCAGCCCCTAGCTGAAGGCGAGGCGGGTTGGGTCACGCGCTTGCATGACACCCTGAGCATTCGCCTCAGTCAATTGTTAGGACGTCCGCCGCGTCTCTGGCTAGAACCCAAAGCCGTCCAGCGAGATGCCTGGCATGAAACACTCGGCGACCGGCTAGGGTCTGTACGAACCCTGGTTCCCGTCATTTCCCCACCCTACTCACACACGGAAGCCTGTCAGCGCGAGCTCCTTGCCTTTGGGGAACATCGTAGTTCCGGGCGCGGACTCATTCAGGTCGTGAAGACTCCGCCCGAGCCGGACAGTTTCACTCCTGAAGCCCAGCAGCTCCTGACAGCGAGTTCGCGGATCGAATTCTTTGAAGTTGATCCGCAGGGGAGATTTGAGTCATTTGACGCCTCGTTAGGCGAAGCATCACGCCGACGCTTTCTTCACAGTGTCTACGATCTGGCCTATGAAATCAGCCACAATGTAAAACGGGCAGCCACGCCGGACGAAGAACTGGTAGATCAGAAGGCCGTTTATTTGGCGGAGACCACACGTGATCTCCGAGAGGCGCGCGACCGGATCAAGCGTGAATTGCAAGAGCGAGGCTATCGAGTGCTTCCAGAACGCCCTTTGCCACACCTGGCTGATGAACTCCGGGCGCAAGTAGAAAGCGATCTTGAAGAATCTGATGCCGTCGTGCATCTCATCGGGCAACGCTATGGCATCGTGCCTGAGGAGAGCGATCGCTCCATGGTGGAAATGCAATGTGCGCTGAGCAATGCACCATCAAAGTCAGATAGACCGCGTGGACGATTCTTCTGGGCACCACCTAAGCTCGACATTAAGGACGAGCGGCAGGCCTCTTTCTTCACCGCCCTCGAGGAAGGCGTGTATGGCATGGATCAGACGGAATTCATCCGCGGGTCCATCGAAGAACTCAAGCGACTCACACTAGCGCACTTGCAAGAGGAACATAAGCCAGAGAAAGCCTTGCCCGAAGCCGCCGAGGGTGCGGCTAAAATGCTCTATCTCATTTGTGACCCGAAAGACCAGGAAGCCATAGAACCTCTTGAAGATCATTTCTTTGATCTTGGCTACGAGGTGAAAGTTTCACCAGACGATGGCGACGCCAAACTCCGCGGCGAGATCCATCGCCAAACCCTCACACTGTGCGATGGGGTTCTAATCTACTTCGGCCAGGCAAGCCATCAATGGGTTGAGATGACTCTCATGGATATTATGAAAGCGCCCGCGTATGGGCGTAAGCGGCCCTTGGATGTTCAAGCCGTCTACATCGCGAGTCCATTCAATCGACGCAAGGAACGCTTCCGCACACGTGCAGCGCTCGTCATTCGAGAAGAAGACGACGCGTTCTCACCACCAACTCTCAGCAGTCTCATTGATCAGTTAGGTGCTGCTCTGCCACAATCTCATGCTTGATCCGAGCACCAACCCCTTTCCTGGACTTCGTCCGTTCCGCACCGATGAGGAATACCTCTTCTTCGGTCGCGATGAGCAATGTGAGGATTTGCTTCGGCTCCTTCGCAAGCGACGATTCATTGGAGTCTTGGGTAGTTCTGGCACAGGGAAGTCTTCGCTCGTTCGTGCGGGACTTCTTCCGGCCCTCTACCGCGGTGGGCTTGATGAAGCGGGCTCCCATTGGAGCGTGGCTCTTTGCCGCCCTGGGGGTAATCCAGCGCGTAATCTTGCGCAAGCGATAGTCGACAGCGAACTTTGGGATCATTTGGACGTCGACCATCCTATCCCTGAGTCCATAGAAATCGAAACGGTGCTGCAGCGCAGCGGAATGGGCATCGGAGAGGTAACTAAGATGGCACAAATGCCAAATAGCGAGAATTTGTTAGTAGTCATCGACCAGTTCGAAGAACTGTTCCGCTTTCACCAGCGATCTTCTAGCATGGAGGACAGGGAAAAGGCGGAGGCCTTTGTCAGTCTCCTACTCGAGGCCGCTCGCGATGAACGTTATGCCATCCACGTCGTTCTCACCATGCGCTCTGGATTCTTTGGGGATTGCGCCTCTTTCACGGGCCTCTCCGAGGTCATCAATCGCGGCGCTTATCTGATACCTCGCCTTGATCGAGACCAATTGAAGCAGGCGATTGAGGGCCCTATCAGTGTAGGTGGAGCGTCCATTGCTCCTCGCCTCACTCAGCGCCTACTCAACGACGTCGGCGGATCACCAGATGAGCTGCCTGTTCTCCAGCACGCACTCATGCGTAGTTGGGATGAGTGGAAAGCAGACGCCTCCGTCGGGGCACCCATCGACCTCTATCATTATGAAAGAATTGGCGGCATGGGAGAAGCGCTCGCTCGTCATGCCGATGAAGTCTATCACGGTTTCGATGAGGCGGATCAACGGGTCGCTCGGCGCTTGTTCAGAGCCCTGACGCAGAAGACCGCAGACAATCGCGGTATCCGCCGCCCGATGTCGTTGGAGCGTTTGGTCGGTATTATTTCAGCTCCCGAAGACACCGTCATTCGAGTCATTGATGCGTTTCGGGCACCTGGTGTGTCGTTTCTGATGCCATCGCCGCACCACCGGATGCGCCCTGACACTATCGTCGATATTTCCCACGAGAGTCTCATGCGGGTATGGACCCGATTGGGGGCGTGGGTAGACGAGGAAATGCAATCTGCCCGTATTTACCAGCGCCTTGCCGAAACAGCGGCATTGTGGGAGGAAAGACAAGCCGACCTCTATCACGATCCCGATCTGCACATCGCTAGAGCATGGAATGAGGAATCGCATCCCAATGCCTTGTGGGCAGAGCAGTATGGCGGAGGATTCGGCCGTGCGATGCGGTTTCTATCTGAAAGCCAGCGCCAGAAGAAAGAAGAAGAACGCAGTGCGGAACGCGCTCGGCAGGATCAGCTAGCAGCGGCCAACGCGCTGGCCGCTGAACGCTCACGCTCAGCCAGGAGATCCCGTCGATTCTCCCTCCTCCTCGCTCTCTTTAGTATAGCATGCGTAGTGCTTGCTGCAGCAGCCTACTTCTCGATGCGTTTTGCTGTTCAACAGGCACGTGCAGCTGAGAAGGCTCAGAAGAGCGCCGAAGAAGCCCGCCAAGAAGTCGCGCTAAGCTTCAGTCAATCGGACTATCAATTTGGTCAATCCATGGCAGAAGCAGGTCGCTACGGGGAGAGCCTCGCTTATTTGACCAGGGCGCTCAAGAACGAGCGTGGGCTCACTGCTGCGGGCGATCGCATTTACAATATTTTGACAGAGGTCAGCTTACCAGTTCCCCACTTCTACCATCGAGATTCTCGCGACATCGAAGCCATCGCTTTCACTCCAGATAGCAAAGAGATCGTCACCGGTTCTGAAGATGACTACGGGCGACTTTGGGATATCGATTCCAGTGAAGAAAGGGGAGCCTGGAAGCATGAAAGCAATATCCTCTGTACTGCCGTGAGCCATGACGGCAAGCTGATCGCAACAGGCGGCCGAGATAGTTTAGTGCATCTCATTAACAGAGCTACGGGAAACTTCGTAGGTGCCCGTATTTCACACAATGGCGCGGTGAATGCAGTTCAGTTCAGTCCAGATGACACCATGCTTCTGACTTGCTCAGATGATCATTCCGTGAGTTTATGGGATCTCACAAGGAGGCGCCTTCTTCGCCGCGGGATCCATGACGGGGTGGTCAATGACGCACAGTTTGGTCCAGATCAACAGACTTACGTTAGTGTTTCCGACGATAATACGGCAAAGCTTTGGGACTTGGAATCAGGTGAGGAGCGCCTCCAAGTCACCCATGACGATGATGTCTCTCGAGTCGATTTCCATCCAACCGGAGGATTCTTTGTGACAGCTTCTGAGGATGGGACCGCCAAGCTTTGGGAGACGATTCAAGGCGAGTGTCTCGCCACGTTCTCCCACGAGAGCGATGTCAGAAATGCCCTGTTCAGTCCCGATGGCAGCACAATCGCCACCTGCAGTAATGACCGCACAGTACGTCTCTGGAACACTGTCATGGGTGAAGAGCTTTATCGATGGTCTCACCGTGACGCAGTCGATAACATCGACTTTAGTGCTGACGGTCGGCTTGTTGCCAGCGCCTCCGACGATAAGACGGTTCGAATCTGGGAAACTGAGACTGGCGTAGAATCCCCGCTTAGCCCGCTAGTGCATCGGTTAGATGTCGATACGGCTCAGTTCAGTCCCGATGGCGAATGGTTAGCAACCGTGGCGGACAACGAAGTGCGCGTATGGCGGTTCGAGAATTTCCGAGAGCCACCGCAGCTCTTCGAACTTGCTGGCATCACCACGGGCTGCTTGAGCCCAACCGGCCAATGGATCGCTGCCGCTGCTGAAGACGGTAGAATAAAACAGTGGAAGGCTGAAACCGGAAAGCCAAGAATACCCGACTTGAACCACGGCGCCGAAGTGACCGAGATCGCCTACAGTCCCGATGGCAATTGGCTGATCACGGGAGATGTTTCAGGCAAGGTCCGTGTCTGGGATGCCGTCACCGGACAAGCAGCCGTCCATATTCTCAATCACGATCACCCGATCACCGCACTTGTCATGCCATCGAACGATTTCTTGGTCGTGGCCAATAGCGATCAAGTGCAAAGTTGGAGACTACCGTCGGGTGATGTGGGCCCTACATTATCACTTTCCTCTGCGGCACGCACCCTAGAAGCCTCGCCCAATGGTGACTATCTTGCCGTCGGCTGCGTAGGCGCTTCCAGTGCGATTATTGAGGCACAAACCATGACACGTATTCATAGCCTCACCCACGGTGGGCCGGTAAACGCACTCGATTTCTCGCCTCACGGTCTTCTTGCCACGGCCTCAGATGACCGCTCGGCACGCCTTTGGGATGTGGCAACCGGAGAACAGCAATCGCGTTCGATGGGACATGGCGGTGAGGTTCACTGCGTCCAGTTCTCACCCTCTGGCAAACACCTGGTCACGGGAGGATTCGATCAACGCGCTATCTTGTGGTCAACCGAGACAGCCAGTGTGTTAGGGCGGGCGTTGAATCACCGAGGTGCCGTGTCGACCGCCAAATTCTCGCCCGATGGCCTGCGCCTTGCCACCGCTTCTAGCGATTATACGGCTAGAATATGGGATGTCGCCACAACGCTTCCCCTCACGCAGCCGTTGATTCATGAAGCCACGATCACCCAGATTGCATTCAGTCCAAGCGGCCAGCAACTATTCACGGTCGCGGCGGGAGATGCCGCTC
Organism: Verrucomicrobiaceae bacterium; assembly: GCA_009936795.1. GTDB lineage: Bacteria > Verrucomicrobiota > Verrucomicrobiia > Verrucomicrobiales > DEV007 > JAACDM01. The sequence goes on along the minus strand of JAACDM010000245.1, from coordinate 4,650 downwards.
GCCTTTGGAGGGCCAGCTTAGGTGCCGAAGGCCAGCAAGCGCCTGACATCTTCCTCGAAGTCGCTCAAGCCATTGGCGGGCTCACCTTGACTGCGAGCAATCAACTCGTTCCTATCGCGCCTTCTCAACGCCGACAGATTTTAAGGCGCGCCGAATATGAAACGCGACGTATCCCCATCCAAGAAGACAACGCTTACCTCCGCTTTGTGCGGCGATTCCTCGAGAAACATGGACCTGACCTCCGTCCAAAAGGCCCTCCGCCCGGACTACGCAACGGACGCCGGCGTTCGGGAGCGAGCTCTGGCAGAAGAGCTCCGAAATGACCGATGACGGCGAGCGAATCAGCACTCTTGACCGCAATCTCGGACCTCGATCCGGTAGCATTCAAGAGGCTCTCGGACGAGAAGCCACATTTGGCAACGGTCTCTGTGCCCAGCTAGCCATGGAACTAGAGGTTAAGGATAGCTACCCAGATCTGAGCAGGCCCATTCAATGCTGTAGTTTCTCGAGAAGAGAACCCTTGCTAGAGGTCTTGCTGGATTTCCCGGTAGATCTCGAAGCCATCGCCTTCGAAGAGAACAAAGGACTCACGACAGCTCTCGTTCTGGCAGCCTGGAGGGACTCTCTAACATCGTGCTATCTCTTGTTAGAGGCAGGAGTGAATCTCACAAAACCTGCGCGTCCGCAGTAAGCCCGCTTTACGCCACAGCCAAGCATCAAGCCTGGGACAAAGTGGACTTGCTTCTCGCCCACGGTGCCAAATACGATGTCTTCACCGCGTTGATCTGTGGACGGCTTGATCTTGTCCAAGCTGAGATACGAGCCTCTCCAACTGCTAGCTATTCGGCGTTCATTGAAGCGTGGTCGCACGCCTTTTAAGGAGTCAGTAGTTCATGGTCGCCACGAGATCGCGGCCTGGCCTACAGATCCAATAGACTCCGTATCTATGACATCCTGATACGCTGACGCTTTCTAATTCTACAACTAAAAGTACGTTGGCACACTACGGCTGCCTCTCTAGAGTCCGGGCCATGCGCGGGTTGCTCTCGATTGTCTTCATTGTCCTTTCTATTGTCATGTTACCCATCGCCCTGGCAGCGGTCGTTCTTCTTGTTCAATCTGAGATAAATCACTCACGGTTCTTCGCCTGTGGAATCCTTTCGCTCTTTTTTGCCGTCTACCTGCTAGCGAAGCGGTTCCTGTCAGACATCGGCTATTCCGGAACATGGGCATTTATGTTTTTCGTTATCACCGGCGGCCTGTGGGGGGCTGCCTACGTGCAATCACCGAAAGGTTTCACTGACGATCCGCAATCGGGATTCGAGTCGGTTTATAGTGACGAAGTTTTTTATCCTAGATGGCATCCAGCCAATCTCGTGGCTGAGCGTGACCAAGTGCGCCTCGCCCTCTTCGCTTCTGCTTATGCCGGAATGGATTTCGATGATTCGCGAAGCTCAGAAGCCCGCAAGGCTCTCAAGTCGACCTACGATGACATAACTTACCTGGCACCCGATCTTGTCGACTATGGGACGCAGTTGCCCGCGTTGTATCAATCCTGGGGTGGCAAACAGACGGACCAAATCCACCGCTATGTGTACCGCTCACCCAAAGGATCAGAAAGACCGTCCATGCCTGTTATTTTGGTCTTGCATGGTCATGGTGGCAACATCAAAGCAGGCCCCTGGGCCTTCAAGAGACTCGCCGACGAAATAGGCATGGCCGTGGTTGCCCCTACCTTTGGCAAAGGAGACTGGGAAAGTGCCGAAGCCAAGAATAGGTTAGAAGAAGCCCTAGCGTTCATCAAACGTCAGCCAAATCTTGATTCCGCTTCTGGTATTCTCGCTGGCTATGGAACGGGTGGGCGCGGGGTTCTCGTAGGCGCGCAACAGCTGCCACACGCGTTCAAAGGCTACGTGCACATCTCGAGTCCTATAACAGAAGCAACGATCGAACCCTTTACGAACTCTGGCTCACTCAAAGACCTAAGCACCTTGGTTATTCACGGTGCCAGAGACCGACTGGTTCGCGCTGAGGAAGTCGAAAAAGCCACCGCAATACTAAACCGTTGGTAAATGCCTATCATTTACCAGCGATTCGAAGATGAGGGGGCCATTCTGTTGTTCAAGCGCAATGAGGACGTCATGGGGAGCATCAGTACATGGATGCGTAATTGGTAGGATCATCCCCGAACCCAACCCAAACTACAAAAACGGGGCGTCCGCATCATCAACTTCCGTAGCTGGAGGAGCCGGAGGCGTTGCTGATCTTAGACCAAGCACCTTCGCATCATCAGGAGATTCAGTGATGTGCTTCAGTCGCAATGGCTGGTATCCAAGGCGCTTCAAGTGGGAAACAGGCAACCGGTCGTAAAGCACTTTCCAACTGGGCGGCGAGCCCGCCTCGTAACCCAGCAACGCTTTCTTTTTAGAACCCGCAAACTGTTCAAATAAAATCACATGGACGCCGGAAAGATTGAGAGCATCTCCAGGCTTGAGCTCGTCATAGCTTTCCAATACCGTGCAAAGTTTTTCCAACTCGCGGGTCGTGTAATTTCGGTCCAGCTTCCAGCAGCGGCTTACAAGCCCTGAAGCATCAATGCCCGTGGCCGCCTGGCTCACGGTCGGACGCCCTTCGCTCAACATTGCGCGCTTCTCCGTCGTGAGGATATCACCAGCAGCAAAGCCACTAGTTAGCGCCTGATCAAACTCCTCGATCGTCGCGAAGCCTCCCCACTGATACGGAATACCCTGGTTCTCGATACCCGGTTTCCACCAGCCCGGTCTGATCCCTGGACTTCGAAACTCCTCATCCGGAGTGTCGACACGGATGCCCTGCTCATCATAACCGTGCCAAATATTTCGCTTTGTCGGCGTCCAACGGTAGCTGGCATATCGACGTGCAAGCAAGATAGCCTCCTGCCGATCCACGTTTCTAAACGAGGTTGGAGCAGGAACAGACTCTGGAATAAGTGTGTCTGAAAGAACAGGCAGTTCTTCCTCTGGAATATCCGGCACCACCTGGCACGATGAAACCGTGAGCAAAGCTACCAGTCCCAAGAGAATGCGCGAAGATTGCTGGGTGTGTTCCTGATCCATCTTGTGTTCACATTTATAGAATGTTTATAATTAGCGTCAATGATGGGATTTGCTAGATCGACACTGGTGCTGAAACTTCTAACCCTCATCATTCTCACCAGCTGCCAAAGCCCGATGACCAAAGTACCCACCGCCACATGGACGCCAACCCACTTCACGGCGCCCGATGGCACGGAGTTCCCCTACTCAAAGTGGTTGCCACAGCGCTCCCCTCGCGCCGTCATCCTCGGTATTCATGGCTTAGGTGGCGCGGCCAGTGACTGGCGGCCCCTAGGCGAGTATTTCCGAGAACGAGGCATCGCCGTCTACGCTCACGAACTTAGAGGTATGGGGAACGATCCACTGGGCCCGCGCGTTGGGGACCTGGATCACCCTCAGGGCTGGTTTGAAGACTTTTCCAGCTTCGCACTTCGGGTTCAATCCGTTCATCCAGGAGTCCCCATCTTTTGGTACGGCGAAAGTCTTGGCGGCATTATTGGCGCTCACTTGTCAGGTAAGGCGTCCGCGCTCGGTCTTCGTCCCTCAGGATTCATCCTCGCCTCGCCGATCGTTCAAATCACGGGGAAACTCCCTGTTTGGCAGACCTGCCTGCTCAAGCTTGGATCATGGATCGCTCCAACCTACCGATTGAATCTGCAATCCCTCGCGAGTAACGGCTCCTCTCCTGCCCAAGTGGTGAGCACCACCTCACATGAGGCCCAATTGGAGCATACACCACATGCCGTAAACCGGTTCTCCCTTCGCCTGCTCCAGCGGATCGGAACTCTCGTCAAAGCGAACCGCACCCTAGTAAAAAAGAATTCTAGGCCAATTCTCGTCCTCTATGCTGGCAATGACATTTTTAGCAAACCGGAGGAAGTAGAGCAATTCTTCGGGGAAATCGGGGGAAATCACAAAGAGAAGCGATTCTACCCTGAGGGCTACCACCTGCTCTTACACGATGTCAGCAGCGATGATATTCTTGCTGACATCGAGATGTGGCTTGAGAAATATTTGGAAATTAGTGCAAAAACATGACTTTTAGCAAGCGAGCCGCCTCTGATTGATTTGAGCAGCAAAGAACACGATAGTGACCAAGATCTTTTCGAGTGGACAGACCAAGAACTGGTCGAGCGCTGTCAGCGCTATCCAACCTCTGGATCTCTCTGCCTACCAAGAACTAGTCAGGCGTCATGAGTCTCTTGTGTTCAACACATGCCTAAAGATGATCCGCTCTTACCAGGACGCGGAGGAAGTCTGCCAGGATACTTTCGTCCAAGTATATCACAGGATGCACCAGTTTGAACATCGCGCAGCCTTCAAGACTTGGCTCTTTCGCATTGTCTACAATCTCTGCTTACGCAGACGGGAGACCATGAGTCGCCGTGTCGCGAAAGAGACGGCAGTAGGTGAAGATCTCGCCCACCGACTCAAAGAGAAGAAGCAGGAAACAGATGCTAAAATACAACTGTCCCAGACAATCGAAGAAGCGATGGACAGGCTAGATGAGGATCAGCGTGAGATCATCCTCTTAAAATATATCAGTGGACACACGCTCCAAGAAATAGCGGACGTG
>JAACDM010000244.1 GCA_009936795.1 Verrucomicrobiaceae bacterium | reverse complement strand
TCGGGCCTGCGGAATCACTAACATGGATTACGCATGGTTGAAATTTCGGCAGCTCTCCATCCAGCAAACTTGACGGAGCGCCAAATTTCCCACACAGCCACCCCTCCGGTTTCCTGGATTCTAGTAGAACGTCAGAAGTGAAGTGATGTATGCTAGGTATCACAGAGACTCAAAGAATGTCGACACTCTGGTCGCCGTCTCCCTGCTTGTGCAGCGCCAAAAGTGTCGCTCTTCCTTGCGCACAAGGTCTACTCAAACCACCAACTGAATCTTGACGCCCTACTAGGGTTCGAGTGAGACGCGCAAACGCACATATTCCCCAGTGCTGGCCCCATCTGCAAGCGGACGCGCCGCAACCATATCTTCTCCTTCTTTCGAGATCGTAAAGCCCTTCGATGTCCACTCACTGAGATCACTACCAGCTTCTGGCTCCAGAACAATGTCAGAGACACCCTGATGCCTCGGGTAGCGTATTTCTAGATGTGTCGATGTTCGCTCGACCGACACGAGCGATGATGATGACGTTAGGGGCTCTGATCCGAATGCATACTCGAAGAGATTTGCTAGCCGATCCCTATCAGGATCGGCTAGAGGCCCAGAAACAGCATCATCTGCACGACTTGCCTCAGGAAACGTGGCCTTCCGCCAGTCCGCATAACCGCCTGCGGCGGGAGGCTCCCCTCCCTCTGCCACTCCTGGGCTTCCACCAATTTGACTACTGGCCACCCAGCTACCTGGCTCATTGAGATTCGCATCACTGCCAGGCCCCCCATTGACCAGAGACCTACCGGCACCATCAGCATCCTGAGGCCAGCCCTCACTATCATTGTATGAAAACCGCCAAATCTCGTTGCCCTGAGCATCCTCCAAGGCAAGACGTTCGCCGTTGTTCGCGAGCTGACTGCCGCGCTCAAACGTCCCGATGATAGGAAGCGCGTTTCCATACCGCATGGCCATGGCCGCAGGATTATTTACTAGCAAGACGTAGTCACCAGGTGCCAATTCCGCAGATGCGCCCTCAGCAAAGTGATAGCTAATCCCCTTGGCAAACTGCAATCCTTCCAAAATTACCTTACCTTCACCGGTGTTGAGCAATTCAAGGTATTCGAAATCGCTTCGGCTCTCAAAGCCCGCAGCCCGCTCGGCCTCGCTTGGTGATGCCGGATTATACATCACTTCGCTCACACGCAAGGCCTCCGGCCCCACAAAGCTTCCCACGCGAAAGGTGGCTTCGATCATGGGGCTCCAGTCTCCATCTGGCAGAAAGATGTTTCCCTTTCGCTGAATACGCGCTTTCACGGTGACGGACTCGGTCAGTTCCACCCCATCGCCTTCAGGCGTGAAGGTGTTCGCACTGCTGGAAACCTTATCGCCAAAGTTGCGAGGATCTGTGCCATCCAGCGTGTAGTAGTAGACGTCAGAATCCTTTGCTTCCTCTGACGGAATCAACTTCAGACGGAACCCTTCAGCGACAATCCCGCCGTGCTGATTGAAGCCAGGTGCCGGCTCTGGCGGCCAGAGCTCTTCACCCTCAAGCTCATTGAGCAAGGCATTGCTATGGGAACGATCATGAATCTTCGGAATGTAGTAGTTGACCACGTTGTCCCGCTCGATCACCCAAGAATCTTCTCTCGTGAAATAGAAGTCAGGCCCATGGGGCGCTGGAGGATAAGCTAGATCATCGACATCATTCGGGTCACGAGGCTGATCAATACGGTTACCATAAGGCGTGCTCATCTGAGTATCTCCCCAACGCGCCGATTCGGCCACAATGGCCTTATCAATCTGATTGGCCAAAGCCATGTAACGGTCCTGGCTAGGCTTCACGCTCAGAGCACCACCGTTGAAGAGGTGCTTCTGCACACGGTCAGCGAAAACCAGCCGAAACTCTTTGCTATCTCGCAGTTCTTGGCAGAGGCCGCCAGGACGACCGGAATCACGCGAACTGTACCGGGCCACTCGGAAATTATCTAACACAATCTCCTGATCCCAGACATAGAATTTGAACGGCTCTCCAGCGCCACGGTTACGCATGGCGTGACCATTGTGATGCGGCCAGTCCTCCGCATCGCCAAAGAAATGCAAGAGCATGTAATCCGCGAAATTCTCCAAATCGAGCATTTCCCTTAGCGCAAGATAATTCTCTTCCACTTTAAGATCGCGACGTGAAAGGCTGTGCATTTCATTCCAACTTGCCGAAGTACCGTCTATTGGAGCGGTATCAAAATCATCATTAATGTCGTAGTCATCTTCGGTTCCCCCGAGGTGCGTCACCAAGGTCTCGGCCTCCATCTTCTCAGCAGGATTAAAGAGGCCCCAGTAGAGGCCATTCACGTAGAGATGCATAAAGTTGCCGTTGGTAAAGTCATGCCCCATATCGCGCATGGAATGCTTCATCCACATATCGCGGATGTATTGTGAATCATTTGGGCGATAGCGGCCTGGCCCCCAACTAGCAAGTCCCCAGCTGTCTGTGAAGCACGCACGCAGCACAATCTTGTTGTAGTTCTCGATTGGCGAATCTTTGAAGAAAGGAAAGCGTAACCTTGAAACGCCGTACTTTGATTTGAACGAGACACGCATCGAATGTTTCTGCATGCGGAATGGACGCCTGCTCGAGTTTCCATGAATCTCCACGCCGCAATTCTCCTGGAAACCCTTCTCGCCATCAGGATAGATCAATTCAAGAGAACAAGCGCGCTCATAGGCAGCTCGGTTCGATGGATTCGGATTCGTGTAAATGCCATTGCTGCCCACAAAGTCTTCGGGATCCATGGCAATGGAAAGTGTAGGAATGTCTAATAACGCCTCACGAATCCCGTAATCGGGAATGGTTCCTGCAATGACACGCGGATCCATCTCGTAGTCCGAAGGGATGATCCCGCCCACTTCCCCATCGCGTCCCCAGTCCAAGGGCCAGCCTTCTGGATCTGCTGGCTGCTTTGCAATATCGTCAATGAAGAGGTAAGTGTGCGTGTCGATATTCGTCGGCTCGGAGCCACCTTTATAGGCGAGTGCACGCACTGTCGCCGTCGTCTCGATCCGAACGGGCTCATTATAAACCGTGCCGTGATCAGGCGTGAAGATCGATCCTCGCTCTGGGGCACTTCCATCGAGCGTATAGAGGATAGTGGCAGCATCAGTCGCGGTGGTGATTTCTAAATCAAACGCGTCTTCGTAAAATCCGCGATCTACAGAGAATTGCGTATCAGCGACAAAGCCAGCGATGCTCGAGCCATTCTTCGCAGTAGGAGTTGGACGCTTGAAGAAACCTAACTTGTCCGTGTTATCGACCCCATAAGAAACGTCGGACCGCTGGGCTTCATAGCTCTTGAACTCACTCAGCAAGGTTAACCCATCAGGAGCAACCAAAGCAAGGTAGCTCCCAGCTGAACGTGAAATCTTGAAGCTCGCATGCACTTCATCACCGACCATCTCACTCACCCCCGAAGCCCGAACTAGAAGGAAGGCTCCTGGCGCCAAACTTATTTCAGGAAAGGTCCAGATGATCTCACCTTCGGTATCCGTTAGCCCATACCCTTTCAATGGAATCACCTCTCCACTCGGATTCCATAGCTCGATCCAGTCCGAATACTCACCATTCGCATCCACTAACTGATCATTGTTAGAAGCCAAGAATTCCGTGATGACCAAGGCCTCTCCTTCTGGCGTGAATGGCGGGTCAGGATTTCCGCCGCCACCACCATCGTCAATGCCCGCAACGACGGAGGGCGATTCGCCATCGGCTAAACTCGCCACCATCGTTTCGTCTAACACTCCTTTCCACATCGACACGTCATCAATGAGGCCCGTAAACCAATGAGAGTCGCCAGAAGAACGTCGAATACCGCCAATCGACGTGATGTCCACATCCAGCCCCTCAGCCGCATCAAAACTTGCTCCATCCTCCTCACCATCGATGTAGAGCCTAGCACCATCCCCTTCCTGAACCCAAGCGACATGATGCCAATCATTGTCAAAGGCCGGGCTATCAGATAGAAGGTGATTTGACCCAGGCCGAATAAAAATATCTACTGAACTCCCATTTCCGCCAACCTCCGTCCCAATATTGAAGAGTGGAGTTCCACTCTCTGAACTACCTTCTGAGAACACGCGAAGATCATCCTGCCCTTGCCCATCCCCCTTCACCCAGAGACTCACACTGAACTCACCGTGCTGATTGATGGGCAAGTCATCATCGGCCTCATGCGTCCGCGCTAAGAGAGTTTCATCGCTCCCCACAAAGGCGAACGCCTGTCCTCGCCGACCCGCTTCCAGGTCACTGCCCGAAAGATTTACCAATTCTAACGGATAACGCCCCAGCGCGTCAGGCGTCGACCCATTGCCCGCCTCGTCGAGTGGCCAGTAAACAATCAGCTCAGGCTCTGCCAACGCAGAAGCTAAGCACAGAAATGAAAGCAGCAGAGATTTCGCCGGGGGCATAACCTGTGACTATAAAACAGACAGCCAATCATGTCTACCCGTGTTGAGAAGCTGAACGAACTACGCCAACGCCTTCGCAGCAGCCACCACGTCCTCAGAAGTCATGCCCAGCTCTTTCATCGCCGTATTCCCTGGCGCACTGATGCCAAAGCGATCAATCCCCAAGACCGTGCGGTCATCACCAACATACTTCCACCAGAGACCACTGACGCCTGCCTCAATGGCCACGCGGCGCTTGCAATCCTTCGGAAGCACCTCGGCCCGGTAGTCGTCAGACTGACGATCAAAGCGCTCCATGCATGGCATGGAAACCACACGTGTTCCGCCACCCAACTCCTTGGCCGCCTCAACGGCATGCTGCACTTCACTACCACTAGCGATCAGAATCGTCTCCAACGGACCTGACTCTTTTACTAGAACATAGCCACCGCTAAACACTCCCTCACGGCGAGTCTTCGCACTTGCAGCGTTCTGCATCGGCACGCCCTGACGGGTCAGTAACAACATCGTAGGACCACTCGTCTTTTCAAGGCCTGCCACAAAGGCTCCGGCGGTCTCTTCTGGATCCGCGGGGCGAATGACGTCCAGACCAGGAATCACGCGCAAACCAGAGCAAGTCTCCACAGGTTGATGCGTCGGACCATCTTCACCTACACCAATCGAGTCGTGCGTGAAGACATAGAGCACTGGCAATTTCGCCAAAGCCGCGAGGCGAATTGATGGACGCAAATAATCGGCAAAGACAGCGAAAGTCGCGCCCGAAGCGCGAAAGATACCGTCGTATGCCATGCCATTGAGCAACGCGCCCATCGCGTGCTCCCGGATTCCAAACCAGAGGTTCCGGCCCTTAGGATCCTCGTGCGAGAAATCGCCTGCGCCCTTGATGTAATTCTTTGTCGAGCCGTAAAGATCAGCACTGCCTCCGACGAACAGCGGCATCGCATCAGCGATGGGTTGGATCACCTCACCGCCAGCCGCACGCGTCGCGAGTTTCGCATCTTCAGCGAACTCAGGAATGCGATCTAACAAATCACCTGGAACAGCCTGTGAGATCCCGTCGTCTAACTGCTGTGCAAGCGCAGGATTTGCAGCTTTCCAAGCGTTGAAGGTCGCTTCCCACGTCGTGTAGGCGTCAGCGAGCGAATTCCCATGCTGCTTAAAGAATGCCCGAATGTCATCAGACACATAGAAGGTCTCTTCAGGCAGGCCAAGCCCCTTGCGAGCTGACTCCGCAAAGTTCGCGCCGCCTTCACCGTGGCCTTTGGCCGTGCCTGCAACCTCAGCAATACCACGACCAATCTCCGTCTTCGCGATGATCAGCTTCGGCTTGCCATTGTCATTCGCCTTCGCGTCGGCAAACGCCTTAGAGACTGCAGCCAAATCATGACCATCCACCGTGACGACATCGAAACCGTAGGCTTCATACCGCTTGGCTGTGTTTTCACTCTGAGTCTTGTCTGCCATCGCATCCAAGGTGACATCGTTGGAATCGTAAATGAGGATGTAGTTGTCCAACCGAAGATGGGCCACCAAAGCCGAAGCCTCTTGGGCTACCCCCTCTTGCAAACAGCCATCGCCGGCTAACACTACCACATGTTGATCGAAGATCGTGTGTTCAGGCGTGTTGAAACGAGCAGCCGCCATCTTGGCAGAAACCGCGTAACCCACGCCATTGCCCACTCCTTGTCCTAACGGACCGCTCGTTGCCTCCACCCCTGGCGTCTCTCCAAATTCAGGATGACCAGGTGTCTTGCTGTGCAACTGACGGAAATTCTTCACCTCCTGCATCGGCAGGTCGTATCCCGACAAATGAAGCCAGCTGTAGAGAAACATGCTGCCATGACCCGCTGACAAAATGAACCGATCACGGTTGATCCATTTGGGCTTGCCCGGATGGTAGCTCAACCCTCCACCAAACAGAACAGCACCCACTTCAGCAGCGCCAAGTGGCAATCCCAAGTGACCAGAACTACAGGCGTGGATCGCGTCAATGGCTAGGCCACGGGCCTGCGCAGCTGCTTCAGCAAGAATCTTGGTATCCATCGGGGCAGATAAGGAGAGAAATGACGTCTTTCAAGTGGAGATATTTCGACGTAGCCAAGGAAGGAATCCCGTCCGCTCGCCTTCATGAGGTTCTTTCTGCTCAATCAATACTATCCTCCCGACGTCGCTCCCACGGGCGTCTTGCTCAGCCATGTGGCCGAACATCTTGCCGGAAATGGCCATGAAGTCACCGTGCTCTGCTCCAAGCAGCGCTAAGGCGGACAGGCGATTACAGATTCTCGTGGCGAACCGATCGATGGCCTGCACATCCGACCTCTCGCGACACTTCCGTTAGGAAAGCGCTTTCACCACAGGCTACTACACTACGGAAGTTTCTGCGCGCTGCTTGCTTGGAAGCTCCTCTCAACGCCACGTAAACCAGATGTCATCATCGCACTAACCACTCCCTCCCTATCTTGGACTGCTCGCGAACACCGTAGGATTGTTACGCCGCTGGCAAACCGTGGACTGGGTCATGGATCTTTATCCAGACGTCATGAAAGCCCATGGCATGATCCAAGAGAACTCGCTGACCTACCGCTTCCTTCCATGCCTCCAACACTGGAGCTTTCAACGAAGCCAAGTGGTGATTACCTTAGGACCAGACATGCAAGCACGCGTCGCCGAACACTACGGCGCCTCTTCCGTAGCCCTACCTCTCTGGGCAGAGCGTCGACAGGCCACCAAGGAAGCCATTCAAGCCTATCGCGATCAACGCGGCTGGCGGCATGAATCGATCGTGTTTCTCTACTCAGGCAATCTCGGTCTGGGCCACCGATTCGATGAATGGCTCACCGCGATCGTTGACCTCGACCCTGACAGTCCCATCACCTGTATCTTTAGCGGCAACGGAGCCCAACGAAACAAAGTCGAAGCCTTTGTCCAGATGGAAGCCCATCGCCCCCCCCCATCCATCTCACGGATTATGTCAGTGAAGAGAACTTGTCCGTCCATTTTGCGACAGGTGACGTTCACCTAGCCAGCCTGGCCCCACCATGGGATGGCTGCATGGTCCCCCGTATTCATCAAGGCAGCTTCGCCGCAGCTCGCCCTATCCTCTTCATCGGATTCAAGACAAGCAGTCTCGGCCGATGGATCACCGAAAGTGGCGGCGGTTGGGTCGTCCCCCCTGAAGACCTCCACGCCCTCCGCCACGCCATCAAAGAAGCTCTAGATCCAAACGAACGTCGGGTCCGCAGCCAACGCGCAGCAGCCTACGCAAGTAGCCACTTTGACAGGGCGAAGAATGTCGCCGCTTTTGAGACCTCCATCACGATGCCCATCTCTGAGGCTCAAGATGAAAAAAACACCAGGAATCCTGACAACCCAGAATTCAAATCCTATTCCTTGGAGTCCACGAAGAACCGTCTAACCCTTGCTTCGACCAAGCTCGTCCAACATGAGACAGAAGCACGATTACGGTTTAGGAGACCAGGAGCATAACAAAGCGAATTCTCTAACAAGAGCGCTTCCTCCGAACGACGAGTCCGGCGCTAGCAAGAAACAGCGCCGCTACAAATTCTGGCTCTGGGGCTGAGTTCGAATCAGCAATGTAGATTTCATCCCGCTTGATGATGGTCTCATTTTCCTTTTCGGTATCCTCATT
>JAACDM010000243.1 GCA_009936795.1 Verrucomicrobiaceae bacterium | reverse complement strand
TGACCATTCTCCGGTTTCTGCACGGTGACGAGGCGTGATGCTCTGCTCTCTGGCAGGTAGAATCCGGTATCGTTCATTCCGAGCGGCGTGAAGATACGTTCTTGGAGGAAGACATCGAAAGGTTTTCCTGAGACGATCTCTATAAAGTAACCAAGAACGTCGAGGCCCTCGCTATAGGTGAATTTCTCACCGGGATGGTGATGTAGTGGAAGCTTGGCAAGTTTCTTTACGCTTTCACCAATCGTGATGGGTTCAGTCGTAAAGAGGTCTGTGACACCGGCATCCACGTAGATCTTCTTCATGCGTGAATCAGCATCAATGACGCCATAGCCGAGACCTGAAGTATGGGTGAGCAAATGGCGAATCGTGATGGGCGTCTTTGCTGGTTCACTGGTCCACGTACCATCGTCTTCGTTGTAGCCATTGAGAACACCGACGTCTTTGAACTCAGGGATGAACTTGGAGATAGGATCGTCGAGTTGGAAATGACCCTCTTCCCAGAGCATCATGACCGCTGTAGAGGTGATGGCTTTTGTCTGCGAAGCAATGCGAAAGATGTCGTTTGGCTTCAGCCGACGGTTTGACTGATTGTCGGCCATACCGAAGGCTTTGAGATAGACCTGTTTCCCATGTCGGGTGACCATGGCGACGAGCCCCGGCACTTTCCCCTGAGAAACGGCTTCTTCGCAAAGCTTATCAATTCTCTTCAGGCGTTCTAACGATACGCCGACGGATTCGGGTTTGTGGCCAAAGGCATGTTGACTGTGCCAGTGATGTTGACGGGATTTCTTGTTGCCCACTACCAGCATAGGAACGTGGTAAAGTGACTTGCGCGCCGTAATGAAGAGTTCGTTGAACTCCTTGCCGCCAAAGCAGACATTGGCGGGCTGCTCATCAACCGGGATCATACCGAGCTTCTCGCCCTTGGGAGAGAAGATGTGAATGCCGCCGTTCGCGGTTGTGTAAAGATTCCCTCTCACATCCATGCACATGCCATCGCTACGGATATCGAGCTCGAAGACAGGCTCGCTCAGTGTCTTGCCGGCAATGACATCAAACGCGAGGACTTTGCCAAATTTACCAGTGCCAGACACGTAGAGGCGTTTTTCGTTTGGTGAGAAGACGATCCCATTCGGCATGTCGAAATGCTTGCTTACGACGGCCATCTCCTTGGTGGCTGGATCGAAACGATAGACCCATTTGCCTTCGACTTCCGGTGGCGTATCGCCAAGACCATATGAAGGATCTGTGAACCAGAGCGTGCCATCAGATTTTACGGCGATGTCGTTGGGTGAATTCAGGCGTTTCCCGTTGTAGCTATCGACGACGACCGTGATCGATCCGTCCTTCTCCGTACGAATCACGTTGCGTCCCGAATGCTGGCAGGTGAGCAAGCGCCCTTCGAGGTCAAGCAGGTTGCCATTGGAGTTCCTCGAATCACGAAACTCTGTCAGTCCGTTGCTCTTGCTCCACTGCATGAGTTTGCTGTTCGGGATATCGCTGAAGACGAGGATCTTCTTCTTGGGAAGCCACACAGGTCCTTCGGTGAACTTCATATCTGTGGCCAGCTGTGCCACCCTGGCCTCCGGAGAAACCAATTTGGAAAGATCTGCTTGGACCTGGGTGAGTGACAAGAAGAAGAGTAGGGCTACCGATCGTTGCATTGATCCAGAGTTCCATGGTCCGGGCCTTCGGTGCGAGTCAATTCTGCTGGACAGAGATGCCAGTGACCCGTGATATCTTTGGGTGGCTATGGGATCTAATCAGGTTGACGTCATTGTTGTCGGTGTTGGCACCATGGGGGCTGCGGCAGCCTATCATTTGGCGAAACGTGGTGCTTCAGTTCTCGGGCTGGAACAACATGCCATTCCTCATGCTCTTGGGGCGCACCACGGGTTCTCGCGCGCGATTCGTTCAGCATACTATGAACATCCAAACTACGTGCCGCTACTGCAACGGGCGTTCGCGTGGTGGGAAGATCTTGAAAAGACATCGGGTTTGAAGATCATTTATCGGACTGGAGGGGTATACATGGGTGCGGAAGACGCCGTGTTCATCACTGGGGCGACGCGAGCGGCGAATGAACATGGTCTGTCCTATGAACTCCTGAGCCATAGTGATCTTGGTGGTCGGTTTCCCCAATTCAGTTTGCCCTCACATTATGCAGGGTTTCTCGAGAAAGACGCAGGTTTCGTCGTCCCTGAGACGGCGATGAGTGCTCATCTTGAAGGGGCCCTTGCCGCTGGGGCAAGGTTGCTAGGGCATGTGCAGGTCGAAGGTTGGGATTCGACTAGCACTGGTGTGACCGTTCATACATCAAAAGGCCGTTTCACGGCGAAGCATCTGATTCTCACAGCGGGGGCGTGGTCGCCTTCTTTGTTGGGCTCCCTGCCGATCACCCTCACGGTGACTCGGCAAACCTGGGGTTGGTTCTGGCCGAATTCGACGGCGCCGTTTTCCTACGGGACGTTGCCAACGTGGTTCGTCGAATCAGAGCCTGGCTACGGCTACTACGGCTTTCCTATGATGCCCGACAACCCGGGTCTCAAGATCGCGTATCACAAGCCGGGAGAACCGGTGACGCCGTCGACTGTGCGACGTGAGGTCTGCCGGGAATCAGATGAGCCGCCGTTGCGTCACTGCTTGGAACACTACCTATCCCAGCGAGATGGTGATTTATTAGCGCTGCGGACTTGCCTCTACACCAATTCGCCAGATGGACACTTCGTCATAGATGCCTATCCTGACAAAGCCAACGTGACGATGGCCTGTGGCTTTAGCGGTCACGGATTCAAATTCGCGCCCGTGATTGGAGAAATGCTTGCCGAATTCGCGTTGGATGGAAGGTCCAATCTTCCCGTGGAGTTTCTTAGGATGTCACGCTTTCTGTAGTGATCGGGGCGAATCCTGCGGCTCATCTTCGTTCTCGTCCGGGGCCTATCTGGTTCTATAGATTCGATTGCGACCCGTTCTTGTTCCTTCTGATTCCTGGCAGTCACAGAAGCAAAATCGAGTCCCGCCTCGATTTTGTGTGGGAGAGGCGCTAGAGGATCTGATCTACAAAGCGCTGGGCGTCGAACTCCTCGAAGTCGTCTTCAGATTCACCGGTGCCGATGAATCTCGGGCTCACTTCCAATTGCTTCTGAATCGCAGCAACGACGCCGCCCTTACCGCTGCCGTCGAGCTTGGTCACGATGAGACCGGTCATCTTGGAAAGGGCCGCCTGAAACTCCTTGGCTTGACTGACCGCATTTGATCCGGTGGTGGCATCCACGACAATGAAGACTTCGTGTGGAGCATCGGCGTCTAGTTTGCCTAGCACACGTTCCATCTTGCCTAGCTCTTGCATCAAATTGTGCCTGTTGTGTAGGCGTCCTGCAGTATCGCAAAGAAGAAAGTCCACGCCCTTCTTGCAAGCGGATTGGTAAGCTGCGTAGCAAACCGATGAAGGATCGGCTTTGTAAGCTCCTTTAACGATCGGGATGTCAAGACGCTGAGACCAGATCTCGAGCTGCTCAATGGCGGCAGCCCGGAAAGTGTCGGCGGCAGCGAACATAACCTGATGGCCTTGATTCTTGAGCCACTTACCCAGCTTTACCGTCGACGTGGTCTTGCCGACTCCATTGACTCCGACTACGAGAACGATGCTGGGGCCATTGCTGGGACGAGCCATGGGCGGCGTCTTGGCAGGCAATAGTTTGCGAACTTCTTCCCGACAAGCAGCAATGACGTCGTCGCTCGTGAGCGAGCGACCTCGATCTCGGAGATCGTCGATGATCTCCATGGTCAACGGGACCCCGAGATCACCGCCGATAAGCTCTTCTTCGAGATCATCCCAGTCGATGTCAGTCTTGCGGAAACGTGAGGCTATTTTAGAAAATAAACCGGCCATTGCGAGTTGTTAGGAAGAAGACGGACGTGATTTGCGAACGCTGTCGAGAAGGCCATTGACGAAGCCAGAAGATTCTGTTGAGCCAAAGCGTTTGGCAATTTCAATGGCCTCATTGATCGAGACGGGAGCGGGAATGTCATCGCAATGGAGGATTTCGTGGATGGCAAGTCGCAAGATATTACGGTCCACCGCAGCAAGTCTCTCCATCCGATAGTTTTCTAGCTTCTCTGTTAGAAGCGTATCGATCTCCACCTCGTGCTCAAGCACGCCGTCGATCAGTTTCTCAGCAAAGGCCCGCGCCTCTGGTCGAATCGGCCGAACTTCCCAGAAGGCTTCCAGGGATTCGAGACGTTCTTCAGGATTGATTTCCTGGCAGTAGAGAAACTGGATGGCGGCTTCGCGGCCGATCCGGCGCCTACCCAGTTTTGTCGATGACATCAGGATAAGTTTCTCTCAGCTTGGTAAACAGCTCGGCCATGGAGACGGCAGCTTGGCCAGCCTCAGTCCCTCGATTTAGATCTTCGCCCAGGCAGCGTTCTTCGGCCTGTTCTTCATCATCAAGCAGAAGGATCTCGTTGATAATGGGCACCTGAGAAGTGATGGCTACCTCTTGGAGCGCCTGGAAGACGGAGGTGGACACCAAGTCGGCATGCTCGGTTTCGCCGCGAATGACAACCCCAAGAGCCAGGATGACGTCTACATTTGTGTGTGTCGTGACATAAGAAGCGCACACGGGAATCTCGAAAGCTCCTGGCACGCGGTAGAGTGGCACAGAGGCATTAGGCATGCTGGCGAGGAGTTCATCTCGGGCATGCTCGATCATAGCAGCAACGTAGTTCTCGTGGAAGGTACTCGCAATGATGGCCACCGTCTTGCGGGGACCGATCAAACGAGGGCGACGTCTAAGAGAGGAGGAAGATGGGCCTGCCATAGCGGGCAGTAACTGATCGAAATCCCTGGAAAAGGCAACAACGGAAAGAGGAATAGTTCTGAGCTGAGAAATTGGGATCTTCTGTCAGGCTAGAGGATGCACTCGAAACGGATTTCTTTGTGGCAGGTGGCCCTGCTGGCTCTCTCATTGGGCGAGGCTGCCCAGGCTGTGGAATGGCACCTAGATGCCATCTGGTATCAGATCTTCCCAGAGCGCTTCTCAAATGGTGATATCGCCAACGATCCTGTTCCCGCGAGTATGAAAGACACCTGGCCTTTCGTCATCCCAACGGCCTGGCAAGTAAGTCCCTGGACTTCTGATTGGTATCAACTTCAGCCTTGGGAGCAGGATGAGCACGATTTTTATCATCACGCTCAGCTCCGGCGCTATGGCGGTGATCTTCAGGGAATTCTCGATAAACTCGACTACTTGAAGGACCTCGGGGTGAATGCGCTCTATCTGAATCCAGTGTTCGAGAGCCCCTCGCTTCACAAATACGGTGCTGCATGTTATCACCACGTCGACAAGCACTATGGACCGGATCCGACAGGGGACCTGGCTATCGTGGCCACGGAAGATCCTGCCGATCCCGCGACTTGGAAATGGACCGCTGCAGATAAGTTGTTTCTAACATTGATCGAGGAAGTGCATCGGCGTGAGATGAAGATCATCATTGATCGAGTCTTCAATCACGTGGGCATTCCTTTCTGGGCTTTCCAACGCGCCAAGCGGGAGGGGCCAAAGGGACGCTTTGCGAAATGGTTTCGCATCGATAGCTGGGACGATCCGGCGACGCCTGAAGATGAATTTGTCTACCACGGATGGGCGAATGTGAAGGGCCTGCCAGAGTTGCGAAAAGATCAGAACGGACCTTGCACCGATGCGAAGGAGCACATGCATCACGTGGTGAGGCGCTGGATGGACCCCAATGGCGATGGCGATCCTTCAGATGGCATTGATGGATGGCGCCTAGACGTCACTGCGGAGGTGCCAATTGGATTCTGGAAAGAATTCCGCGGCTGGGTGAAGATGATCAACCCTGACGCTTACCTTGCGGGCGAAATTTGGTGGGAAGACTATCAGAACCATGAGTTGGCCAATGCGGCGCCATGGCTGGGTGTGGCCTTTGATGGTGTGATGAACTATCGCTTTGCCGACGCCGCCTTTGCCTTCTTTCATGAGCCTGGGACTCATGGCGATGGTGCGCTGTTTGCAAAGTCGCTATCGAAGATTCATACAGACTATGGGTATGATCGATCCATGGTGCTTCAGAATCTCCTTGATAGCCACGATGTTGCCCGGGTTGCTTCGGTAGTGATGAACCCCGCAGCACGTCTAGACCATTCTGCTAGCGTGAAGCACCAGCCAGACTATCACATCAGCTCGCCGGATGCGGCTGGGTGGCGCCGCCTAAAACAGTTGGCAGCGTTTCAGTTTGTCTTGCCTGGCGCACCCTTCGTTTACTATGGAACCGAGGCTGGAATGTGGGGTGCAGACGATCCGGATTGCCGAAAACCCATGGTTTGGCCGGACCTCACCTATGATTCGGAAACGGCTCATCCGGGCGGGCGTGAGGTTGAAACGAGTGAGGTGAAATTTGATCTCGAGCTGCATGCATTCTACCGGAAGCTTACACAGCTGAGGCAGAAGAATCCGATCTGGCGTCGTGGCTCATTCAAGATCGTCGGGAAAGGGGAGGGTTGGATTGCGTTTGAGCGAGGCTACGATGGCAAGCGAGCGGTGGTCGTGGCGAATGCGACAGACGCTGTGTTAGAAATCTCACGAGAGATGATTGGATTTGGAAATGGCGGATGGGAGCGGCACGCGTTAGTCGGTGGAACGACGTCAATTCTCGACCTGAATACAACGACGTTTGAGGTTGGCGTTCGTGAGGTCGAGATTCTCTCTCCATAGAATGAAACAAGGGCAGCGCCTTGTCGGCACTACCCTTGTTTCTTAGAGTGATAATTGTTCTGTTAGCTAGCGAGACGCTCGGCAACGGCGTCCCAATTCACGACGTTCCAGAATGCGTGGATGTAGTCGGGACGGCGGTTCTGGTAGTTGAGATAGTAGGCGTGCTCCCAGACATCGATCCCGAGGAGTGGTGTGGCACCTTCCATTAGTGGGCTGTCTTGGTTGGCCGTGGAGCTGACGGTGAGCGCGCCATCTTTTACACTGAGCCATGCCCAACCACTTCCAAATCGAGTGGCGGCAGCTGCAGCAAACTTCTCTTTGAACGCATCGAAAGAGCCGAAGGCAGAATCAATGGCAGCGGCGAGGTCGCCGCTTGGAGCGCCACCTTTTCCTGGGCCAATCGTTGTCCAGAAGATGGAGTGGTTGGAGTGGCCGCCGCCATGATTGCGGACGGCCCCACGAATGCCTTCGGGGATCGCATCGAGGTTACTGATCAGTTCTTCAGCAGTTTTGTCGGCAAGATCGTCGTGACCTGCGAGGGCTTCATTTAGCTTCACCACATAAGTGTTATGATGCTTGCTGTGATGGATCTCCATCGTCTTCGCGTCGATGTGTGGCTCGAGCGAGTCGTGGGCATAGGGGAGGTCTGGTAAGGTGTGTGCCATGATGTGTTGAGAGTAACAGTGAATTTCTTGTGATGACAGCCCTGAGCCGCCAGTTTCCGGAGCTTAGCGTTGGCCTGGAGGGGATCAAACAAAGAATCAGGGCGTTCGGAAAGCTCGTGTCCGTTGCTCTGTCGCCATACAGTTTGGTCATGCGATTTCTCAAGGGACTTCCAAAGCCAGTTTGCGTGGTGCTAATGCTCTTCGGTGTCTTGGTGATCACCGGGACTTGGATCTTACTGCGCAATCAACGGGAAGCCCAATCGATTAGGCAACGATACGAGGTGTTCTGGAAGGCACTGAATGATGAAGACGAAGCGGTGACTGAGGCACTAATGGCTCGTGTGGCCGACGGTTCCGGATTCGTGAATCTTGAGTGGATCAGGAATTATGGAGGGCCCCTTGACGAGAAGTCTCGCGTGCAGGTGTCAGGATCGACCGCCTGGGTTGTGCCTTATCCAATCTACCACTTCGGCGTGCTCCCTGGAGGCGATTGCATCGCAGCGATCAAGGTGGATGGGGAATGGTTTTTCACTGGAAGAATCACCATCGATTGATTCGCTTTGTTAGTCCCGTGAACTTGGGATGATCTTGAAAGTCTTGTCTTCGCCCTTTCGCTTCACGACGATCTCGGTCTCCTCGCCGATACTAAGGGCACCGAGAGTATAGGTGTAGTCGTAGATGTTTTTGATGGCCTTGCCGCCGAGCTTGATGATGATGTCGCCGGACTCGATGCCAGCTTCAGCGGCCGGAGCGCCTTTCCGGACTCCTGACAGTTTTACACCTTCAATATCGCCTTGGGCGTAGTCAGGAATGGTTCCGAGATACACGCGGAGTCCGCCGCGATTCTCTTGGTTCTCCGGCCGGGCAACTTCGTTGTATGCGGGAGCATCTTCGCTTGTAGCGAGTGAGCGGAGGACAAGGCCCATAAACTTCGAGATCTTCTGCGCGCCCTCGTAGTTGATGAGGTCAGGAGTATCGCGCGGGGTGTGATACTCATCGTGGGCTCCGGTGAAGGCGCTGAGGATGGGCACTTCGCGAAGGTAGAAGGAGGTGGCATCAGTGGGAATGTAGGTGTCATTCTGTGTCACGATGGGCAGGCCGACGGGAATGTTCCGTTTCTCGATCTCGATCGGCCAGCGGTCGCTGGAGGCCACGCCTTGGAGGATGAGTGACTTCCGAAGACGACCGATCATGTCCATGTTTAGACAGGCGGCAAAGAGGCCACCGAGCTTGGCGTCTTCATCTCCAAACATCTTGGCCCAAGTCTTGGTGAAATGCGCGGAGCCTAGCAAGCCGAGTTCTTCGCCGGACCATGCGGCGAAGATGATGGAGCGTTTCTGCTTGAGCTTGCCTTTAGCTTTCATGTCAGTGATCCACTGCGCGATCTCTAACATGCCGGCTATTCCAGAAGCGTTGTCATCAGCACCGTAGTGGATGGCGTTCTCTTCGCCTTCCTTGGCACGTGAGCTGGAGTTGGCCTTGCGGCCTAGGTGATCAACATGAGCGCCGATGATAATCATTGGCTCGTGTGGGTTGGGGGAGTCGCCAGGCAGCATGGCGATCACATTCCGTCGAGTGCGTTTCTCTTCATCGATATCGATTGCGGCACCCAACGTGATTCCGTCCAAAGGAATGCCTTCGCTCATCTCGCCTGTGTCTAACAAATCTTGCAATGCTTGCATGTCCTTACCCGCTGCGTCGAGGAGCTTCTGACCAAGGGCATCACTTATGGAGATGGCCGCGACACCGGAACCAGAAAGAGAAGCGTCGAAGGAGAGGGGGACAAGCTGGTTCTTGACCTTCGAGTTGGGCCCGCTGACGACCAACAAACCGCGAGCACCTTTCTGTCGCGCGAGCATGGCTTTGAAACGTAAGCTGCTATAGCGAGTCAAGCGCTGTCTTTGTGAATCGGAGACTTTGTGGGGACTATAGCGGAAGGCTAGGACCCACTTGTCTTTCACGTCGAGGTGGAAATAGGAGCTGTATTCGTGGAATTTCTCGCCGTTCTCACTTGTTTCCTGAGGCGCTTCGATGCCGTAGCCAGCGAAGACAATTTCGGTAGGATCTATCTCGCCATTCTGTGAGAAGGAGAGGGGAAGCCAGTCTTTGGAAGCTACGAATTCGGTTCGTGTATCGTCCTGTTTGAGCGTGAGCTTGTTCTCTGTGCCCAGATCGACGCCCGCTGTGAAGTCGAATTCCTGGACCTAGCTTCCTTGCTTGCCGGACGGCTCTAGGCCGAGATGCTGAAAGGCTTCAGCAACATAGTTTGTGGCGAGTTTCGCGCCTTCGGTGCCGGTGAGTCGGCCTTCGAGCTCTTCAGAGGCTAGGTAGGTGAGGTGCTGCTCCAGATCAGCCACAGTGATCGGAGCCGTTGTGTCAGAGAAATCGTGCGTGGTGTCGCTGTTCAGCAGCTCGAGCGCGGATTCGTGATTCCATTCTGCAAAGAATAACTGCGAGGTTTTGTTAGGAGTACGGTTACTTGTCCAGCTGAGTTGTTTTCCGTCAGGCGAGAAGGCGGGGAGGCCATCAAATCCATCTGTGTGTGTCACGCGGACGGGCTTCTTTGCGCCTGCGGCATCTACGAGGTAGAGTTCGAAGTTTCCAAAGCCATGGAGATTGGTGGCGAAGATCAAGTAATCTCCTGAGGGATGGAAGAAGGGTGCCCACGACATGGCACCTAGTTTCGTGATCTGTTTCTGATTGGAGCCGTCTGCATTCATGGTCCAGATTTCGGCTTGGTCGCCGCCTGCATTGAACCGGCGCCAGCAAATCTTTGAGCCGTCTGAATTAAAGAACGGGCCGCCGTCGTAGCCACCCACGCTTGTTAGCCTCTGGACCTCGCTGCCGTCCGCGCGCATTCGATAGATTTCCATGAGGAATGATTTATCGATGTCGAACCGCGCTTTCTCTTTCTTGGAGAGCTCCGCGGTGTAGGCGTGTCTGTTCGAGGCAAAGGCGATCCATTCGCCATCGGGGGAGTAACTGCCTTCGGCATCATACCCTATCGTCCTTGTTAGGTTCGTGATTGTCTTGCCATCTAGCGAAGAGGCGAAAATGGCGTAGGTTTGGTCGTAGTCCCAGGAGTAACGTCGCTCCTTGCCAGACTCTCGAAACTTGAGTTCTTCCTTCTGCTTCTCGCGTGCTTTAGGATCTTCGTGAGTCGAGGCATAAAGCACTTTCTCTCCCTTAGGATGCATCCAGGCACACGTGGTCTTGCCATGGCCTTGCGAGACCTTCTCAACATCGCCTGTTTCCAAATCCATGACAAAGATTTGAAAGAAAGGGTTCTCGGCGTCCCGCTCACTCTGGAAGACCAACTTGGATCCATCGGCACTATAGTAACCTTCTCCCGCCCGTTTGCCCGCAAACGTGACCTGGCGGACATTGTCTAGGAGCGTACCTTCTGCTTCCTCGGGAGATTGGGACCAGGATGTAGGGATGAGGCAGGTGATGGTGATGCCGGTGATGCCGGTGATGCCG
>JAACDM010000242.1 GCA_009936795.1 Verrucomicrobiaceae bacterium | reverse complement strand
CCACCGTTCACCGAAGCGGAGTTCGATATCATGTATAATGAAGGAATCTCCGCTGTAGGCTCTTTGTTAGATCTCGCGCTTGAGTACGAAGTTCTTCAGAAACGTGGCTCCTGGTTCAGTTACAATGGCACTCAACTCGCTCAAGGCCGCGATGCGGCTAAAGAAGCGCTCAAGGACGATGAGAAACTCTACAAAGAGATCGAGGAAATCGTGAAACAGAAGATGGATCCCGAGCGCTACGCCGATCTAGCCGCTGCCGATGAGCCGCCAGCGGATGAAGAGCCACCCGCCAAAGCGTAAGGTAACTCACATTACGTCAAGACAAGGCAAGAACTCTTACTTACAGGTATTGCTAAGCGTCGCATTTCTCGGAAAGGCGGGGAGGCCTTTGAAGAGGTGCGGCGCTTTGCATTCTGCCTTTGAAACCACGAATGGGTGATCAAGGCTACAGGTCACGCGGATTACTTCGGTCAAGAATGGTCACGCGAAGCCGCAAAGAAACAAAGGCTTGAGAATGAAGTTAGACTGCAATGCCACAACCACAGCACTGTCTGAAGCTTCGATTCTCGTAAGATTCCATTCCTGACCCACAGTACGGGCATGTTACGGGTGCCGGGTCATTGGCATCCCAGAAAAGCCAGTAGAAACCGCTGCGCCGTTAAGCAAGACGATTGGCCAGACCTTGTCCGCTGACGTTCACCTGCCCTTTAGGGTCCAAGAGAAGCTGCTTAGCCATCTTCTCGTAGGCCCCAGAGTCTATACAGCGCAGCATACACCTCTCGCCAATTCACCAACGCTGACACCAACGACTCGTCGATATCCACGTCTTCCGGAAGAATTTGACCATTGCACTCAACGCAGAAGATCGGAAACTCCGTAAACGCGTATCGCAGAACGAAAGGTGTCTCGTTCTCACACTGGCAGATCTCGTCCTCCGGTATCGGCTCGCGTGGCTGTAGTTTCTCAAGCGATGTCATCCATACCTTCCTAGCCAACGCTCCTTCAGCACCTACTTCAAAGTCTTCAAATAGGCCATGAGGTCACGAATGTCTTGCGCGGGAAGCGCTAGTCCCATGGGCGGCATTGGAGAAATCGCCGGAGTGCGAACCTGGATGTCCGCCTTGGCCACGGTGACAGGGTCACTGTCAGGAGTCTTGATGACCACCGTGGTGTCCGTTTCTTTAATCGGTGTACCGGCGACGATCGTACCATCTTTCTTCGTGATACTGGCGATGCCGTACCCATCCACAACCTCCTCGCCCGGGAAGACAAGCGAATGAAGAAGCTGATCACTGTTGAGACGGGTCGCGATCCCTTCCAACGTAGGCCCTGCATCCTCCGAGTCATCGCCCTCTACACGGTGACACTTCTTACACGTGCCTTGATTGGCAAACAGCCGCTCACCTCGATCGGAATCGCCACCATCGTGGCTAAATGCGAGCTGACCAATCGGCTTAGTAGCCAGTTGCGCTGTGACCTTGGCGACGCGCTCAGCGATCGCAGGTTCCGTTCGCTGATTCGCCACTTCTAGAAGGTCCAAACGAGTCGCGGCCGGAACCGTCCCAGCGGCAAGAGCCTCCAGCTGCTCGGCTAGAATAGCGATGCCGTCCTCCTCCTTAGACTCTGCTAGAATCTTGTAGGCACCGCGCAATTCGCCTGTGCTGCCACCTCGAAGGAGGAGTCGTACCATGAGGGTCGTGTCTTGCGGGAAGAGACGCACCGTAGTCTCCGCCGCAGCTACTCGCATTGGAGCGCTTTGATCCAAGTAGAGACGCTGCAAGTCCGCATCGAATCCCCTGGGTGGATTCTCTTCGATCATCTGAAGCGCTTGACGCCGTGTTTCCACACCCTGATGCCGATCCAAGAGAAAGCGGCGGAGTTTGCTAAACTCAACAGGCATGCCAAAGGCTTCGGCAACCCGAAGCGCTTGATGAGCAATCTCCGTTTCCTTCGTAGAGGCTAGCAAATCGCGCAAATCCACCCGAATGGCGCTAAGTCCCACCGAGGAGTCTCGCGTATCCAAAGGCCGATATTTACCCAGGGTAGGATCTATGCTAGGAGGGTTTGGCCAGACAGAGAGCGCACGAAGAGAAGCAACACGGTAGGCCAAAGGGAGGGACGGATTGGCCCCCATGAGGAGAAGTCTCTTCGCACCTTTACCGCTTCCCAATCGAAAGTTCACATTGATAACGCGGCGGAAGATTGGCTCGTCCGGCAGGAGATTGGCCGCAACATCTCGAACAAGGTCGTGGTTGGCGTCTGCCGCAGCTTCCAGCGCTGGCTCGATGTTAAGGTCATTGATCGCGCGAAGGGCCTCTTCGGCAATTCGCGTGTCAGGATCTTGAAGATAGACGGCAATATCAGGATGCTCTAGCTTACGCAACGCGATCGCAGCAGCGAGACGCACATGACGAGATTGGTGTTGCGCCAACTTGGCCAACTCCGCTGGTTGGGCGATGCCTTTGAGCGCCATGATACCACCATGCTGAAGGAAGACATCCACACCGGCATTCGCCTCGAGGAACGTCAGGACACCAGGCATGGCCCCCCTGTGGCCAAGTTTGCCAAGGGCAAGCGCACTAAAGGCTTGGACGCGAGCACTCTCGTCGCCCAAGAGCGGCGTCAACGCTTCGGCAGCATTGCCTGCGCCTAAATCACCCAGAGCACGCGCTGCTTGCGCGCGTAGTTCAGCCTCGGAATCACGTAACAAAGCAATCAGTGTCGCGTGATCGTCTAATTGCCGAAGTCCCCAGGTCCCATGCAAACGAGCGAAGAGATTAGGATTCGACGTAACCGCGTTCACGAGCGCGGCTCTGCTAGTGTCGCTTGCTTTGGCCACTAGCGCGTACTGAGCACGGAGACGGACGCGCATGTCCGCATGGGAGAGTAGTGCCGAGAGTTCTTCACTCGATCGATGGTTGAAGCCTAAAGCGAAGACATCCTTAGTTTCCTGAACTACCGGATTGTCTAGATGTTCGGGATCAGAAAGCGCGAAGATGTTTCCCTTATCCGTTCGCCGCCAACCGCCACCGAAGTCTCCGAGGTAAACTTTGCCATCGTAGCCAACATCCACATCGGCAGCAGTGATTCCACTATAGAAGATGTGGCCATCTCGCATGGCATAGCCCGCGCCCTCCTGCTCCACCTTGAAACTATAAAGAAAGCACTGATTGCTAGACCCCTTGTAATCGCAGACCAGAAAGTGATTCTTATATCGTTGTGACAGGCTCGTCCCCGAGTGGAAGACAAGGCCTGATGGCCCCATGGTCAGGTGGTCGACAGCAGGAAGGATCCAGGCGGGCTGTGCAGGATAACGTTTCTTCCAAAGACCTTCGCTCATCCAATGGGGAGGTTGCTCCATTTTCCCGTCCTCGACTTGGTCAGAGAACGTCGTCAAAGCTTGGTGACCCATGTGCCAGCCAGTGTCACCGCCTTCCATGAGATAGCTTACCCTAGCAGCGTCCCCTTGGTCACAGTTGTTATCTACAGTAAAGAGATCACCATATTCGTTGAACGCCAACTCCTGTGGATTGCGCAGGCCATAGTAAAAGATCTCGAGATCAGTGCCGTCGGGATTGCAACGAAAGGCCGCTCCCGCTCCCGGATCAGACAGAATCTTCCCCTCTTTCGTCTTTAGATGGTAACCGCGGTCTCCCATGGAGAAATAAAGTTTCCCGTCCGGGCCCCAGACGAGCCCATGAAGATCATGCCCACTCAAGCTGAAGCGCGGACCAAAACCGTCCTGCATTGATTCACGTTTCTCAGCGACACCGTCGTCATCCGCGTCGGTCAGCGTCCATAAGTGAGGGATGTTAGCCAAATAAATCTTTCCGAAACCAGACAGGAGACCGATGGCCGGGCCATCAAGAGCATCATTGAACCCATCGGCAAAGATGGTCTGCTTATCTGCCTTGCCATCACCATCCGAGTCTTCGACTCGCACCACTCTCTCAGACTCCCTAGTGAAGAAATCGGGGGCAAATCTGTCCGCCCACTTCTCGATCATGGCACGCCGGTCCCCTGTCGTTTGAGACGCCAGATCATCCATGACCCAGAAGAGATGATCACGATTGTCCTCCACGCCATTGCGCCAACGGTCACTTTCAGTCACGTAAAGCCGTCCCTGGTCATCGAAACAAATGGCGGTGACATTCTTCACCATCGAAGCGTCCGCAAAGATCTCGACCTTGAGATTTGGCCCCTCGCTAGAGCGCACTTGAGCTGCAGATTCCTGGCCATGGCTATCAGCATCTGCAGCGACACTTAACGAAGCACTACACATACACATCCCCAAAGAAAGACGAAATGGGTTCATTTTATAACCATGCCTTGCTCGCGGTGCTTGTCTAGATAGGGGAATCTTTTAGGACAACAACCTCGTCTCAACTCCAATTCGGTGTCACATCACTCCACGCGAACTTCTTCTGGATCTAAGTCAGTGGCTTGCGAATATTGAAAGTGGCTCCTCCTAAGGATTCCACCCCTCGCTTGGCCTCAAGGATTCGCCTTGCCCCGCATGATTCACACGCTAGCTCGGAATTTTTACGTTCTTGCTGCGCTCTGCTGCTGCATGCCAGTTGCACATGCTCAAATGAAGATCATGACAAACGGTGATTCTATCACCGAGGGCTTCCCCCACAACGACCGTATTAGCTATCACAACACCCTCACTGCACGGCTACCTGCCGCTCCAATTTATGTGGGAGACCCTGTAGAGACGATCACGGCAGATGGCATACCCGTTAGTCAATACATGGTAGGTCGGGATGGCGGCATCATCGAAAAACTACCTATCGTTCACAACTCTAGCCCGTCCGGAGCAGTAGCGCGTTTTGAAAATGCACGAAATGCCATCATCACCAACGGTGGCGTAAACGTTCTAGACTATGTTGTCATCTTGCTCGGAATCAATGATGTCGCCCGTTTGATCAACCCTAAGAACCTCGATGACTGGTTCATGCCCGGAGTGGATATGGCTGACTTTCCGCTAGATGACGATCCGCTTCTGCTTCCTGCGGGAAACGGTGATGATCGAAGCGCCAGAGTCTTCATCGAAAGCGGCGTGAATCGAGAAATCTGGACCTATGACAACAGGTCTAACTTTATTCCAGTAAATTCGATCTTGGACTGATACCAAAAGCCTCTCGATGCCATTGTAAATGATGATCCGAACGATGCCATACCTGACGCTTTTCCTAATACTAGCGCAATTCTGGTCACCGTTCCCATTCCCGGTGCCAGTCTCGATGGCAGCGACGATCAGTATGAAGAGTCCAGGCGTCCTCTGGTCAAGGAAACCGTTGAGAACTAAAATGCTCAGATCACTGAACTTGCCACGTCCGACAATCGATTCACATGCGTGAATTCCCGGCTGATTCGTCCTATCAACATCACCGATGTAGGATCACCGGCTTACACGGCCTCGGCCGACCTCGTAGATGGTGTTCACCCAAGTGTTGCTGGCTGCGGTAAGATTGGGAATGCTATCGCAAGCGTGATTCTCTACCGTCTCTGGGCAGCATTGATGTTTCCGGCAGACGACGACACTCCGGCCAAAGAAGCTACGTGTTGGGGTGGCGAAGCCGATCAAGACAACGGTTGCTGGATCAACAGCCTAGGGCACCACTTGGACACTAACCCCAATACGTCAGCCGCCCCTAACCCATTAGTGACTCAAAAAGAAAGCGATTTCGAATACACCATATCAAATGGACGAAGATCTTGTCGTGAATAGCGTAGATGTGAACTACTCGACGGATCTAAACGTCTGGAGTGCCGCTGTTCTGGGCGCAAGGACGACAGCTTCCCCAGGTGGACGGCTGGTCCAGATCACGGCGACATTGTCACTGGCAAGCTGGGAACACGTGTTCTTTAGATTGGTTCCAGCCTGGCAACCGTAGCTTCATTCCTTGGAAGGCGAAGCGCTGCTCAAATGGGCGGCAACCCTGTACACCAAAAAGGGGTGACTTTCGCCACCCCTTCCAGAGATCTTGATCAGATGGTTGGTTTTCTTAGATCAACCAATCGAACATCAGGCCATTGAAACGTTTTAATCCTTGAGGGTGCGCGAGGCGACGGCTCGCTCGATACCCTCTCTCTTGTTCAGCTGGTCTTTGCGCCATGCCACTGCTTGGGCGAGCGCTTTGTCGTAGCCTACTTTGTCGATGGAGAATTTACGATTCACAGCTCTTCCTTTGGAAACCCGTGCAGTGACAGAAATGTAACCCTTCACATTCCCATTGCCGCGGTGGGCTTCAGTGTAAGAAACACCCAGGTGACCAGTGTTGGTCTTGGAGGGGCGTTCGTTCTGCCAGGTTGGCGTAATGTCTTGAGTCATTTCGGCTCGGAGCTGGTCCCGGAAGCGGATCGCCTCGGTTTTGGCGGGGCGTTTGCCTCCATGCACCCGGTCACTAAAGAGCTTTGTCCTCAAGACGCCATTCCGACAGACATGAACTTGCCATCCATGGGTTTTCTCGGAATCGATGCGCTTGATATTTTGAGTCGATTGGTTGTTTCTTTGTTTTGGTTTGGGTGTCTTGCGTCGGATTCTACTTACGACGCTTTGCGCGACTTTTTTTTTTGCGGGTTTCTTAGCCGCGCGCTTCTTAGGAGCGGCCTTCTCCTTAGGAGCGGCCTTCTTCTTAGAGGCAGGTTTTCTCTTTACGGTCTTCTTAGCGACCTTCTTCTTGGCGCGCTTCTTTGGAGCGGCCTTCTTCTTTT
>JAACDM010000241.1 GCA_009936795.1 Verrucomicrobiaceae bacterium | reverse complement strand
GAGAAAGGCCTGATTATTTCTTGCAGATAGGGTATTTATATCCTTATAATAAGGAGTATAAATACTGGAAGCAGATGAAGCAACTCGCCTTACTCACAGCGTTTGTGACGGCTGGATGGCTGATCGCCGTCGCGGCGTACACGATTTACGAAGTGACCATGATTCAGAAGGGGTATGACCGTGCTTTTACGAGCCTTAAGTACCAGCAGGGCCTTGTCAGTGCTCTAAACTATGCCCTGCCCTCTGCGATTGTCTGCCTCTTTTTTATCATCAGAACGAACAAGACAGACCCGATCAGCACTGAGATTTTTCTGCTCTGTATGATCACGTGTGTCCTCGGCTCCTACTTGAGTTTCCGGGCGAAGGACATGGCTTTTCCTGATCCGTACGACCCTTACTTTGCAAAGTCAGTCTGGTGGATTCCCGATCCGCCTGAAGCCTACGAGGTTGACGACTAGGCCTCCTTGCGCATGAAGGCATCCTTGGCAACGTATCCGTAGAATGCCGCCCTCCTCAACTCGAATTAAAGAACGGTTGGATCAACATTTGGTCCGCCTTGGGTTGGCCCCATCTCGCGAACAGGCCAAACGGCTGATCATTGCTGGTGAGGTCCAGATAGGTACTCACATATGGGATAAGCCCAGTGCGATCGTCCCCAGCGAGGCAACTGCAACGGTTAAGGAGAAGCCGAAATTTGTTGGGCGCGGTGGTCTCAAGTTGGAAGCTGCGCTCGATCACTTCAAAATTGCGACGGAAGGAAAGATCTGCTTCGATGCGGGTGCGTCTACTGGTGGCTTTACGGATTGTCTACTGCAACGAGGAGCGAGTAAGGTTCACGCTTTTGATGTTGGGACCAACCAGCTCGTGTGGAAGTTGCGCTCAGATCCTCGCGTGAATGTGCGTGAGAAGTTCAATGTGCGGCACATGGAGTTCGAGGATGTTGGGGAGCGGGTGGATTTGGTAGTTCTCGATGTCTCCTTCATTTCACTGACCCTCATCTTACCTGCTTGTTGGAAGATACTCGCCGATGATGCAAATGTCGTGTGTCTTGTTAAGCCGCAGTTTGAGCTTCAACGGGAGGACGTGAGCAAGGGTGGTATTGTTAGAGACGCATCCTTAAGGGAACGTGCTGTCGCGAAGATTCGCGATTTCGCAAAACATTCGTTAAACGGAGAATGGCTGGGAGTGATGGATTCGCCGATCACCGGCACTGATGGTAACCACGAATTTCTAGCATGGCTGCAACCCACATAGGCATCTCCGCGAACGTCTCCAAGCCCAACGCGAGGGAGGTCCTGACGCAATTACGATCGCATCTCTTGCGTAGCGACCTGGAGGTTTCGCTCGAGGAAAAATCTGCGTCCTTGTTAGCAGACCCGTCTGTAGGGTCTGGGATTGATCTGCGAGAAATGGCCGGTGAAGTGGATCTCCTGATCATCTTGGGGGGAGATGGTACAATTCTTCGCGCTGTCCTCAGGACTATTGGGATTCCCGTTCCGATCATGGGATTGAACATAGGCACTCTGGGATTTCTGACCTGCGCCACTCAGGACGCCGTGAGCCAAGTTGGTGACTGGATACGGACGGACTACTTCCGCCTCTCAAAACGGTCGCTATTAGAGGCAACCGTTTCCCTCGCAGGAGAGGAGCAGGCCACGTATTTTGGCCTCAATGAGGTCACCGTGTGCCGTGAAAATGTGTCTCGCCTCATTCACTTGGAAACGCACATCAATGGGGAGTATCTCAACCACTATAGTGCTGATGGTCTTATCATCTCGACGCCTACTGGATCCACCGCCTACTCGCTTTCCGCTGGTGGTCCGATCATTGATCCGGAAAGTGGTGTCTTTGTGATCACGCCCATATGTCCGCATGCTATGTCAAATCGCTCGATGGTTGTGCGTAACGACACTGAGATTGAGGTGATTCCTGTCGAGCAACGCGACCAGGTCGCGCTTACATTGGATGGCCGGTCTGTACATCAAGTCCAGCCGCACAGCCAGATTCACATTCGTCGAGCGAGTCATCATGTGGAGCTAGCTTTTCTGCCAGAGCAGTCGTTCTATCGCACGCTGCGTTCCAAGCTTCGATGGCATGGTAGCAATGTTAATTAGAGCTGTGGGTGCCTGGTGGGGCCTGTTTTTCGCTACAGCGTGGGGTGCCACGATCACCGTGACGAACTTTGATGGGCCGGATTCCCATTTGCTCACGAAGGATGATGGATCGCTCTTCTTTAATGGGCTTGTTTGGATTGGTGCCTTTGATATCGACAATGGTGCCATTCGAGACGCTGTGGAAAGTGGACACCTTCTCCACCTGGAATCTCAATTCCGGCAGTTTGGAAACTCCATCGCCGTCAATTTCAATGGTCTTCCCTCGCTCTACCAGGATGTCGTGACCCAAACGGTCACTCCTGAAGACGAGTTTGCTGGTCGTGCGATCTATACGGTAATTTCGGATCAGGGGTTACTACGCGATGCGAGGC
The DNA here is from genome assembly GCA_009936795.1 of Verrucomicrobiaceae bacterium. Taxonomy (GTDB): domain Bacteria; phylum Verrucomicrobiota; class Verrucomicrobiia; order Verrucomicrobiales; family DEV007; genus JAACDM01. Next base: position 2,463 of record JAACDM010000241.1, on the reverse strand, counting down.
AGCTTCTTATTTTTCAGCATGATCAGGTCTTTCTTGAGGATCCTTTGCGCAATGATCCAGCATTGCTCGACGACGAGTCTGGGGAATTGTTAGTTGGCGAGTTCGATCTCTATCGTAGGAGTTTGGACCAAATCATGGAGCAGCCGGCCTATTCGCTGGCCCGCACTATTCCCGAGCCGACGGTTTCCTCGTTGCTCCTTCTCGGCTGGGTCGTGGTGGCGCGCCGCCGCAGAAGTTGCAGGCATGATGATTCGCTTTCGCTTGTCCTCTCTGAGAATATCACCTAAGCTAACCGGTTATGAAGATCAAGACTTGGGTGATGATGGCCATGGTAGGAGTTGCCACGCATGTGCAACTCTATGCCGAGGAGACTCCGACTCTCACGTTGGAAAATACAAAAAGTAGTAAAATCGAGGCTGTTATCCTTGCTAGTGACAACACGACGGTCACTTTCAAGCGGGTCGGTAAGGAGAAGATTTACACTCTACGATTGGACCAATTGACCGAGGCCACGCAGGACTCTCTGTTAGCCTATGATCTTCCCGTCAAAGTAGAAGAGCCAGAGAAGGGCGATGTGATTTCGGTGCCAAAGGAGTCCTTTCTTCCTATCAAGTTCTCTTCGGGTAAGACTAGCAAGCGCACTAATCGCGGGACTTACGATGATGAACGGACGGATACGCTAAAGCCAGTGGTGACGATTGAGAATCGTGACTCGAAGACTCCCCTGAGTTGCGGGATGACGGTTGTCGTCTTTGGAAGAGGGGTTGTGGAGAAGCGAACAATCAAGGTACTGGCCAAGAAGAGCTTTACGCTCAATCAAGCTGGAGGCGCGAAATCGACCTACTCGCTAGAAGAGTTTTCCTTCAAGTACGATGCCCGTGACTATTACAACTATGGCTTCAAATACCAGGGCTACGCCGTCGTTCTTCACGATAAAGACGGCGAGCCGCTTCGCGTCATTGCTAGCCCTTCTGGCTATAAGAGCATACCTCGTCGTGCGCTCAAGGTAGTGAAGGGTAAAGTCTACGATTCCGAGTTGATCAAAGAGATCAAGCCTCCACAGCGGTAATTAAGATACTGCGAAGTATCCTAGTGGTTTGCTAGATAGTTCTCCAAGGTTTCCCGCTTAAGGGGGAAGCGCGCTCCGCAGCGGGGGCATTGTATCGGGATGGTGTCTGTGTTCTCGTAAAGTTCATCGATAAGAGAAGCGGTCAGCGTAGCCATTGAGGGAAGAATTCTATCTAAGTCACAGCCGCAATCGAACCGATAGAAGCGGGACTCTAGCAAGCTTAGAGATTCCGATTGATCTAGTGCGCGAACGTCCTCGTCAGTGAGCTCGGTTAACCAGTCCTCGTCGCAGTCGGGCTGGGCGGTTATCATGACAAACGTTTCTTCGCTATAGCGGAAAAGGCGCGCTAGCCGTTGCTCACTTTGGGCAAAGAAGTGTTCCACGATGCGGAAGAAGTCTGTGCCCTCGAACGCGACGACGCTTTGTCGCATCCCCGAATGATCGTCACGGATCTGGGCGATGAAGCGGTTCGAGTTGACTACTTTCACATCTTCAGTAAATGCTCGTCCCGTGACACTTTCTGATCGGCTATTGCCTGTGACGAAAAGATTGCAGCATGGTTTTTGGAAATTGACGGTCCAGGCGGCGTCTTCTTCCCAGGGGCGAGACGCCAGATGTAAAGTCAGCGCCCCGAGTGCGTCCTTGAGTAACTTGTCAATGCCAGGAGGGAGGCGCATGCCATGCTGCATGAGATGGAGATAGTGATCTACGTAGAGAGGGCCGATGTCTGCTCGGGTCGCCAGGGCATTGCGGTCCCTCACAAAGTAACTGCGCACCTCAATCTTGGTATCTTCTAGAGCTTCCTCTTTCACGGAGCTAATGAAGCATCAATTCCGCCCGTGTGCCACCGTCAAGAGGCCCACCAAGGAATGAGCGGCCCTGGTGGGCCTCCACACCAGTGCTCTAAGGTTCTTAGCAACGCAGTCAAAGAGGGGCGTGACGCGGTTGCGCACTACGAGCGTTGTGGTTACGTTTTGGCAGACGTGTTTCTCTCACCTTGATTTCGCAATGTATCGCATTCTCTCCCTCCTCTGCTTGACCGTGGGCGTCTTATGCGCTGAGCCATTGGTGCGACAGGCTAACGATACGCTTCGGCTGCCCTCGACTCTTCCAGGCGGAACATTCGAAACCGAATCTGCGTTTGATGACCTTTCCTTCGATCGCCCGGTTGCCTTGGTCACGCCTCCCGGAGAAACGGACCGTCTCTTTGTTGTCGAACAACGTGGCCGCATCTTGGTGATACCCACTTTAGGAAATCCTAGCAAAGAAACGTTTCTGGATATTTCTGAGGCCACTACGTTTGAAGGGGAATCGGGTCTGTTGGGTCTGGCCTTCCATCCTCAGTATGTATCAAATGGCTGGTTCTATGTGTTCTACTCGCGAAGTGAAGGCGG
>JAACDM010000240.1 GCA_009936795.1 Verrucomicrobiaceae bacterium | reverse complement strand
GCCGAAGTCGATCGCGGCGATCGACGCAAGCGCCGGATCGTGAATGGTTCCGGCCAATTGAACGCTTACCTCTTCTTCATCAGTTTCGATGACAAAGCTCGCAGCAAGCGTTCCCAGGTCACCCGAGGGATCAACGGTGTAAGCCACCGTTTGCTGCCCCTCAGGATCGATCGTGAAAGGCAACGCGGTGTCGATCGTAAACTTGGAGGCGTCATCGCCTACGATTTCAATTTCATTGATCGTACGCGGCGTGGCCTGCGAGGGATTGCTGATGTTGAATTCGAACATCTGAACGGCCCCCGTCAAAGTGAGGGCGACGTCCGTGACTACAAAAACACCGGCATTGAATGCAGTAGACGCGCTCACTGAAATGCCTGACCCGTGAGCGCTTAGGTCGTGGCCATCAATCAAAAACATCTGCAGAGTTGATTCGGAGAAATCGGGCGCGGCACCAGCCCACCCCGAGACCGTGGCCACCCCAGCACCGAGTGTCCACTCCCCATTCCACGCAGCCGGCAACGGCCCCTCGAAATTTAAGGCCAGATCACGTGGCCCGACGTCCACAGTGTCACGGAACACCCATCGTTTGGCCCCACCCGGATAATTTCCAGAGTCACCCGAAAGAGACATCGTGTTGACTGTCCCCAATACGCCACCAGCCCCTCCTGGCGCACTTTGCCAGACATCCCGGAAAACTACCCCAACGTTGTTTTCTATAGGTGATGCCTTGGGCGCCCCGGCCCCCGCGACATTGAAGGTCAAAGGCGCGGTGTTAGTAATGACGAGATTGTCTCCATCAACGGTGAAAACAATACCATCGGCACTAAGCTCGGCATCTAAAGAGACGTGATCGACACCCATCCAGTTCCCCCCGCCTTCGGCATTGTAGTTGATGCCGCGGAGTTCGACGTAGTTGTCAAAACCTTCGCCAGCCTCGCCATTCACGTCACCTAGCGTGAAGGCCGGAGTGGTGTTGATGACACCCAGCTCGTCACCACGGATCAGCGTTTCCTCAGCAACACGCGTTCCATTGACGTAAACTTCAACGCCGTAGCGAGGGTCAGCCGCGTCATTGTGAAGATTGTTCGCATCCCAAGAAACCGTAAGCGGTGTGGCCGCTCCGATGGTACTCGGGAAATTGAAGTGGTAGCGAAGGGTATTGTCAGATCCAGCGAAAGCACGCTCTGCACCCTCCTCGTTTTCAGCAACGGGACCAACGGGATCGTAATTGCCGCCATCGACGACGGTGGTGTAGACACCCGCAAAGTAGTAATCGTCGTCAGACTGTTGATTCACCACTGGACTGGCAGGATCTCCAGGAAGATCGTTCACGCCCGATTCTTGAACGAAGGCTGTCTCTTCGCCGCCACCGGTTCCGAGATCTTGTGGCCAGCCGTCTCCCGGCAGCCCTACGGTCCAAATCAGATCTGCATGCGATGTGGTGAAGAGAAGAAGGGGAATGATTGAGAGCGTCGTTGCTAATTTCATGTTTGCGATCTTGAGGGTCATGGCGATGGGAAGGGGTGGTTGGAGAAAGGCCTATACACGTGCGGGATTGGCTGAAAGGGTTAAGTTGGAAAATGGCAACTCAAGCAAACACACCACCGCCTGTTCGCAGCAGTCTGCGTGAATCGCTCTTCAGCGAAGGGCGATTGATTAACGATTCACGAACAGCCGAAGCGAAGTGGAGACAGGCGAAGCCAACGATTGATGAGTGAAGAAGTGAAAAAAACAACCACGCTGAAGGATCGCTTTGTCCGTAGGTTGCTGACCGTCGGGCTGGTGAGCGCGCTCATTTTTCCAGCCTGCAACAAGTCTGAGTCGGAAAACGGCGGCGCTTCAAAGACGCCCGCTATGGGCGGAGATGCTTCAGCCATCCGAACGATTGTCACTTCCGAGGAACAAATCCTCGCTCTAACACCGGGCCTGGCATCCTTGGCCAAAGGGCTCCTGAATCTCCAATTGCCGGATACTCCGCGTAGAGAGCTGTTCGCGCCGACTTTAGACGTGGTCGATCTCGAACGCAGTGGCGAGGCGGACTGGCAGCCTGCGTCTGACAAGAAGCCGATGGCTGCAGACTCGGGTCAACTTTGGTCCAGCCTACTGAACGACGTGGCCTTCTTCGAACACGCGAAGTTCGCGATCGTAAAAGGGAATTTCGAGCCTGGCAATTTGAAACGGTTCATCGCCAATGTCGATTTCTCAGCTGTGGCACGCATGAAAGGGGATCATTGGCGCGGACTTTCGGCCAAGCTGAGCATTGCCTGGAAAAACGTTTCAACAACTGCTAGTGAAGACGATTGGCGTATCATGGATTGGCACACCAAGAAGTTCTCAAGTGTCGCCAGCGACCAACTTTGGTTTCAGGAATCTCTGGACGAAGCCTTGCCTCGTCCGGCGGATGTGGTCTCGCTGCGGCGCTCGCAGCACCACGAAGAGACTATTACCTTCTATGCCGAGGGAAGGAAGGGCATCCCACACCGCTACTTTGCCACCATCTCTGCCAATCAAAAGCCTGGCATTGCGATTGCCGACATTGACAGTGACGGAGACGATGACGTCTTTGTGACCGTTAGGAGAGGCTACAACAAGCTGCTTGAGAATCAGGGCGATGGCACGTTTCTGGAAACGGCGAAGCTCCGCGGGCTCGGTGGTGTGAAGAATCATTCCACCTGTGCCCTCTTTGCCGATTTCGACAACGATGGAGACCCAGACCTCATGCTTGGGCGTAGTTTGTTGCCTTGTAAGTATTTTATCAACAACGGCGGCCGGTTTATAGAAAAGAAGGGCGTGGCCTTGCCGCGGCTGGCGCTTTCAATGTCGGCGGCAGACTACAACAACGATGGGTTGCTCGACGTGTATGTTTGCACCTACCGGCCTGCGGTACTGGGAGGTTCGAGTCCGACGGGTGGCGATGCGTCAGATACCGACAAATGGCCGGACGAGTTCCTTCCGCCGATCGTTGCCAAGGAATACCACAAGCGCCACGCGAAGTCTCACGCGAAGAACAAGGACAGTATGTTTCCGAACGTGCTCGATCAGATGGGGCCGCCCAACGTGTTGTTAGTCAACGTTGGCGGCGGCAACTTTAAGGGCGCGCGGGTGAACGCCCAGATTGGCGTGTGGCGCAATACGATGCAGGCCACGTGGTCGGACTATGACGACGATGGTGATCCCGATCTCTACATTGCCAATGACTGGGCCGCTGATCACTTGTTTCGCAATGACGGCAAGAACGGCTTTGCCGACGTCACTGCGGACGCGGGGACGTCCGCGTTTGGCTTCGCCATGGGCGCGACTTGGGGCGACTACGATAACGACGGCAAACAGGATCTCTACGTGACGAACATGTACAGCAAGGCTGGGCAACGTATCACCTCGCAGGTCGAGGGTCTGAACGCGGGCTATGCCGAGTCCGCCACGGGCAACTATCTCTATCATCAAAAGGACGGCGG
>JAACDM010000239.1 GCA_009936795.1 Verrucomicrobiaceae bacterium | reverse complement strand
GGTTCTTTGAAATACTCTGCGATCTTGAAGAGACCAAATAGCACCAAACCGATTGCGTGTACGGCAATGCTTCCCAGAACGATCGTCACGATGAGCCCGCGCTTGCGATTGCCATCACGAGGCTTGGGTTTCTTCGACTTGCGTTTCCGCTTGGGAGTTAGGCGGTCTCGATTTGCTTCGATCATAAGGCAGATTCGTTAGATTGATCAGCAAACGTGACACCGTTGATCCCGGCACGAGCACAGGCGCCGAGAACATCGACGATGCGTTGATGAAGGACCGCATCGTTAGGATCTAAGGTGACCATCGCCTTGGACTTACTCAAATCGGCGGCACGTTTGAGCCGCGTGAGAATGCGCACTAATTCAGGAAGCTCGCTCGAGGTCGGGTCATCAATGGTCATGTCATTGAGTATGATCTGCCCATTAGCCTCGATTTTAATGCGTTGTTCATCAGGCAGATCAACAGCTTCCTCTTGGCTCATGCTCCCTGGCAACGTCATCTTGATATCGCTCTCTGGCTGAGTCGGTTTCGCCGTGACCATGAAGAATACCAGCAAGAGAAACGTCATATCTATCATAGGACCCATCTGCATCTCAACGAGATCCATTCGGCGTTGGCGGCGGCGTATGCTCATGACTCGGACCGATAACTCCCTATGATGATGTCTAACGCACCTGCTTCGGTGCACATGCGGAGCAGCTCTTTCAACTTGCGAGCCGGCGTCTTCTTATCGGCTCGGATGTAAACGCGCAAGGGTGGAAAGTCTTTGAACTGCCGCTTGAGGTGAAACATGACCTTCTCTTTCGATGCCAGATCGTTCTTAAGATAGTAGTCGCCCACATCGTCGATGTTGATGATATCGCGATTGCTCATGTCACGCGGCGTCTTCGCTGTCAGAGTCACCGGCAGATCAATATCGAGCTTCACCTCTTCCTTGGACATCTTGAAGGTGACCATGAAGAAGATGAGCAAGAGAAACGTCATATCGATCATCGGCGTGATCTGAAAGGTCATCTGACCGTGCTGTCGCTTCCGCCGCCTCATGGTATTTAGTCTTCGGACTGCCCGGACAATTTAACTTCGCCACTCAGAACATCGATGAGGAAACTTGTCTGCTTTTGAATAGAACTGATGATCGCCGTAAGCCGATCCCGAAAGAAGAAGTAGAAGAACATCGATGGAATACCTACTAACAAGCCTCCTGCTGTGGTCACCATGGCTTTGCGGATACCGCCAGCCAATTGAGAGGGTTCGGAATTGGCCTGCTCCAACTGCTGAAACGACTCGATCATCCCCACCACCGTTCCCAGGAGACCGATCATGGGGGCCAAGGTGGCGAAGACGTTGAGATAGTTGACCCAGAGCATGTAACGGGTCTCTTCCTGATCAAGTGCTTCACCAGCCGCCTCCATCATGGACTCCTTGTTCGCGCGATCTCGATCAAAGTTCACCTTTAGCAAAGCCGAGGACAGGACTTCCGAGTAGCTGCTCGGATTCGACTGACAGAGTTCGTAGGCATGCGTCACATCGCGTTTCTCCATGTACTTTGTCATGTTCTCTGCCAGCGCTACTGGGGCCATCTTCTTCGTATTAACCTGAGTGAAACAGTAAACGGCCACTGCTATGGTGCCGACCGAACAGAGAAGCAGCACGTGCATCATCCAGCCACCGTCTTGGTAGTAATCTAGCAGTGAAACCGTACGCTCTGGCACGGGTTCCGCCACTTCTACATCCGCCTCTTGAGCAGAGACCTGAAGTAGAAAGTAGCCCAACAGGCAGAGAATAAGGAGGAGGGAATGTCGTCGATTCATGATTTCGGGGAAGCCTCATCGAGTAACTGCCTAGCAAGGCCGCTCTCATTGGACTCAGGGTAAAGTTTCAGGAGATCCTCGGCAGTAGACTTGGCCTTGTCTGGCATCTTCCCGTGGAGATAAACCTCGCATACCTGCCAGAGCCCACTCGCAGCCGGTTCGCGAAGCGCACCTTGGAAGAGGCTGCCATAGAGAAAGTGATCGATGGCTTCATGAAACAGGGCATGCCGTTGAG
>JAACDM010000238.1 GCA_009936795.1 Verrucomicrobiaceae bacterium | reverse complement strand
TTGTGGCATGGAGCCGATAAGATCGAGCTGGAACCCACGGCCGAGAGGAAAGCTGCTAGTTGGTTTTACAAGAGCGCTGAAGGGGGAGGGTCTTTGTTAGATTATCTAGGTTATGGAACGACGTTGGGTACCTGGTATCATGGGGGTGAGAAGCCAACTGAAGTGATGGCAATGATAGATACCCCAGAAGGGCTCGAGGTGGACGAACACAGTATCACTGTGGCCCGCTACAAAGCAGGACTGTCGAAGTTTGAAACGCGATGGGGCACGTTTACTGATCCTTGGACCCATCAGCCGCAGCCAAAGTGTGGATTTGTCATCAAGGGGAGTGCGGGAACATTGAGTAGCTACGACTGCGAGTCAGTGGTGACGTTGCAGAATGCCAGGCACCCAGAGGGGCAAACGATTCCGGTAGATGTATTGGAGGGCCCTGATAAAGGTCCTATCGCTTATGTTCTGGATTGTCTCCAGCGCAACGTGCCTGTGGAAGGTCCGCTCTCGATCGAAGTTAGCCGGATTGGCCAACAGATCGTCGATACAGCCTATCAGAGTGCGATTGAGAAGCGTGCCCTTCCCCTTCTTGGCTAGTTGAGCGCCGAAGGTTCTTCAGGAACGAGCGCTTTGACGTAGTCGAAGAGTTTCTTGAACTCAGGATCGCTACGGAGATCTTTCTCCGAATCCTTCCTGAGCTGAGCTTTCCGCTCAAGGCCATCGTGCAGTTTCTTGTGAATCTTAGCGAGCTCATCTTCAGTATATTTCTCAGTCTGCAAATCCATGATCTTGAGCCCGTGAAGTAACTCTGCCCATTCTTCGTCCTGGATCAGCAGAAAATTAGAGTGGGCCTTCATGTCACTTCGGAGATCGTTGTTCACACTCGCTTCTCGCGTCGGTTTGGGGGTGGTGCTGCTGGAGGGTGCAACTGGCTTGATGGAAATGGACTCCAAATCGGATGATGCCAGACTATCCTTCTTTGCCGGAATGGTTAGGGGCTCGAATGGGCCGGGCTCAAGGGGCGGTCTTATATTGACCACGGTGGGAGAGGTATCGTCATTTAAAGCGCCCATCAAATAATGGTCCGAACGACTAAAGAACGTGCGGTAGGCAAGGAACAGACCGAGAGCGACAACGGCTGCGAGAATGGCTAGAGCTACCCAAGCTCCGGGAAGTGGCTCATACTGGGGTGCGGGTGCTTTCTTGCGAACATCCGGGGGGGTGTTCGGCGCGATGGGCTTCGACGTGACAATAGGTTGTTGGGCTGTGGCCCTGGCAATAAGCCTTTGGGATGATGTTTGTTCCTTGGGCTTGGTAGTCTCAGAAATGGCGTTCTGTGGCTTGGCCGGGGCTTTCTCTTGGCTTGCGGAAGCTGGTGTATTTGGAATTGCGGGAGGTTCTGCCGCTTTAGGGTTCTTGAAAGTCACGACTTTCGAGTCGCTACGTTCGGGTATTGGTTTCGTATGGGGCCTCGAGGTCGTGCTACCTTCAAGTGTCTGGCGCGCTGTCTTGTTAGTAGAGGGTGCGGGCTTCTTGGTCGACTCGTTAGCCGGGGCCGACGATTCAGGATGAGATTCTGGCTTCGTTGCTAGCTTCTCTTTGGCTTTGCGACTGAGTCTGAATAAGCGTTGTTTGCTCGCAACGCGTTGTGTTCCTGTGAGATCTGGGGCGCCATCGGAAGCTGAAGAATCCTTTTTGGACTCTAGCTGACGAACTGTGAAACGCTGGGTCTTCTTGAGAAACTCGTGTTGCTCTTTCTCAAGGTTCTTGCGGGCTTTTTGAATCTTCTCCCACTCACCATCAATCTTCGATTTCTCAACGCGGAGACGGTCTAGTTCGTCTGCATTGGGGAGTGCTTGGCTACTTGTTAGTTCGAGGACACGATGGCGTTCCTCCTGAAGTTCGCTCTCTAGCGTTTTTAGTTGGTCAGTGAGGGCGAGTTCTTTCTGAACTCTCTTGGTCAGTTCTACACTGAGTCGCTGGGTATGAATCTTGGCTTTATCAAGTTCAGGATCACGTGTTAACGAGATGGTTGTTCCTGTTTTGGACGCTGTGTTCTCGGACTTGCCGAAGGGTATAAACGATGGCGGCGCTGGCTCGGTCGTAGATTCTGGAGTTTTGGGGGCGGGTGAAGAGAGTTCTGCTCTGCGTGTCTCTGCGGGTGTAAAACGAATGAATCGCTGCAAGGCACGATCCCACTCCATCAACGACTTGGGACGGTTGCGAGGGTCAGCATCGAGGACTTGTCGCAGGAGTGTGACCGGTGCGGATTCTGGAAGCATCGCCAAGTCGGGAAGTCTCTTCAACTTGAGTTCCAAGAGGTCTTCAACTGGGAGGCCAGTTAGGTATGGTGGCTTCCCTGTGAGCATGTAGTAGAGCGTCGCCCCAATTGAATAGAGGGATGCCTGTGCGGTGTCTTGGTGCCCAGCCAGAATCTCTGGGGCAAGGAATTCGGGTAGCTCCTCTTCCTCACTTGGAGCTACTAGATTCTGTGCGAGCAGGTGAATTTGAGCGGCTTCCCCGTCTCCAGTCACCATCAGGCCGCGAGGCCACACTCGACTGAGCAGACCGGGTTTGGTTCTCACAGCGAGAAGGGCTTCGGAGATTTGCAGATGCAACTTCAGAGCATAGGGGACCTCGAAGGGGCCGGAAGCTTCGATCGATTCCTCCACAGTGTGCCCACCTGGATCTTCCAAGACATAAAAGAACTGGTCTGCATGCTGGCCAGTGTCGATAATTCGCGTGATGCTAGGGTGATCCAGCTCGATCAGGAACTTGGCATGATCGACGAATTCCTGTTGGACAGAATCGTCTGCGAGCAAGCGTTCACTAAAGATTCGCACAATGACGTGCTGATTAGATCGCGTGTCGCGGGCCCGATGGGTAGTACCAGTGCCGTCTGAAGAGAGGGTTACCAACTTTCCCGCAGCGCTAGTCTCAAGCGCATAGCTGTCGAAATGTGGGGAAAGTTTCTGCGGCATCATAGCAAGTCTGCTAATGTATCTGCGTTTTGAGAGTTATAATTAATAATGATTTAGAGTCAAGGTATTCTCGTGATTCTTATGATATTTATTTCAGCCATGTAGAGCATGGTATTCTTGTGGTTTCAAATCTAGCTTATAAACTATCATCTAGGCAAATGATACGCTGGGCAATGGAGAGTCCTCACGTGATGGCGGCACGTTCAACTGTTCTTTCGTGAGATTAATTCTACATTATGCTTAAACTTTATTGCTGTCTTGGCCGCGAGGCTCTTCGCTGAAAGGTCACCCAAACCGCACCTACGTTATTATGAGAGATTCTTCAGACACAGATCTTGCTGCCACGGCAGAATGGGGAGCCTCCGACGCGTTGCTACTTGAAGGCCTGAGTGGTCTCGACCAGCGATTTGCGAAACTCGAGGCATCTCAGATTGAGAAGTCTATTGCCCGAGAACTCGATGAACCTCATGAGGGTCGAGTTCCTGTTGCAGGGATGACGGGCTTTCGCAGCGCGCGCGAGTTGCGCGCTGCCCAAGAGCGGGTTGCCGCCTTGGAGCGTTCCGCAGTTCGGCGTCGCGATGGCGTGACCCAGGCTCTTGGCCTGAGCGAAGCACCAATATCGAGGCAGCCCGAACATCAGCCCACGCTGGCACCACGGATGAACCAAGAACCGGCGGCAGCAACGTCAACGAATGGCGGCGTTGGTTCCGAGCGAACGTCACTGAGAGAGTTCTCGAAGACTCCTGCTGTAGTGGCACCGCCGGTGAGCGAAGTAAAGCTTGCTCTGGATCAAGAGGTTCCCACCCAAGACGTCCCACAGCAACCGGTGGTCTTTCGCAGATCGAATGCCGCCTCAAAGCGTGAGCGGGTGACGTTGGAGCCTCGACCGGTGCGGGATTTGGGCTCAAAGCCTGAGATAGAGGCCGCGGCGGTAGAGGGACGTCACATTAAGCCTGAGATGGAGCCTATTGTTAGGAGACGCAGGACATCGTCCTCATTCCTGCCGTCCGTGTTGCCATCCTTCCTGCTGACCACCTTGGTTTGGGGCACTGTTTTGTTCACGGCCTGGAAGTTTGTGGGCGAGGAATGGTTTGCCAACCGCGTGCAGGAAGCGGCCTCGCGTGAAGGCACCGCGGGTAGCCAACTGCAGTTGAGCCTACAGACACTTCGTCAGGATGTGCGCAGTCTTGAGGACACCCTCACTCATTTCCGTACTGGTCATCAGAGATTCGTGCGCATGAATGCGTTAGAGGCCTCGCTTTATGCTCACAATTCACGACAGAAGTATGACGAGTTGAAGGGGATTGGGGAGCAGTTGGAAACGGGTAGTCCTGAGGAAGAGTTTTATAGGAGAACTAAAGTTCGAATCGAGCAGGCTTACATCAAGAGGATCGCACAATATCCTGGCCTGAATACGGCGAAGTACTTTCCTGAGTTGGGACAGCGCTCGGACAAGCGTGTTGACAAGGAAGCGCTCACGCGGTTCATCAATGACCAATCGCATCCCGGCTGGGACCGTGCTCGAGCCGCCTACTTGCTGCGCAGGTATGAAGACTCCGATTCCACTGTAGTGGGGCAGCTCCGTCAGACTGTTCGAGATGATGAGGATCTCCAAGTGTACTTTGCGGCTTGGGATTCTCTTGTAGAGATAACTGGCTACGAGCCAGGGGGAAAGGGGGATTCCCCAGCGGACTTTGATCTCTGGTGGAGCCGACGCAGTTAGGCGATTCTCATGGGTGAGCCACTCCTCTGGCAGCAGATCTTCACGGTCTGTCTGGTAGTCGCTGTCTTTGTCGCCTTCGTTACTGAGGTGCGGTCGGCAGATCTAGTTGCCATTACGGCCTTTGTCGGGCTGATTCTGACAGGGATTCTCTCGGAGTCTCATGTGGCTGCGGTCTTTGGGACAGGGGCCCCGATCGTCATTGCCTGTATGTTCATTCTTAGTGCCGCGCTTGAGCGGACGGGAGTGATCGATTCGTTGGGCAAGTGGTTTGAGATGGCAGCTGGAAAGAGTGAATTAAGGATGTTGATAGTGTTGATGTTGCTCGTAGCTGGCTTGTCAGGATTTGTCAACAATACGCCTGTTGTTGTTGTCTTTCTGCCTGTCGTTCTGAGTTTATGTCGCAAGAGAGATTATAAGGCCTCACGCTTTCTTATTCCACTCTCCTATGCTGCGATTGCAGGAGGTACCATGACCATTATCGGCACCTCCACAAATATTCTCGCTTCAGGTATCGCCCATGAAATGGTTCCTCAAATGACGCCGATCGGCATGTTTGAGATTTTCAAGCTTGGCATCGTCTTCGTTGTGATCGTGATCGTTTACATGATGTTCGTAGGGCGCAAGCTCCTGCCTGACCGGACAACGCTATCTACTCTATTCGAAGCAGAGGAGGGACGTGAATTTCTAACGCAAGCACATATCGGGAAAGGCTCGCCGCTCATCGGGAAACAGTTCACGGAAACGCCGCTCGCTAAGATGCCTTCCGTTCGTGTGATCGAAGTCTTGCGGCTTGGACGCACGGTGAGGTCGAAGCTCCCCATGGTGTGATTTGAAGAAGGGGACCAGCTTTTGTTCAAGCGTCATGTCGCAGGGGTCATGGATGTGAGCCAAACGCATGGCCTCGCCCTCGGGACTCAGGCAGAGCTCGGACTCGACTCTGTCCTCACTGAGTCTGCGATTCTGATGGAAGGTATCCTGGGGCCGAATTCCAACCTCATAGGGAAGAGCCTAAAGGAGCTGAACTTTCGCCAGCGATTCGGAGTGCTCATTCTTGCGGTCCATCGCAAAGGTGAGAACCTCCGCGAGCGCTTCGAAGAGGTGAAACTCGCCTTCGGAGACACGCTTCTTGTCGAAGGTCCGGTCGATAAAATGAACGCGTTATTCGCCGAGAAAGACTTTGTGAATCTCAGCCGACCTAAGCAACGAGGATTTCGCCGGTCGAAAGCTCCGTTGGCCATTGCAGCACTTCTCCTCTTTCTCCTTCTCGGTTCACTGTCGCCGATCCCCATCGTTGGCGTGGCACTTGCTGCAGTCCTCTTGGTGCTGCTGACGGGGTGCCTGGAAGCTACCGATGCCTATCGAGCGGTAGAGTGGAAGGTGGTCTTCATGATCTTTGGGATGCTTGGGCTCGGTCTTGGGCTGCAGCAGACCCAAGTTGTCAGCCTTATCGCGAAGACCATGGTGGGCCAGCTGGAAAGTTTAGGGCCTTACGCGGTGCTGGCCATTGTCTATTTGGCAGCTGCGGTGCTGACAGAAATCATCAGTAACAACGCCGTGGCGGCGCTGCTGACGCCGGTGGCGATTGGAATCGCCCAGGCGCTTGGGCTAGATCCGCGGCCCTTCGTCATCGCGGTCATGTTCGGCTCTAGCGCCAGTTTCGCGACCCCGATTGGTTATCAAACGAACACCTATGTCTATGGAGCAGCGGGGTATCGATTTGGAGACTTCGGACGTGTTGGAATTCCGCTGACCGTAGTTTTATGGATCGTGGCCATTGTCCTGATACCTGTATACTGGCCTTTTGTATCTATGGAAATTTGAGGATTGTAAATCATTTCTGCTTGATGGATCCGGCCTTTGCCCCTACTAATCCGCGCCGATCCTCGTGGGACATGGAGTTATCCAACGAGTGATCTCAACCCCAATCCAAGCTGTCCTCAAAGATGCCTAAGGTCACCCCCAAGAAGAAAGCCAAGACATCTCCATCCCGGAAAGCGCCCGAGAAGAAGGCAGCTGCGCCTAAGAAGAAGGCAGTTGCGCCCAAAAAGAAGGCAGTTGCGCCGAAGAAGAAGGCAGTTGCGCCGAATAAAAAGGCAGCTGCGCCGAAGAAGAAGGCAGCTGCGCCGAAGAAGAAGGCAGCAGCACCGAAGAAGAAGGCGGCAGCACCGAAGAAGAAGGCGGCAGCACCGAAGAAAAAGGCAGCAGCACCGAAGAAGAAGGCAGTTGCGCCGAAGAAGAAGGCAGTTGCGCCGAAGAAGAAGGCAGTTGCGCCGAAGAAGAAG
>JAACDM010000237.1 GCA_009936795.1 Verrucomicrobiaceae bacterium | reverse complement strand
TTCCCTTAACTCATCGACATTGATCTGATACCCGTTGCCGTGAATGCTAGTAGGCCATCCTTGTTTGGGAGACAAACAACCACGACGTCGGGCTGGCCGGGCGGGCTTCGATTGGTAGCGACTGAAGGAGATTCGTCGATCTCGATCTTTGGCCAGCCTGAATCCGAAGTAAAGGTTCGCGAAAGGAGGCCGCCGACGTTGGGATCGGAGGCGGGCGGGAGGCAGGGAATCTTTGGAGAATTACTTGTGGCGCAGCCAGTGAAACCGAATAAACCAGCGAAACCGATGAAGCCCAGGCGTTCAGGCTCATTTTCTGAGCAAGCGCCACCATCGTGACGCTTTGTATTACTTGCGGAGCCAGGCGGGGGCCCAGCCGCTGCTCTTCATACCCTACCTGACGACGTCTCAGAGCCCGTGGTCCCAGACGACGCTTATCGAGCGGTCTGAACTTGCATCGTTGTCTTGCTCGATTGCTACCAGAAGGTGATCAGCTGATTGGATATGTGGGCGTGTGAGGGTAGTGTGGCGTTTCAGGACGCGACTTGGGCAGGATCCTCGAGCTATCCTTGCATGCCAAACTAGCCAAGTAGAATTAGTCTTTCTCTCGGATGCGGATGAAGCCGGTTGGAGGTTCAGGTAGTGCCTGGCGGACAATGGTGAGGGGGGCTTCTGAGGCGATATCATCGACGGTGACGGTCCAATTGATGAGGTCGGACGAGAATTCTGCGACGTAATTTTTGTTAGGCTCGGAGACAAAGTTAACTCGGATATTTCCACCTGCCCCCACGCGAACCTCGGTGATGATGAAGCCCTCTGGAGTTTGGGTATTGCCACCGCCGCCTCCAGGATTCGCGCCGACGACCTGGCCGGGATTGGTGGCGAGAAAGTTTGCTTGATTAGCATTGAGAGGACGTTCGTAGATCTGAAGGTCATCGAGGCGACCGTTGAAGCCGAGGATGCCGTTGGCCGCTCCGATTTGCAGGCTGTTCTTGTCGTCGTCGGAAAAAGCGACGATGCTCGCTTGTCCGACCGAGCCTCCATCGACATAAAGAGTGATTTCGTTGCCTTTGACGACGGCAAGGACGTGGTGGGTTTGATTGAGAGTTAGGGCGTTCTCTGCGACGAGCGCTTGATCACCGGCAGAGAACCAGAGAAGGGAGGAGCCGTTGGCTAATAGAGCGAAAGGATCGCCTGCACCATCGCCTCGGGAAATGAGGCTAACGGCACCTACAGAATCGGCGGCGTTGACCCAGAGACTGATAGAAAAATCGGTTAGTGATGGTAAGACGTTTGAGCTGATTTCCACGAAGGCACCACCCATGAGGCCAAGTGCTCTACCGGTGGCGAGCGGGTCTTCGTTTAAAGTGAGGGTACCACTGGTCGCGACTAAGTTACCATTGCGGCCAAAGCCAGAGGAGTCGACGAGTTTGTTGCCTGCACTCTCATCGAATTTGTAATGGGCAAGGAGACCTGGAGCAACAGGAATGAAGGCAGATATGTCAACTGAGTGTATGGGCGAGGTCGGGTCATTACTTGTGATCTCCAAAGCGGCACTGAAGTTGCCGGTCTGGCCTTGGGGATCAAAGCTGAGAGCAACCATGACGGTTTCGTTTGGCTGGAGATCGGCTGGAACTTCTCCTAAAGTGAACAGGCCGGATGCAGGACCGGTGATACTTGTATTGGAAACAGTGAGGACTTCAGTGCGCCCGCTGTTGCGTAGGGCAATCATGAGGGTTTGGGCGTTCGTGGACTCGAGCTGTCCAAAGGGTGTTTGGTTAGGCGCTATGAGATTAGGGTCTTCGGTCTGGCCACCGCCTCGCAAGCCGCGGACGAGCAATCCAGTGGGATTGATATCGTCGCCAGCGTTGTTGAATTGAAATTCAAGGGTGTTCAGGCCGGAGACAAAGCCAGTTTCAAATCGGAAGTCGGTGGAGCTGGTAAACTGCCCATCGCTACGAGTTCCGGTAGATTCGCCGTTGAGCAGGATGTCAATGCCACTGTTATCGGTGGCCCAAGAACCTTCGACAAACACGGCGTCAGGGTCGAAGGCGCTGAGATCAAAGGTCAATTCGTAGCCGTAGTCACCGGCAGGGCCATTGTTGTCCTCTTGAACGCCGATCCATTTAGATGTCGGTTCATTAGCTAGCCACGGGCCATCGACAATGGGGAAAAGGTTTGAGTCCAGAACAATGACGTCTGGGGAAGGGTCTTCAGGATCGAGGACAAGCGTGTAGTGTCTGTCCGCCGTGAGATCTTCGAGCGTATTACCTTCGTCGTCGACCCCAGTAGAGAAGAGACCAGGAATCGATTCTAACACCGATACGATCGCCCCTTCGCTGGTGATGGAGCCTTGGGCGTTGGTCACCATGACCTGGTAGGTGCCTTCTTGGGTAGGCTGAATGTCATTGAGAATGAGTTCAGCGCCAGTACCGACAGTGATGTCGCCGCGTTGCCAGGTGTAGGTAAGTTCGCCATTGCCATCGGCGAGTGTTCTGAGGGTCAGCGTCTCTCCAACGAGAACTTGGGCGCTTTCCGGCTGCAAGAGGAGGGTGGGGGCTTGGTCTTCTCCTCCTGTGCTGAGATCGGCGCCTCCGCGGAGATCGTCGATCCGGAATGCGGTGAATCCAGTGCCTGCGTTGTTGATGATGAAGGTTAGGAAATTCTCTCCGCTCACAAAAGGAGCATCCTCGATGGTGAATCGACTGAGCATGCCAAATCCTCCTTGGTTGCCGATGCCAAGACTAGCGCCGTTGAGCAGAGTATCGACACCAGCGTTGTCCGAGGCCCAGAGACCGGTAAGGAAGGCGGTCTTGGGATCGAGGCCGGTAAGGTCGAAGGTAATCGTGTAATGATATTCTCCCCCGGCTGCGGCAGCCGTGTCTCCCAATGGAGCGATCCATTTGGAAGTATCCGTGTTGGCAGTGTAGGGGCCTTCGACAATGGGAAAGATTTGTGAATCGTGCACGACAGGTTCCGTTGTTTCGCTGTCAGGATTCATTGTCAGACGATAGTGAGGGTCAGGCGCGAGGTCTTCTAGCACCGTGCCATTGTCATCGACACCCGTGCCAAAGAGGCCCGGGATGGATTGCTTTACCGAGACGACGGCGACATCGCTATCGGCACTGCCGATCTCGTTGGCGACAGTCACCCTATAGTTGCCTGCTTGATCGAGTTGGATGTTTGGAATATCGAACGTGTCTGTATCGAGTGTGGCGACCGTTTCGTCGTCACGTGTCCACGTAAACGTGAGCGGCGGAGAGCCGGTGACTTTTAAGTTTAGGCTGACGTTGTCGCCTACCAAGCCGGACTGATCTACAGGTTGCACGGCGATGACTGGTGGCGCGACGTCGAGGAGATCTGCGGTGGCGCCAAGCTCGACACGCAAGCCTGTGGGATTGTTGGTTGCTGGCGCATTGTTGAGGACAAAGTCGAGGGTGTTCTCACCGTCGACAAAGCCTTCAGAGATCTCGAAGTCTGCCCAACTATCAAAACCAACAGAGGAGATGAAGAGACTCTCGCCGTTCAGGAGGATATCGAGACCGCTGTTGTCGGTAGCCCACCGCCCGACGATGACAGCGGTGGTGGGGTCAAAGCCTGTGAGACTAAAAGTCGTTCGGTAGGTGAAGTCGCCCTCGGCACTACCAATGTTCTGTTCGGCTCGTGGAGCGATCCAGCGTGAGTCCGGGCCTTCTGGTAGCCACGGCCCAACGGGGAAGCCAGGATTGAGCGTCACCGCGTCGGGGCCAGGGCTTATTTCGTCCGGGCTTTCAGTCAACTGATAGTGTGGGTCAATGGTGTCGCTGGCATCAATGAGCTTGCCTTCGGCGTCTACGCCTGTGTTGAAAACACCAGGAACGGTGGCTGCAACGACGAATCCGGGGATCGCGCTTGCTAGGGCGAATATGAGAGCTAGTTTCTTCACCCCTCAAGCATAGCGAGGGCCGTGGGTGTTGGTCAACTCGCTAGCTTGTCACCTTACTATCATGGATGCTTGGTTCTTACCGAGAAATCTACTTTCGTCGACAAGGGGGCTAGTCTTCACACTGAAGTGGTAGCCCCAAACGGAGCCATGTAGCTATTGAGATTTCGAAGGCTCGTCTGCGGTGATCAACCCAAGTAAAACAG
>JAACDM010000236.1 GCA_009936795.1 Verrucomicrobiaceae bacterium | reverse complement strand
ACGATGGTCGTGGCTGATGCTGAGCTGATTAAGAAGACGATTAGTCGCCAGCGTTCGCGCTCTTCGAACGAGGAGGACGGTCAGCCTGCGCATGTCGGAGAGTATGTCTTCGCGGCCAACGCGAATGTGGTCGAGATTGAATCTTCTGATATGGAGGCGATTCATCCGGCCAACGTGAACACGACGGCAGAGGAGATTATGCACTGGGTGCTGTATCGGTCAATTTTGAACCGGGCAAGTGACCTCCACTTGGAGCGTTTCTATAACATGTGTCGATTCCGCGCGCGGATCGATGGCAAGCTGCGGGTGATTCCCTCCTGCACCGACGAGAACCTGAACAAGTTCATCGCGTTAGTGAAGAATTACTCGAACATGCCGCAGACAAAGCAGGAAGCCCAGGACGGCCGCTTTGCTATGACTATCGGGAAGCGTCGTGTTGATGTTCGTGGGTCTGCTGTGCCCTGTCGGAAAGAGGCCCAGAAGCTGACCATGCGTTTCTTGGACAAGCAGGATGGGCTCAAGTCACTTTCTGATCTGAGTTTTTCCGAGCGCCAAACGGCGATTACCGAAGATGTCATGGGTCGCGATCAGGGCCTGATTCTAATCACTGGTCCAACGGGTAGCGGTAAGACGACTACGCTTTATGCGCTGATCAATAGCGTGAACTCGGACGAGAAGAACATCCACACGATCGAAGACCCGATTGAGTATGAGATCGAGGGAATCAACCAGACCCAGACCGATCTCATTCATGGCATCGACTTCGCGGTTGGTCTAAGAGCACTTCTTCGCGCGGACCCCGATGTCATTCTTATTGGAGAATCTCGTGATAAAGAGACAGCTCAGTCTGCGGTGAACGCGGCTCTTACGGGTCACCTGGTGTTGACGACTTTGCATGCAAATGACTGCATGAGAGCGGTGTCTCGATTGCTTTCGATGGGAGTGCCATCGTTCTTGCTGGCGGACTCACTGGCGATGAGCCAGGCTCAGCGTTTGGTTAGGCGGCTATGTAATTACTGCAAACGTCCAGTGGCGGCTTCGAGTAAGGTCCAGCGGATCTTGGCCCGCGAAGGCATGATTGATGCGCCTCTGACCACGCCGATCTACGAGGACAATGGATGTCCAGAGTGCAATAATTCGGGCTTTCATGGCCGCGTGGCTCTCATGGAAATGAGTTTGGTTCCTATGAAACTCCAAGATCTCATCGCCGCTGATGCGCCTCAAAGTGAGATGCGGGCGGTGGCTGTACAACATGGTCTCCTGACGCTTTATCAAGAGGGGTTGAACGAAGTCATGCTAGGCACGACGACTCTCAAAGAAATCTCGCCTCTGAGTTACACGTCTCGGATGGAGGGTGATTGATCTAGCGTTTCCAAGATGTCATCGATCAGCGAGCTACCTCGGTAGACAAAGCCGGTATAGACTTGTATGAGAGAGGCGCCAGCCTCAAGTTTGTCGAGCGCATCCTGCCCACAGGAAATACCGCCGACGCCAATGATCGGGAGCGCCTTTCCAAGGTGCTCATGAAACTTGGCAATTACTAGTGTGGATTTCTCGGCCACGGGGCGGCCGCTGAGGCCACCGATCTCGGTGCCGTGCTTGAGTTCTGTGACTTTGTCTCGAGCAGTGGTCGTGTTTGTCGCAATGACCGCATCCATCCCGACACTGACAAAGAGATCGGCGAGTTCCTTGATGTGCTCATCTTCTAGGTCTGGAGCGATCTTGATAGCAAGTGGAATTCGCTTCTGATGGCGATGAGCCAGTTGATCGCGTTCGGCCACCAGCTGCTCTAGAAGAGGGCGACAATGCGCAACCAACTGTAGTTCGCGCAATGCTTTCGTATTCGGTGAGGAAAGATTGATGGCGACGTAGTCTGCGGTGCTGTAAGCCTTGCGTAGACCGATGAGATAATCGTTTGTTGCCCGTTCGTTTGGTGTGTCGAAATTCTTGCCGATATTCACGCCGAGGATGCCAGGATAGGCACGTTTCGTGAGGCGTTCCACGGCTTCATCGATGCCAGGGTTGTTGAATCCCATGCGATTGATGATCGCTTCGGCCGGCTTGAGACGAAACAGCCTGGGCTTCGAATTGCCGGGCTGGGATCTCGGAGTCAGTGTGCCGACTTCTATATGCCCGAAGCCAAGGGCTCCAAGGCCATCGACACAGTGTGCTCCCTTGTCAAGTCCGGCTCCGAGACCTAGACGATTGGGAAAGGTGAGCCCCATGATCTCAACCGGTCGAGCAGGTCCGAAGGTGTGTTCGTCGAACGCCGCGAGGGGTGAGTCTTGAATCCATTTCAGCGCTCCGAGCGACAGATGATGGGCGCGTTCGGGATCAAGGGCGAAGAGTCCGCATCTAACAAAAGGATAGGTTGCTGCGGTAAGTTGTCTGAGCGTGTTCCCTGCCATTACTCAAGTTCAATGCTCGCTGGAGGCTTTGTGGAAATGTCATAGAACACGCGGTTTACCCCAGCTACGGTGTTTAAGATGGTATTCGACGATTCTCGCAAGAGCGCGTGAGGCAACTCGACCCAATCTGCGGTCATCGCATCTTCACTCACCACGGCGCGGAGAGCAATGGCATGTTCGTAAGAGCGTTCGTCGCCTTTGACTCCCACCGTGCGAACGGGTAGCAGTGCCGCGTAAGCCTGCCAAACTTTATCATACCATCCGTGCTTGCGAAGGTTGCCGATGAAGACTGCATCTGCTTCGCGAACGATCTTGAGTCGATCTTTGGTGATTTCACCAGGGACGCGCACAGCAAGGCCAGGGCCGGGGAAAGGGTGTCGAAATAGCATCTCATCAGGGATGTCGAGGCTTTTCCCAAGAGCCCGGACTTCATCTTTAAAGAGTTCTGCTAGAGGTTCAAGCACACGGCCCTCTTTCTGTAGCTCCAAGATGCGATCTACCCTGTTGTGGTGGGTCTTTATCCGTGAGGCAATGGAACCACTCGTCGCGCTTTCAATCACGTCTGGGTAGAGCGTGCCCTGTGCTAGCAGTTGCACGTCCTTGGCGGCGTCCCAAAACACATCGAGAAAGAGATTGCCTATGATGTGCCGCTTCCTCTCAGGTTCATCCTCGCCAGCAAGGGCTTGAAGAAAGCGGTCTCGAGCATCTACGCGTTCGATCTCAAGGCCTAGTTGTTTGAAGCTCTCTACAACCTGATCGCTCTCTCCTTTGCGAAGTAGGCCGTTGTCTACAAAGATGGGGCGAACATTGGAGCCAGCGCGATTGAGGAGAACGGCGAGGACGGTGGAATCGACGCCACCTGAGACGCCACAGATTACTTCGCGATCACCGATCTCTGCCTTGAGCGCGGCAATCGTCTCGTCCCTGAATGACTGGATCTCAAAGCGTGGGGGATCATTCGTCATCTCTAGGAAGTTCCTCAAAACCTGAGTGCCTTCGTGGCTATGCGTTACTTCAGGGTGAAATTGAATCCCATACCATCCTTTGCGCCAGGAAAGGGCGACGGGGATACCTTCTTGGTTCTTTCCAAGCACTTTCGTGTTCTCTGGCAAGTTGCTCACGGTGTCCGAATGGCTCATCCAAATTTGGGAAGAGTCTGACAACTTGGCGAAGAGCCCCGTGCTTTCAGTGGGTTCAAGCTGCGCTGGGCCATATTCCCGGGAGTGGCTCGGCGCGACCTCGCCGCCGTGCTTGAGATTGAGTAATTGCATGCCATAGCAGATACCTAGGACGGGAACGTTGAGCGTTTCGAGGAACGCGTAGTCGATATCTGGCGCGTCGATCTCCGTGACGCTACGAGGGCCTCCTGAGAGGATCACCGCGACAGGCTGGCCGACGCTCGGGAGCTCGCTGGGTTGAAAGAGCTTTGCGAAATAGCCTAGCTCACGGACGCGGCGAACGATGAGCTGAGTGTATTGGGAGCCGAAATCGATGACGGCGATTTGAACCTGC
Organism: Verrucomicrobiaceae bacterium; assembly: GCA_009936795.1. Classification (GTDB taxonomy): domain Bacteria; phylum Verrucomicrobiota; class Verrucomicrobiia; order Verrucomicrobiales; family DEV007; genus JAACDM01. The sequence goes on along the minus strand of JAACDM010000236.1, from coordinate 3,269 downwards.
ATGCGTTTCTTTGCCCGAAGACCTCGCAGGTGTCAATGGGACCGTCTAGAAGTCGAGCGGGTCTGCCGTAATGAGATCCAGGTAGCCCATGTATGCTTGGACAATTTGCCAAACGACGTAGCAGCAGATAACGGCGTAGATGACCTTCGGAAGCCAGGCCTCAAGGCGGGCAAACCCCTCCACGGCGCGAGCAGAATAATGGTTCGACCATCGGCGAAGCTCTTTGTCCAATGTGCCGGCCTCCTCTGCTGTCGACATGGCAGCAGCGAAGTCTTTGGGGAAAGCGCGGTTAGCAAGAAGAAGGGAGCCTAACGTTTCTCCTGTGGCTAGCTGTGCGCCCACGCGAGCCGCCTGGCCACGGAGGTAGCCGCTTTGGGAAGCCTCGCCAGCTGCGGCGATGGCATCGGACGGCTTGAAGGCAGTCATGAGATAGATGCGAAAGCCCTCTGTGAATCGCTCAAGCGCGAGCATTCTGCGGAGTTTGCCTAACACAGGTACGCGACCAAGAAGCCGGTCGGCGCTTTCTCCAGCGAGGGATTGGCGATGGAGAAACTGGAAGCCATACCACACCGCTGCGAACAAGGCGTAACAGGCCAACATGGCGAGAAGACTAGGCCTCAAAGCGCTCCAAAGATCTTCTTTAAATAATTTGGGAATCGCAGACAGAAGGACGGCCACGTGAAAGAGGATTGCTGGGTAAAACATGCCGCGAAGCACCGCGCGGCGTGCTTCATGAACACGTTCGAAGTAGTCTGCAAGATGCTGAAAGACATCGGCTAGTTTGCCTCCACGTTCACCTGCTTGGATAAGGTTTTTCTCGACGCCACCAATATGGATTTCGTCAATGAGTCCGATAGATTCTGTGATCGATTTCCCCTCTTCAAGGTGTTGTTTTACCGATCTAACGAAGTGTAGACACGGAGCAGTTATTGGATGGTGGCTCAGCGTATTCAAAGCATTCTCCATAGGAAAGCCAGCCTCCTGCAGCTTTGCCAATTCTGAATAGAGCATGTACCTGTCTTTCGCTGAGAAGTTCACCAATAGACAATCTCTCCAGTTGCGAGAACCTGACAACCTCAAATTGGTTTTATGGAATTGGTTGAGAGGGGCAGCATCGTCTCTACATTCGCGTTATGAAGATCCGCCAGCGCTATGTCGGCCCCGAAGGGGCAGATCAGGATCGTTACTGGATGCGTCGCGCGTTGGCTCAGGCTCGTCTTGCCGAAGGGGCCACGTCGCCCAATCCACCCGTGGGTGCCATGCTGGTGAAAGATAGCAAATTGCTTGCGCAAGGGCACCATAAGCAAGCCGGAGGGCCGCATGCGGAAATTTCGGCGCTTCAACAATTGGACGCAGGTGGTGATGCAAAGGGGGCGACGCTTTATGTCACGCTCGAGCCATGCTCGACCGTAGGACGCACCGGGGCGTGTACGCAGGCCATTATCGATCATGGCATCCAGCGCGTCGTCTTCGGCTCGGTCGACCCCAACCCAGATCATGCGGGGCACGCGGTTTCTCTGTTTGAGAAGGCTGGGATTGCGGTGACGACGGGTGTTTGCGTAGACGAGACGGATGCGTTGATACGGATCTTTCGTCATTGGATTCTGACAAAGCGTCCTTATGTCATTGCTAAACTCGGAATGAGTCTCGATGGTCGTCTAACAAGGCCTTCAGAGGAGCCGGCATGGCTCACGTCGAAAGCGGCACGACGCGACGCTCAAGGACTGCGTCTCCAAGTGGATGCCATGGTTGAGGGGGCAGAAACGATTCGGAATGACGACCCCAAGCTAACCCTAAGATACCCCCAGGCTCCTTCGAACAAGCGGCCCTTAAAGCGCTATGTGTTGACTCGTTCGGGTGATTTGCCGAAGGAAGCACATGTGTTCACAGATGAATTTGCATCAGAAACTCGCGTTATTCAGAATGCCACTTGGCCAAATTGGTTAGACGAAGTGGGTGCCGAAGGGGTCACAAGTGTTCTTTTAGAAGGCGGCGGTGCCTCGCTGACAGAAGCACTGCTGGCTCAGGCGGTTCAGGAGGCGCACTTCTATCTCGCTCCAATGGTTTCTGGTGGAAACGTGCGTGGTGTCCAGTGTGTCCTGGGAGATTGGGTTGCTCTTGATGATACACAGTTTTCAATGATCGGGGATAATGTGAAGGTCGCTGCTCTGCTCAATTATGAACCTTAGACCCGCTATCTTCTTTGATCGGGATGGCGTGGTCAACGTGTCGCCACCGAGAGAGTTAAGGTACCTGAGACGATGGGAGGAGTTCCACTTTATCGAAGGCATGATTGAGGTGCTTGCAGAGGTGAAGGCCAAGGGTTACCCCATGATCCTCATCACGAATCAGCAAGGAGTAGGTAAGGGGCTGATGTCATTGGACGCGCTCCAGGAGGTTCATCGCGCCATGCAGGCTGCTTTAGGGGACAATGGCGCGTCGTTTGATGGGATTTATGCCGCGACTGGACTGACCGGGGAGGACGTCCGGCGCAAGCCGAGCCCGAGGATGCTCGAAGAAGCCGCACGAGAGCATGGCATCGATTTGAGTCGTTCCTGGATGATTGGCGATCATGACAACGACATGCGAGCAGGAGCCGCGGCCGGTACGGGGACGATTCGCGTTCAGGGGCTGAAGGAGATCTCGGTTGCTAGCGACTTTCGCGTCGCTGACGTCCCGGCACTTCGTCGGCTCTTGCTCGAACTTCTATGATTTCACGAGATTCTCGGGTCCGAAACTGTCCGGCAGCAGCTGATCGAGGGTTGTCTCTCGTTGGACTTGGCCTTCCGGATCCGTCATGATGACAAGCAGATTAGGAGCAAATTCGCGAAGTACTTGTCGGCATGCGCCACAAGGAGCCCCGGCTCCTTGGAGACTGATGGCAATTGTTTCGAGCTCTGTCAGTCCCTTGGTCACGGCAGTGAAGATAGCGGTGCGCTCAGCGCAAGTGGTTAGACCGTGGGAAGCATTTCAAACATTCGTTCCATTGATGATTTTGTGAGGCTTTGCTAGAGTCGCCGCACCCACAGCGAAGTTGGAGTAAGGTGCGTAGGCCTTACGACGGGCTTGCACTGCTGCTTCTACTAACAGTGGGCGAGTGGAGCTATCTATAGGCATCGCCTAAAGTCGTCTGTTAACTGGCTAGACGATTAGTCCCGTCGTCTAGCTCATTTTTAGACAGGAAGTCTTGGTCCGTGAGAAATTGATCTGCCGCGTTGATCGTTGATTCGAAGTGCTGCATGTTCACATTGAAGTTGAAGAAACTATGT
>JAACDM010000235.1 GCA_009936795.1 Verrucomicrobiaceae bacterium | reverse complement strand
TTGTCTTGTCTTTCGTTGATGCGTTGGGTGATCAAAACCTCAAGGCTGAATTGGCGGCGGGGACGGGAGTGCTGAAGGCCCGGTTGGAGTGCTCGGCTTCCGGGCCTATCGGTAGCATCGCGTCCAATCCCGACGAGAGATTGCGACAGCAGATGATCAAGTCGTTGGGCCTCCTGATGCAGAACGCAGCGGAACGGGAGTCGTGGCTTGAGTTGATGCTGGAAGGATCGGATTTCCCCGAGAGATCCCAAGCGATCGGCGATGCTGTTCGTGGGTGGATGTTCGAAGATGTGAACTCGGCTCTCAAATGGGTGGGCACGATTGACGAGTCCCACATTCGCGATACCGTCATCGAGCCTTCGTGGAACCGCATCGCCAGCCATGACCGCGAGGCAGCCGCAGAATGGATCGGCTCAATTTCCGATCTCGAAGTGCGCAGTCGGCTTGAGAAAGCGCTCAAGGAGTTGCCGGCGAATCCTTGAGCTGCTGCGCGAACAGGACTGCGTTGCTGTCAGTCTTCTGCTTTCTCAGCAGCCGCGTTGATAGTGGCTGGGGAAAGTTTGGCCTCCTGCATCCATAGACTGACATGGCCGCTGGGAGGAACGAGTTTGGCATAATAGTCAGGATGCGGGCCAAAGTAGGTGGTCTTGTCGCGGAAGTGGGTGTAGCGCAGGAAGTTGATGACTGCGATGGTTACCTTGCCGCCTTCGAACTCGGGTAGGATATCGTTGTAAAGGTAGGCGCCACGGATGCCGGTGTAGCGGAAGAAGCCGCCGTTTACTTCTGTGAGGGGCTTACCGTTGATGTAGATGGCAAAGCCCTCGCCAGAGCGATCGCAGCCTGCTCCGCCAAGGATCAGGCGGTAGGCGTGACCCTTTTTTATCACAGGAATGTCAAAGGTCTGTCGCATGAGGAGTACTTCCTTCTCCCAGAGAGTGGCCGGAATCTCGCTACAACCGCAGAGTGCGCCATTGCAACGCGGACGTCGTCGGTCCAGCTTGTCGCCCATCCGGCCGAAGGGCGCTTGGCCAGTCTTCCAACCAGCCTTGGCGGGTTCGAAATCGGTCGCGAACCAGTTCTCCATCCCCTCTGGAAAGGTAATGTCGCGGTAGCGGTCGCTCTTCTCGAAGTCCTGTTTCTCTGGTGGGTCGAAACTGTAATACGACCAGTTGGACGTGCGCATTTCTGGACCGAAGGGCTTCCACTCATATTCTGGAATCCCGGCCATGTCGTAATAACCTATCAGAGTATCAAGATCGCTGCGGATATCTGCTAATGTCTTTGTGGGCTTCTCACCTCTCACGATGCCCTTGAGGTTGCTGCGACTGTTAGCAGCAAAGGCCGATTCCAGGAATGCGGGAACCATCTCTTCCATGAGGATCGGTTGCAGCGCTTGCCCCATCTCCCGGGAGTGTTCGGGTGCGTAGTGCGGACCTCGCTTGTTGAAATTGCCGGTGACGGTATCCGAGAAGACGGTTTCGACGTCCGGGTGCTGCTCTGGCTTCGCTGCAATCGTTAGCGGTTCCGCTTCGCCGCCATGCAGTGTCACCATGGCACGGCCGAGCGCATCCCCGGTGAGCACATAGGTCTCCGCATTGTGGTTGTAATGATAGCCTGTGTTGGTCGGAGACTCTCCTCGCGACCGCCAGAACGGACGAGTATCCACGGAGGCCACATTGCCGGCGAATTCGGGATGCTGCTTCGGATCGCTGACGGCCATCTGCGCCTCCCAGGTCATGAAGTGCCCGGGCTCCATCTCCATCCCACTGAAGCCCACCGTGGCCACCACCGCGGGCATCTTTGGAGTATTGAACTCCTTCCGCAGATCCTGGATCAAATTGACGAGATGTTTCTCATACTCGGCTTTGGGAACGTCCTTGTCCTTGTGCCCCTGGAACCAGACGAAGCCGGCAATCTCGTAGCCTTGCCCTTTGTAGTTGGGAACGACCTTGTCGATGTTCGTGAGTGTTTGATGGACGCCCTTGACCATGGCGTCGTATTCAAATCCGCAGTATTCGTTGGCTTTCTCTTCCTCGGACTTTCCACTGGAAGGGGGACGGAAATCAAAGCTCAGCGCCCGGTTGCCCATGGAGGATTCGATCAGCAGAACCGGTTCCTCATGATAGGTGCCCATGACGTAGCCAAAGGGAACTTCGGGACCGATGAACTTGCCGTTCGAGGTGGTGGTGAGAGGGCCACCGCTGCCGCCTTCTTCCTTGGAAATACGCGTTTCCCAATAGGTCACGTCGTTACGCACCGTCCACTTGCCTTCCTCGTCGGCAAACCACGTGTACTTGCCTTCTTGATTGAGCGTCGCGAGATCACCGTGGCCTCTGATATCGATGTGTTTGAGCCAGAATGCGGCGGATCCGCCTTTCATATACGTGATCGTAATCGGATAGCGCTTCCCTGCGCGAGAGGAACTGGTGTGATCACGGCATCCTTGGCAGACACTTTCCGGTAGACCTCTTTGCCCTCTAGCGAAACGATAGCATAAGTGCTGTCTTCGAACCCGGCGTGAATCTCGTGAAGTCCGCTCATCGGCACATCAATGAAGGCCTTCGCCACCACGGTATGAGGGCCGTCGATGGACGGCAATTGTGCGTCCACCTTGCCGAGAGCCACGGTCGTTTCCTTCGCGGGCGTCATCGAGCTGTAGTCCGTGTCCGCCTTGTAGGCTGCTGAGTAGATCGCGACCTTGGCGCCCGTTGGTGCATCCTCGTTTGTCGTTTGATAGACCCCATGCTTGAGGAGAGCGGAAGGCCCAACTGGCATGCGTCCGATCTTGATGTTAGGATCGGCTGAAAGATAGATGCTAGGATAGACCGGCCGGGAACCCTGGAGGTAACCGAAGCCCACCATGTTGGATTGACCCGCGAGAATGTAGACCTTGACCTTGCCGTCGGACAGTGGCGTGGCGTCGGGTCGTGGTAAGGTCGCAGGCACGTCAGCGGCTATGGCTGGTATACTACCTAGCAGAAGACTGAATAATAAAGCAGAGAGGCTTGTGGTCATTTCGATGTTTGTTGGGTCGTCTTAACTTGCGCGTTTTAAAACAAGCCATTTGGGTTTCCAGTCTGGTTTGTTGCGGGTGCTAAAGCCACCTGCTTCGACAAAGAGATACTCGGTGCCGCTTAAGAGCTTCATCTGCATTTGCAGTGCCTGGTACTTATTCAAGTCCATTAGGGTGTCGCCGGACCATGCCCACGCGGGATCGGCTGTCTTCCCGCCGTTGTTCAAGGTGAGCTTGGAGAATAGCGGGTTGCGGGCGCGTGCCTGCTTCTCTCGATCGGGATTGAAATCGACGATTCCGGCAACTTCAGTGAGGAGTTGCCAGTCGCCGAGCACAGCCTGATTGGCGACAAAGGTGCCATCCCAGCGGAAGAGATAGGCATCTGGATCCTGAGAGGCGTCTTCCGAATTGAGGTTGGACTGCCACTCGGACGAAAGCATGGGCACCACCCTCGCAGATCTCGTGACGAGTTCGACACCCATGGGAGGCAATTTCTGTTCTTCAAGATGAAGACTGAACTTGCCCTGGGGTGTCTTGCTAGTTGGTTTCGTACTATACTTGGCGTTGTAGCGAATGAAGGTCTTCACCGCAATGGTCACCTCGCCACTCTTGAAGTCCTCGAGAAACTCTTTGGTGATGTAAGCACCTTTGGGGCGGCCGCCCGATCCTCGACCGCCACCTTGCTTGGATTCGACTAGTTTCTTGCCGTTGATGTAGATGAGGTGACCGCCGCCCGCGCCGACATGTTCGCCGCTGTTGACCCGCAAGCGATAGCGGTGCCCCGCTTTCATAGACGGAACCTTGAAGGTGCCACGCAGCAGCAAGACTTCCTTTTCCCATAGGGTATTCACCTTGGTCGCGCCGTAGCACCCCGGGCCTACACAACGATGGGAACACTTGGTGATTGGACGTTCGGGCAGTTTCCCATTATCGCTTCCAAAGGGGCTCTTCCCTGTCTTCCATCTGGCTGTGTCAGGCTCTAATGCGGCCTCATGCCAGTTTTCCATGCCCTTGGACAGTGTGACCTCTCGGTAGCGCGAGATGATCTGATCAAAGGGCACTTGCTCGGCGGGAATTGGGTCAAAGCTGTGGTAGGACCATTCGGTGTTGCGCAGGTCGACAAACATACGCCAACCGTAGTTGTCTTGACTAGCGCGATCATAAAGAGCGACCAGCTCGTCGATGGGCTCGCCCCTGCCTCCGGGCCAACCTGACTGAGTCTCGCTCGCGGCCAATGGAAGCAATCGCCTGCGATTCTTTCCGACGAACTCGGGAATGAGTTCGTCTATGATGATGGGGTTGATTGCCGCCTTGAGCTTGGGACCGAAGGTGCTCGGGTCGGCGGCGAGAAAGATCTCCTTGTAAGGCAAGATCAGCTCTGGGTGCCTCTCGCGGGCAATTTCGTAAAGTACATCCATGCCCCCGGGGACGTCGGCTAGCGACGCGGCGATCGCTTCGAGGTGGTAATCAAAGGTGGGCTTCAGGTTCTGCCCTTCGGGACTCACCTTCTTGCCCGCAAAACCGGTGAAGGTTTCCCGCAACGTCTCGGTGGCTAACGCTTGCACCTCAGGCCCAGCAGCCTTGATCTTCGTACGAATGGCCGAGCCGAATCCGTGCGTCACCGACACTCGCTGGTTCTTTCTCAGCAGTTCGCCCATTGCAGGAAGCACCTTCTTGAAGCTGCGTTCGTCCGCCGCCACCGGGGTCAGTGCGGTTAGCGTGGCATTGCGCAACCAGGCCTCCTCGTGCTCGAGATAAGGAACTAAGAGATCGACGAGTGCCACGATCTGATCCGCTGAACCTTGGCCAATGAGCTGGATCGCTGCATCCTTGATGAACCAGGATTCTTCCGGATCGCGCACCGCCTCCACCGCGAGTGCGTAGATCTTCGGAGTCACCGCATCGTGCTTTGATAGAAGAGCTCCTAACATCGCCCGGCGAACGCGTGCGTCTTCGTGTTGCACAAACTCCATCACGATCTCCGGCCGCACCTTCCCGCCACTGGATTTGCGTCCAAGGTAACCACTGCTGATCCCCAGCGCCTTGTGCGCAGCGATATTGCGGATGTTAAAATCGTGGTGGTGGATGTACTTGCGAATTTCCTCATCGTTCGGTTGCTTTGGGCCGTTAAACCGCCGGAGGAAGTGTAGGCTGGAATCGCTGGCCAGAGTTTCCTCCGAGAAATCGTAGGTCTTGCCGTCCTTGCCCGTCACCGCTCCTCGCAGGACAAAGGCATCGTCCGCCGCCGTTCCCCAAGGCCGTTTGGGCAATTGATAGGGCTTGGAGAATTCGGTCGGCGGTGCCCCAGTGATGCGCAGGGTCTTGCGTGGCATGGTGTAAGCCAACGGGTAAGCCACGCCCCACTGTTCTTTGTCATAACCGCCCCCACCAATGATGCCAAATGAGCCGTCGTAGCGCCGCGATAGGTCGTAGTGCCACTTCCGATTGTCCATGAACTCGCGGTACTGCTTCGGCTTCTTCTCATAGAGCAGCCCCATAGCGGTGCTGCGCCAGATCTCGCCAATGCCGCCTCCGGTGTGACCATGCAACATGAAGGTCGTCGTGTAGAAACTCTGCATGGCGCAGACATCGCGCGCCCTGGCATAGACTGAATTCTCGCCATCTGGAGTGAGTGCCGCAGCCGCCGCCATCGCGATGGCGAGCTTCCCGTTCTTTCCATTATCGACAAAGCCGGTGAACGGTCGATCATCGCCATAGGGATTGTTGCCTCGACCTGCGTAGCGATAGAAATGCCGCAGCGCACTGTGAAAGGTGCGATCGGGAACCTCTGCCCCGCATTCTTTGGCCAGCATCAGAAAGGTGACCACATGGGTGCCGGACGCATTCAGATGCCCTTTGCCGTAGCCCGTGAGCGCGGAACCACGTCCCGCCCACGCGTCGTTGTGTTGAGTGCATGCCGCGCTATCGACCCACTCCTGGATTCTTGCTAGGATCTCTGGGTCGCCCGTGCGCAAGTAACACTCAGCTAGTCCGATGCCACCATAACCGATGTACCAAGGGTAGCGGTGAGCCGGAGCCTTGCGCGCCCATGAACGCACGACCTCGAGATCCTTGTCCTCGCCGGTGGAAAGCAGAAACAGCATCCCGATATCACCAAGCCCCTTATTCCCCTCGGGAACTGAAATGTAGTCGGCTACCTGACGCACGATCTTGTCTGTCTTCGGGCAATCCAACGGCCAGGTCTTGCTGTAGCCGCCCAGCACCGGAATCTTCACGGTGATCGGTGCGCCTTCGCCTGTGATCGCAAATTTAACAACACCATCGCTCGCCTCCGCCGCAGCGAGGATTTGGCCTAGCTGGATACGAGGATCGATGTCAGCCAGTTCTTGGCCGTTGATCGTCTCGATGATCTGGCCTTTCTTCAGCTTCCCAGTCGCGGCTGCAGGTGAGCCTTCTTCGACGTTCTTGATCCGCATCTTAAACGCAGGCTGAATCAGATCGATGCCGACGCCCACCGGGCCGAAGCGGTCAATGGATTGCAGCGACTTGGTTTCGCTCGGGCGGGTGGAGAACAGGCCATGCGGATTCTTGTAGAACGAATCCGCCGTAGCACTCGCCAATCCTGAGAAAAGGCAGATGGTGGTGCACAAGAGCGATTTGATGGTCATAGTGGTGGAGATGAGGTTACTTGCCCAACCAACTGGTGACATGATCAATCTCGGAATTCACTACCGAACTTCAGTCGTCACGTTCGTCTTGGCTTGTCTACTGGTGCTGGCCATCGCCTATGCGCAGGAGACTGAGCAGGCAATCGCGCGGTTGAAGCTACCTGGCATCAAGATCAACCTCGATGAACGCTGTGTCGATGTGGAGAGCACCGTTTGTCTCGACGAAGGGACGCTCGAATTGGTGGCTTGCACAAAGCATACCAAGGAGCACGAATCGATCGTCGCGACTAACGCGAAGGCCATTCATCTGCATACTGCTCTCCTGTTGCTCGGCGCCAAACCGGGAAACCCAGCCGCGCACAAACAAGTGGGCGATGACGAAGAGACTCGGTGGATCGACGTGCCGCCCAGTGGCCATCATGTGGAAGTGTTTCTCGTCATCGAAACCGAAGAGGGGAAACCGGTCGAGCGGCCAATCAGTGATTTCATCAAATCCGTGCATGCCGATGAGAAGGAGGCGACCTTCCCATCCAACATCTTTCTATTCGCCGGATCACATCTTATCGCTGAAGGGAAAGGGCCGCGAACCTATGGGTGCGATCGCAGTGGCAACGTTATCTCCATCACTACCTTCGGCGATGAACTGCTTTGCCTACCCGACGTGTACAGTCATGAGAACGGTGCCTTGCGCTGGCAGATCGATAGCTCCCAATTGCCAAGAGTCGGCACCCAAGTCACACTCCGGCTCCGCCCGAAAGAGGCAGACAAGGAACATCCTCCGCAAGAATAGGCCAACGACCCTTGTGCTCGCGATTGGACTTGGTGTGGCCTAGGCTTCCGATGTTACGAGACCATTGCCCCACCGATTGATGAAGTCCCCTTTGCTGAGCGTCCGCATAGCACCCGTGATTGCATGGGCAATTGCATGCGTGTCTCTCGTAGGGAAGGCTTTGGCCGGCGAGATTCCTGCTGGGAAATCCGGTTTTGAATCACACATCAGACCTTTCTTTGAGACGCACTGCGTCGAGTGTCACGGACCGGATAAAAGCAAAGGCAAGATCACGTTGCACAGCCTGGACGGTGATTTGGCGGCAGGTCGGGAACTGGAACGGTGGGAACTGATACTTGATGCCCTGAAGCATCAGGAGATGCCGCCGGAGGAACAGGAGAATCGGCCGAGTGCCGCGGATCGCAACGCCGTCGTCAAGTGGATCGAGTCCAGTTTGCGCGATTACGTCCAAAGAGCGGGCAAGGACATGGTTGCCACAATGACGCGTAGGCTTACGAACTTTGAATATCAAAACACGATACGTGATCTGTTAGGCATAGAGCTTGAGCTTGCCAAGGACTTGCCCCTTGACCCGAACAAACCATATCATTTCAACAATACTGCGGAATTGATGATGATCGGGCCGGATCAACTGGTTCGTTACAAGGAGGCAGCACGCAAAGCCATGGCCAGTGCGATTGTCGATCCGGGAAAGCCAGACGTGTATCAGGCCCGTGCAGACTGGGGCCATGACAAGCCCGGCAAAGACGGATTGTCCCAGGCAGAGATCGGCGTTTATCAGGGGCCTGGCGTTGGTAGGAAAACGGTCCGGTTGAAAAGCTGGCCCAAGACCGGTGAGTTCAGAATTCGCGTCGTAGCGTCGGGGAATTTCCCCCCGGGGTTTCAGGAAGTGCCTCTCCGCTTGGTGATGGGCACCGATCTCCGGCACGATTCAGGGGCGGGTAACTATCACGAAGTGGGCACCGTGCATTTGACGAACAGCTTGGACGAGCCGGAGGAATTTGAGTTTCGGGGGCGCATTGAGAATATCCCGGTCCAGCCGGCCAGTGTTCATAGAAACAAGAGACGCCCTACCAGTATCACCATTACGGCCCAGAACATATTCGACAACGGCGAGCTCAATGATCACCGCAAGAGCGGGTTTGATGCTTCCTGGAGCGTCAAGGCCCCTCGCGTGGTTCTCCAGTCGCTCGAGTTCGAGGCTCCCGTGGTTGACAGGTGGCCGCCAGAACACCACACGCGCATCCTGTTTGAGTCACCTCTGCGCCACACTGACAATGGCAAATACGCTTATGAGGTCATCAAACGCTTCATGACGCGGGCGTTTCGGCGACCGGTTGCGAGAGAAGAAGTCGATCACTATCATCGCATCTACAAGATCTACGATGTTGAATTCGATACGCTTGAGCAGGCCATGCGCGAGACGCTCGCGATGGTGCTGATCTCACCGCAGTTTCTTTATCACAGCGTGATGGATCAAACGGCCGTGACGAAGCCTTACGAACTCGCCTCACGCCTTTCCTATTTCCTCTGGGGAAGCATGCCTGACAAAGAGCTGTTTGAACTCGCTGCCTCAGGCAAGCTGAATGACCCCGCAGTCATTGAGACTCAGACGTGTCGACTGCTCGCAGACAAGCGTGCCGCAGGTTTTGTCGAGAACTTCACCGTCCAGTGGCTGAGTATCGCCAAAATGAAAACGGTGAACATCGACCGTGATCTCTTTCCCCGGTTCCTCTATACCGTGCACGTTGGGGAGCGGCGTGGCCAAGAGGTGCTCTTCCGCCCCACCATTCGTGACTACATGCACGAGGAAACGGTGGGCTTCATCAGCGAAATGATCAGAAATAACGCAAATGTTATGAGTCTTGTGGACTCTGACTTTGCTTTCCTCAACGAACCGCTCGCGGTGCACTACGGCGTCGACGGTGTCCACGGATTGAAGCTCCGTGCCGTTCCGGTCAAACCCGAACATCGTCTTGGAGGGCTTCTGACACAGGGGGCCGTGTTGGTTGGAAATTCCACAGGTTCCGCCCCGCACCCGATCTATCGAGCAGTCTGGCTACGTGAGGCGATTCTGGGCGACAAGGTCAAGCCACCACCCGCTGAAGTGCCGGCATTATCTGACTCAGTTGGTGATTCTGCGGATGATGCGGTCTCGATCAAGAACCTGCTAGCGCTCCACCGAAATAAGGAAAGCTGCTACGATTGCCATGTGCGGCTCGATCCGTGGGGGATTCCATTCGAACGCTACAGCGCGATCGGGAAATACCAGCCCCAGGTTCCCAAGGACAACGTCCGGGTGCGTGGTTTCAACCATCAGCAAGACAGCACCTTCGCGGACTATCAGGCCTATCTGAAATCTATCTACACAGAGGAAGTGGAGGCTACCTCGCGTGTGCCCCTTGGCCCCGATGTCGATGGCATGATCCAACTCAAGAAGTATCTTCTGAAAGAGCGTAAGGATGAAATCGTCGAGAATGTGATCCAAAGGCTGGTGAGCTACAGTCTCGGCCGTGAGCTCACCTACCACGATCGATTTGAAGTCGAAAGATTGCTCAAGCTGGCGGAGAAGGGTGGCTACAGACTGCGAGATATGATTGTATCTGTTTGCCAGAGCCCCACATTCACGAGCACCACAACCAAGAACTAATTGTCCCATGAAGCAGAGGTCCTGGCATATCAATCGACGTGAGTTCATCCGGGGCGGTGGCGCTGCACTGGCCCTGCCATTCCTCCAGGGGATGTCTTGGGGCAAGGCAGCAGGCGAGGCACTGCCAAAACGCATGGTCGTAAGTTACATCGCTTACGGTGTCTATGAGCCGAAAAACAAAGACGGGTCGCACCACGACTGGAGCTGGTGGCCATGCAAAGACGCCGGACCGCTCACTTTTAATCAGTCAGCAGCCCCCTTTGCTCCATTGAAGGACTCTGTGAGTTATCTCCGCGGCCTTGAACACGCCGGGGGGATTGGAATGGGTGGTCACAGCAGTGGCGACGTCTTCGCCACGGGAGCCAACATGACGGAGTTCGAAATGACGAATAACATCTCTGTTGATCAATTCGCCGCCAAGGTGAACGGACATAAGACTCGCTATGCCTCACTCGTATTGGGCACCGAGGGTGGTACAGGCTCCTATGGCAGTGCCAAGACACTCTCACACTACGGTCCCAGTCGCCCCATCCCTTCCATGCACCGACCCCAGGAGATCTTCAACCGCCTGTTCAAGCCATACGCAGGCAAAGGGATCGAGCAGGTTCGCGCCGATCTCAAACGCGAGGCGAGTGTGCTCGATCTGATGATGGAGGACTCCAGGAGATTGCGGAGTCGACTTGGAAAAGAATATCAGCAGAAGGTGAGCGAATACCTCGACTCCATACGCGCTTTGGAAAAGCGTGTCGAACGTACCAGCCAGTGGACACATCAGCCATTGCCGAATGTCGACACCAAGGGACTAAACCTTGAGGTCTCTCACAAAGACCCAGAGGAATACACGCGATGCCTGTATGACTTGCTCTACCTGGCGTTTCAAACCGATTCCACCCGCTTCGCCACTCTCATGCTCGAAAGCGAGCAATCGCAGGGCAGCGAGATGTGGAACTACGCCAACTACGTGCTCGGATACAAAGGAGCCACTCACGACATCGCCCACAAGCGTCCGAAGGAATCAGGACAGTGGGACAACTGGCGCGCCAAGCAGCACGCCTACTTCCTCAATCGCCTTCGCAACACCCCGGAAGGCGACAGCAACATGCTTGATCAGACCGTCGTCGTTTGGGGTTCGGCGCATCCCCACGCCTCTCACAGCACCAAGAACTATCCGATTCAGGTAGCAGGAGGAAAGGCGCTAAGTTTTAGACACGGGAATCTACACTCATTCGACGGCGAGAAAAAGGTGCCGCTGGCAAATCTGTTTGTCTCCATACTCAATGCTGTGGATGCCCCGACGGACAAATTCGCAGACAGCACCGGAGAAATGACCCTGTAGCGCTTGCTTTTGGCGTGTCCTGTCGAAAAGCCGCCCGATGATCAAACGGTGCTAGCGATAGTCGTAACGGATTCGGCCAGCGCGGCACAAAACACCCCCATCGCCCATAGGTTGTCGCAAAAACGTTATAAAGCAGTTTTCACCAGCCCGTTGATATATTTTTCAAGGTTTGTGAATCCATCAGAATTCCCTTCCTTGTTTCTATCCCCGGCATCAGCAGGGTTGAGGTCATTGGCGATAGTCCTTGGGCCAGATTGGGTTTTGATACCATATCGTAGAGAACCTGCTCTGGGATCATCTTTATCATAGTTTAGGTTTGTGATTGTGTAGACATCACCACCGCGTCCGCCTTGAGCAAACCTGCCATAGCCTTCTACTTTTGGAAATGCCTAGCTATTGCACATACGTGTCAAAGCCTTGCGCCAGCAACTCCATGCAGGAACAGATCAAGGTTTTGACCAAAGGTTTGATTCGCATTCTATTAATACTGCTTACTTGATAAACCGATCAAACACGTTGGACATCATACGCTGTACGCGCTTGTCGGGGCCTTGCGGCTTGGCATGATTGTGGGCAGGCAGCACATGACCGGGGGGCGATGACAATCCTTGGGCCCACCAGATCGTTCCGGCATTGAAGACGATGTTGTCCTTTGGCCCTTTGTAGATCGTGGCCGCATGGGGACGGTACTGCTTGTTCTTTGGCATCATGGGGCCTTCGGCAACAACCTCCAAACCAGGCAGTTCGCGCGCGGGCGCCCCATGCCATTCCCAACCGACGAGTCCTTGGATGGTATCGCCCTGCTTCATTCCTGTGCTCTGATACAGCCAATGGTCAGGCACGGTGCAAGTCCAGTCCCCGCCGCCAATTCCCGCAGTGAGCCCGCCCATGAGCAAGGCCGCGTTCGGACCTGCCGGGTACTTCGGTTTGGTTCCGCGCCGCTTGTGCAAGACCTTGTTCAGTTCCTCACCAAGGAAATTGCCTTCGCGTCGCATCACCCGCTGGGCTTGCCCCTGCGCCGAAGGCCGCAAAGGCACCACACCCCAAACCGAGTTCCCGCACAGAAAAGCGAAGTTGACTCCGGCTTCGCTGGCCGCCATGGCGTTGTCGTACATCTCACGCGTCCAATACTCATCATGGCCCACGGAAATGAACCCCTTGGTTCGTTGCAATCTCGGTAATTGCCTGTGCGTATCCAAGTTGGAAATATAGGACACATCATAGCCTTGTTGCTCGATCCAATAAGACATGGGAAACTCCCAGAGCAGAAACTCCCCCGAACCCACCGACTTGGGATTCTTGACGAGATGATCCTGACAATAGTTCGCGTAAGGACGGTCGAAGCTGACCCATCCGGTATCGTTCGCGTCCGTGCTCCACTTCTTTCGCTTCTTGTATCCCGTGTAGCCGTTCGCGTCGTTGTGATAGAGTGACCACTCGTAGGTCGGCCAGCTGTTGTAGGCTTGCCAGGTTGTATCACTACACTGGAAAAGGAGATCACAAGGGCGATCATCGCGCACAATGAAAATCACGTAACTCTGCACGCTTCCCTTCTTGGCAGTGAGTTTTCCGAGATAGACGCCGCTCAGCCAATCCTGAGGAATCTCGAATTCCACGGAAGCCTCCCACTGACATTCGCGCAGGCGATTCTCTCCGATCTCCGGATCTGCCTGGGTCTTGCCCTGAACGGACGCGAACTTCTTCATGAAACGACCGCCCATTCCCTCGTAATAACCGGTCCGATAGATCTCCAGATCGAACTCAGAGACCGGATTCGTGCTCACCATGATCTTGAGCGTCTCGCTGGCACTCACACTTGTCTCGGAGCAATAGCCCTCAATCCTCGGCGAACGCCCCAACTCCACGGGCTCGTTGGCGGTGATGTCGGTCTTTGTTAGTAGCCAGTCGCGCGTGCCGGGCTTGGCGTTCTCCTTGTGGATAGGATTGTCTGCGGCGGGAGCCGCAGCGATGCCCTCGATACCCGCAGCCAATACCACACCGGCAGCAGCAGTGCTCTTCAGGAGTTCACGGCGGCTAAGGTGAGCGTTCTGTTCGGGTTGTTTATCCATCTTTTTCGGAAACCGTTTGCTGATTGTGCTTGCTCAAGTCCAGAACGTCACCTCGAAACCATCCCAATCTGGGGTCCTCTAAAGAAGCTCCAGCCAACTTTTCTGCTCTCCACCGTAACCAAGCCATACTCCCATGCTATATCCCCCTAACCAGCCTATTAATCACGGAAATACGTGCCCGGAGAACGACCAGAACCATCCTTGGAATTCGTCCAGCTTCTGACCAGTCATCAGAGCCGACTATACGCCTATGTCCTATCGCTTCTTGGCGACCGAAATCAGGCGGAGGATGTCATGCAAGAGACCAATGCTGTTCTCTGGCGTAGTGCGCATAAGTTCGAACTTGGCACGAACTTCGGTGCCTGGATGCTCAAAGTCGCTTACTTCCAGGTCATGGCTCATCGCCGCAGACTCACCCGGGATCGCCTGGTTTTCGACGATGACTTCCTTCAAGACATCGCTAAAGACGCCGAGCAGCAGTGCGAGTGGCAGGAAGAAAGACAACAACTTCTGGGCGACTGCATCAGAAAACTAAACGAACGGTATCAGGAACTCATCCGCCGTCGATACACCGAAGGTGCCACTCTGAAATCCATCGCCTCTCAAAGCGGTCGGTCAGAGAACTCCATCAAGCAAGCTCTATTCAGAGCGCGTGCCGCTTTGATCGAGTGCGTCAAACGTCAAGGACCGGAGGAAGCGGCATGACGGAGGAAGAGAAGAAAGAATTGGAGTCTCTCCTCATGGAGCTCACGGAACGCCAGCTTTCGTCGGAACAAAGCCACCGTTTAATGGAGCTGATTCGCAAGCATCCGACGGCAAAACAACAGTACCTCGAGACCTGCCAGGTTCACACCATGCTTGCCTGGGAGCACGGTGTGTTAGGGGATCTGCAGTTGCCCGATCTTTCAACCACACCCGAACTTCCCTCAGATTCCTTCAGCTTATGGAAACCACTGGCCGCGGCTGCCGCGCTGGTGCTGGCCGGAGTGGCCCTGTGGTCACAACAATGGGGGACACCATCAACAATGAAACCAGGCGAAACGGTCGCTTCTCTGACCCGGAATGTGGCCGCCAGTCTGGAACTGTTCGGCGTATCGTCTGACTTCACCAATGGCAGCGCCATTCGAACCGGTATTTACCAACTCGACGAAGGCCTTGTTCAAATCATGTTTGAATCAGGCGTCCAAGTGGTCCTCGAAGCACCAGCTTCTTTCGAAATTCATGGTCCTGAGTTCATGATCTTGAACGCAGGACGTCTAGCGGCCAATGTTAGTCCGGAGGGTGTCGGTTTCACCGTCGAAACTCCGGATGCTGAAGTGGTTGATTACGGTACCGAGTTTGCCATCGAAGTCGTGGGCGAACACAGCAGTGAAGTCCACGTGTTCAAAGGGGAAGTGGAAGTGCGACCCACGCAGCAGGACACCTCGATAGATCCGGTTCGTCTGGTCACGAACCAGGCGACTCGCATCGATCACGCGACTTTCATCCCCCTCGGCATCGCCGTAGATGATCAGAGATTCTTCAGAAGTCTCGATGAGCCCGCCCCAACCTATAGTGGAAGCGTTCGTGAACTCCTGCCGCTCGCTTACTATCGCATGGCGGTCATCGACGACGGACAGACCTTGAAGGATACTGCGAAAGGTCATGAACATACGGCCTCAGTAGTGAAAGGTGTTAGGCGGCGCCAACCATTCGCTCCGGGTCGCATCGGTTCATCCCTGCGTCTTGATGGACCAAGAAAGGGAGTGTATGCACAGATCTCCTCAGGCCTCGAACTCCCAACAACAGAGTTCACCATCATGGCTTGGATCCGCACCAAGACATTGCCCAGGAACGCCGTTCTCGTCTCCGACATGAATTTCTCGGGTGACGAAACCTTTCGCTTTGGGCTTGTTGGCGATCACGGGCATTTAGGCCTAACACTCGCCAATGGAAAGCGGTTTCTACAGATCGTGGATTCGTCACCTTTGCCTCTCGAGGACTGGACGCATGTTGCCGTCGTTAAGACGTCTGAAGCTTTGCGGCTATACAGAAACGGAGCCCTTATTTCTTTAGAGCCTTTAAATGGGTTTCAAGCACAAGCGCACAACCCTTTCATAATCGGGGGAAGCCCTAAAAAGTCTGCCAAGAGACGAAATCAACGGTCGGGCTTCTGGCACGGACGGATCGACGAACTTGCCTTCTTCGGATCGGCTTTAACAAACGAACAGATCGAGCATCTTTATCACCTTACTCCATCCAATTGAATCATGCGATTTCACCACGCAATACAAGCATTAACACTCAGTTTGATCGGAATGCTCTCCATCGCCTGGGCGGACGAGAAACCGAACATTGTCATCATTCTCACCGATGACCAAGGCTATGCCGATGTCAGCTACAATCCGCACTCCCCGCCAGAAGTCAGCACGCCGAATATCGATGCCCTCGCCCATTCGTCCATCATCTGCACTCAGGGCTACACCAGTGGACACGTGTGTTCGCCGACTCGGGCAGGACTCATGACAGGTCGTTATCAGCAACGCTTTGGAATCTATACCGCAGGGGAGGGAGGCTCAGGTGTTCCGCTTGATGAGGTGTTTATACCTCAGCGACTCAAGCCCGCCGGCTACGTCTCTGGCGCCTTGGGTAAGTGGCATCTCGGACTCACTGAGGAATCCCACGCCATGAAACGAGGGTTCGATGAGTTCTATGGCTTCATGGGACGCGGAGCACATCCCTACTTTGACCACTCCGACATGGAACACCCCATCTATCGTGGCCTCAAACCCATCAAAGACGAGGGCTACCTCACCACTCGTATCACTGAGGAAGCGGTCGATTTTATCAATCGCCACAGCCGAGCGGAGCGAGACAGCCTGCCGGAGGCAGCCCGAAGGGCAGACGCGGGTGCGTCTGGCAACGACCAGCCATTCTTTCTCTATGTCGCCTACAACGCCGTGCATGCTCCAGCGGAGGCCCCCGAAGAAGACATCAAGAACGTTACTGGGGACAAAAAACGCGACACCCTGATGGCCATGATCAAGCACCTCGATATGGGAGTGGGGGAAATTGTCAAATCGCTGAAGCAACACGACCTTTTTGACAATACGCTGCTCGTCTTTCTCACGGACAATGGCGGTGCTGGCGCCATGAACGCTAACAATGCACCACTTCGTGGCTTCAAGCAGATGGACTACGAAGGGGGAATTCATGTCCCGTTCATTGTGTCGTGGCCAGCTCAACTGGAAGGCGGGAAAAAGTGCAACGTTCCCATGTGGTCGATTGATCTGTTCGCCACGGCTCTCGACGCTGCCGGGCTTCCCATGCCAAAAGACAAACCTCTGGACGGTAAGAGCATCCTGCCCGCGCTCAAAGGTGAAACCGACAAGTTCCACGACGAACTCTACTGGAGTTCTGGGGGTGACAAAGGAAAGTGGGCCATTCGTTCCGGGAATTGGAAATTGGTCGCAGAGAAGAATCGCAGAGAACTCTTCGATCTTGAGAAGGATCTCAGCGAAACGACAGACCTCGCTGCCAAACACCCAAAAGTGGTTTCCAAACTCACTGACAAGTACAATGCATGGCTCGATGAAATGGCAGAGCCGGTAAGCAAGCAGGGGAAACGCTGGAATCCTGATGCAGGTGCACCCGCCAAACGAATGTCGAAAAAAGAGAAGAAGGCAGCACGCGATAAAAAGAAAGCCAAACGCATCAAGGAACGCTAAGCAAAGAAGACCAGCCAATCCCCTGAATCATCCGAATGACACCATCCCATGCTGCTATCTGAGAAGCTGTCATGAAATAGCTTATGTGATTGTTTCTCACAAAGACACTAATACGCGAAGCTTTATCTGCTAAAATCTCTCCTGTTATCACCTCATTTCTCAGCTTAGTGCCTTTGTGTGAGAATGCCCCCGCGAATCTTGAACAACTAATTTCTTCACAAATCCACGAATCTCCCAATGAAATCCTTTCTTACAATCGCGCTCTTCTGTTTGTCGGCGATCGTTGCCACAGCCGCTCGTGGCGAACGAACTAACATCATCATGTTTCTGATCGACGATCAGAATCCTTCGAGCATTGGCGCCTTTGGGGGCGACACCTATACGCCCAATCTCGACCGCATGGCAGCGGAAGGCATGAAGTTCACGCGCGCCTATGTCAGCAGTTCGGTCTGTACGCCTTCTCGATACACCTTCCTGACCGGCCGGTTTGCGGGTAACTCGTATAGTAAGCTCTACACCGAAGACGTCGGCGGCAAAGAGATGCAGGGGCTTCCCCAATTCAATGTCGCCCTGGAACGCGACAACATGAACGTTGGCAATGTTCTCCGTGAAGCTGGTTACACCACGGGCTTTGTTGGAAAATTCCACCTCACTTCCAAGTTGGATTTCCCCGAGTTCTACCGGGGCAAAGACAAATGGATCAACATTCCCAAAGACGCGAGCCCTGGGCCCGAAACATCGGCCCAGTTCAAGCACAACGCACGCTGGATGCGTCGTTACCTCAAAACGTTAGGCTTTTCCTGGGCGAAGAATGTCTACCCGGAAAACACGCCCAAGCCCTATTCCGAGCACAACCCCGAATGGACGACGGTGGCCGCTCTGGAGTTCATTGAAGAGAACAAGGACGGCCCCTTCTACCTTCATCTTTGCAGCACCCTACTGCACGGTCCAGATCGGTCCTGGCGAAGGTCCATGGATCACCCACTCATCACCGGAGAGGGGAAAGTTGATAGTCTTCCAGAGGTCATGACACCGCGTGCAGAGCTTCTCAAAACCATCGCGGAAAAAGGTTTCGATCCCGACAGTCACGTGGCGGGTGAAGCGGGGATCGACGATTCGCTCGGGGCGATTCTCCGGAAGCTTAAGGAACTCGGAATCGATGACAACACGCTGGTGGTCTTTGCGCCGGATCACGGCCGCGATGGCAAAGCCTCTGTCTTTTCACACGGTAGTTGTCAGGTGCCCATGATCATGCATTGGCCCAAAGGAATCGCCGCAGGGCAGGTATGTGAAGAACTCGTGCAGAATATCGACCTCGTACCCACGTTCTTCGAACTGGGAAAAGCGGAGAAACCAAAGTCTTACCGGATCGATGGACAGAGTCTAACCCCTCTTTTCAAAAACGGAGAAGCCAAAGACTGGCGGGATCATCTCTATCTCGAAATGGGAGCGGCGCGGGCAACGGTCATGAAAGACTGGTCCTACATTGCCGTTCGCCACACCAAAGAACAGATCGCGGCCATCAAGAAGGCCACGCCGCAAAACTTACCCAGAGCCATGTCCTACATCGGACGTCTAGGCATCGGCGTCCGAGGGGCCGATCGCCCTGGCTTCTTTGACGAAGATCAACTCTATCACTTGAAGAAAGATCCCAAGGAAATGAAGAACCTTGCCTATCAGAAAGCTCAGACCTCTCGCCTTAAAGACATGCGCGATCTCATGCAGCAGGATCTCCAAGTCATTGGCCGTCCCTTTGGAGAGTTCATTCTCGGAGGCAACGCCGCTGACCCCGGCCAGATCGAAAAACAAATCGCAATCGTGAAACAGCTCGAGATCAAAGGCAAAACGGTAACAGTGTCCAAAGCTCTGAAGAGAGATCTGGGAGTCACCGATGAACCAACTCCGGGCAACAAATCGAAAAAGAAGGCGAAACGCGAAGCGCGTCGAAAGGCTCGCAAAAAAGCCAAATAAAACGACCGAAATAAAGCATTAAAGCATTTCGAAAGAGTTATTCCTTTGCCCGAAACTCCAAACTC
>JAACDM010000234.1 GCA_009936795.1 Verrucomicrobiaceae bacterium | reverse complement strand
TGTGAACTCAGGTCGTTTGAGAGTACTGTAGATACTCTTCTTCCATTCGACGCTTTGATCCAGGGCCATCTCCATCACGGCCTTGCTCACGCCTCTAGGAGGTGTGTTGATTACTCGAAGAAGACTGATGTCGTCATGTGGATTGCAGAAGATGCTAAGGTAGGCAAGAACGTCCTTGATCTCGCGCCGGTCGAAGAAGCTCTGCCCTCCGATGAGACGATAGGGGATCTTTTTCTCGCGGAGACTTTGTTCGATGATACGAGACTGCGTGTTGGTACGGAACAGGATGGCATAGTCTTCGAACTTGGTCCGTTGCATGTGATGGCCATCCCAAATCTCACTAGCAATCAGTTCAGCTTCTTCCTGGTCGCCTGGAATGCCAATAAGCCGAATCTTGTGGTCACCAGGGTTCTTCGTCCACAGCCGCTTGTCGCGTCGAGTAATGTTGTTCCGGATGAGATGGTTGGCCGTTTCCAGAATCGGCTGGGTGCTCCGATAGTTCTCTTCTAACTTAATCACCTTCGGCGAGGGGAAGAAGCGCTCAAATTCGAGGATGTTGGTGACTTCAGCTCCTCGCCATCCATAGATGCTTTGGTCATCGTCTCCGACCACACACACGTTGTTGTCTCCACTGACTAGGTTTTGCAACAAACGCATCTGCAATCCATTCGTGTCCTGGAACTCATCCACCATGAGGTAGCGATAGCGCGCCTGCCATTGCAGCCGGACATCTGGGTGGTCTTCCAATAACCGCACGGCTAAGACGAGAAGGTCGTCGAAGTCCACCGCATTGAGAGACTTCAGCTCCTGGGTATAGCGCCTGTAAACTTGTGAGATGAGGGAATCTTGATTCTCATCCACGGGAATCTCACTGTTCTTCGCCTTACTAATCAGAGAAAGCGCTAGACTGGGCTCGAGTTTCTCGTCCTTGGCCGCAGAGCGAGTGATGATGCGCTTGATCAAACCACTCTGATCCGAGCCACTGTAGATCGTGAAGTTCTTCTTGTAGCCCAGCTTCTCAATGGAGAGTCGAAGCAGGCGCACACACAAGGAGTGGAAAGTACAGATTGTGAGGTGTTTCGCGTCGTCCTTCCGGATCATTTGTCCGGCTCGCTCACGCATTTCGTTTGCGGCTTTGTTAGTAAATGTAACCGCGAGGATAGAGGATGGATCGATCTTCTGATTCACGAGAAATGCAATTCTCGTAGTGATCACTCGAGTCTTCCCTGTGCCCGCTCCAGCGAGGATTAACAGTGGCCCATTGGTTTGCTTCACAGCCTGCCCCTGAGCATCGTTTAGTTGGTTCCATGGGGCTTTTTTTAAAAACATACTGAGGTCAGGAGGGGCGAGGAATGAGGTGCCTCACGTCGCGGGGATTGCAAGACGGAATCCCAGTTGTCTATTCGTTAGGCGCAGAGGTAGTTGCGAAATAGCCATTGCCAATCGGCCAGTATTTGAAAGGATGCCGCCTGATGACTTTCTTTCTTGTTGCGGACGCCTCCACCTACCCCTTGCTGATTTTTTATGTGCTGGTCTCGCTGGTGTTCTCGTTCCTCTGCTCGATCGCGGAGGCCGTATTACTCTCGGTGACACGACCCTTCATCCAGCATCTCAGTAGTACTGGAGATCCGCTCGGACCTAAGCTCGCAGCTCTCAAGGCCGATATCGATAGGCCTCTCGCTGCCATTCTGACGCTCAATACGATCGCACATACTGTGGGCGCTACCCTTGCTGGCACGCAGGCAGCAAAGGCTTTTCCGGAGCAGCCTTTGCAAATGGGCATCTTTTCTGCCGTTTTTACGTTGCTGATCTTGATCGGCTCGGAAATTATCCCGAAAACCATTGGGGCTCTATACTGGAAGACCCTTGCTGGCCCGACGGCCACATCGGTTCAATGGCTTATCGCCCTGCTGAAGCCGTTCGTCTGGATGTCCAAGGCGATCACCAGTCGTCTGGGAACGTCCGCTCACGGGTCGTCGTTCAGTCGGGAAGAGTTTGGGGCCATGGCTGAGATCGCTTCAGAAGAAGGTCACATGGACGAGCAAGAGTCGACCATGCTGAGGAATCTTCTCCTCTTCCGAGAGATCCCTGTGAAGAGCATCATGACGCCTAGGCCGGTAATTCACATGGTCCCAGAGACTTGCACGGTGGCAGAGTTTGTTGAGAAGCACGCCGGAGAACCGTTCTCCCGAATTCCTGTTTTTGGAGAGAATCGCGACGATGTGAAAGGTTTTGTCCTAAGAGTTCATGCGCTCCATGCTCATGCACTTGGTGAGAAAGAGAAACCGGTCTCTGAGCTCATGCAGCCGATCAGTTCAGTTCGGGCGAGTACCACCGTCATGGCGCTGTTTGCCAAAATGAATGGAAAGCGAACCCACATTAGCCTCGTCATGGATGAGTTTGGGACCGTCCAGGGAATTGTGACCCTCGAAGACTTAGTGGAAACCCTCATTGGGTTCGAAATTGTTGATGAGACCGACAAGAAGGTAGACATGCAGGCGGTTGCTCGGAAACTCTGGGAAGAACGGGCCGCCAGAATTGGCATTCGTCTGCCCAGCGATGAGGTATCGCTTGACTAGAATTGCTCTCGGAGCAAAGATTCGGAAATCAGTAGAAATGGGGCACCGTGGCGGAATAATCAGTTGTGATTATTAGAATTTTCATGACTTATTCAATAAATCATGCTCCTCCAGAATCCGTTTCATTTGCGTCGCAACTGGGGTCTATCCTCGATGGAACTCTTGGCGACCGTCGGTGCTTTGGAAATTTTTTAACGACCTCAATTGTCGTGGTCACGCCTCTTCTTAAGGATGTTAGGAAAGTGAAGTTGGAAGAGTAGTTAACGTCGCGCAATTAGGCTTTAGACTCGTTTACCACAAGTGGCGGCGACTTGAGTGAGGTAACATCGGCGACCGATGCGATTACGAAGCTGAAGTCAACGGCATCGGATCGGGAAGTCATCGCAGGATACAGGGGCTCTTATGTGGATCTCCGACTTGAGCCGGTTATGCAAGACGCAACCGAAACAGCGGGAACAGACTGGCGCGCTCGCTGGATTGATGCTGACCAGCGCTTCTCTCTAAGTCAGACGGGAAACAATGGCATCCGAGAATTTCGAATGAACGAAGCTCTTGTCGAAACCAACTTTGGACAAGACGATCGCCAGGTAGTGAACAAGTTGGCAAAAGAGGACAATTGGATCTGGGATTTTAGCGAGACGGCAACTCCAAGTCCTCTCGCGCCAGATGAAATGGTCGTCACGGACTCTACAGACGTTTCTGTCCAAAGTAATCCCGATGCTTTAAACCAGCTTATGCCACCAGATTTCAGTCCCCCCGGCGATTACTTTGACTTTCCTTCTGAGGTCATCCTGACCAACCCAAATGATTCTAGCACGACGGAGATTCGCTACTCTTTGAATGGTGGTAGCTGGCTTGTCTACAGGAGCCCCATTTCTCTCAGCCGAGACGATCAGATCAGTGCCGTTGCCAAGCTCATTACCCCGGCGCCTGATATTTATAACAGCTTTACTACAATAGAGCTGTATCGTTCAAACGAACCAAATCTATCGGGAGCAGCTCAGGGAAAATTCAAGAATGTCGTTGGTGCTAGCAGGCTTGTTTCTAGCATTGGTGCGGGACAATCTAATACGACACTGAACTACGGGCAGGCATTTGGCGCTGGTTTGCGGAATTAGCTTACCTTCGCTGGCCAGGGCTTCAACAATATCGTTCCTGAGCAAAAGTTCACTGTAGGACAGCTCACGTATCGTAACTCGACAACTGCTGTGGGCACGAGCGCCTATGAGGTCACACTTTAGATGGACCTGAGCTTCTCTTTACCTGCCGGCACGTCTGAATCCGTGGATGTGACGCTTGGTCTTGAATCGACAAAGAATTACCCCTGGCTAACCGCTGACCAGCGGGCGGATTTTGTGCGGTTCAATCAGATCAACACCGATTTCTCGACTTTCTTTGGAGGCGAAACCTACTATCTCAATTTAAAATTTGTCTACTCGGGCAGCGACGGATACAGCGCGGTTGATTCTTTCCACGTGCATGAAGGTGCGACTGCGACCGCTGATGTAATTGGGTATTTCAGCCCAACTCCTCGCGAGGCTCCAGGCATGAAGGGTGGCACGAGTGGCACGAGTGGCACGA
>JAACDM010000233.1 GCA_009936795.1 Verrucomicrobiaceae bacterium | reverse complement strand
TCGTGCCGCGCGAGAGCGACTATGCGCCGCCAGGAATCGAAGGCGAGGGCCTCCCTGTCGTCATTTCTCCTGCGAACTTTGAAAACGAAGTCATCAAGAGCCCCGTGCCGGTCTTGGCCTATTTCTGGGCTTCCTGGTGAGGCCCCTGCAAGAGCGTGACACCGTTGGTGGAACAAGTAGCGTCAAACATCGGGCTAGATGCCAAGGTCGCCAAGATCAACGTCGACCAGAACAAATCCTTGGGGGCACGATTCGGCATCCGAGGAATTCCCACGATGCTGGTCTTCAAGAATGGCCGCGTCGTCGACCAGATTCGTCCTGGCACAAACGTGGAGCAGAAACTCCTCGCACATGCCGATGGTTTCTAGCATCGCACTCTTCTCTTGAAGACTGGCAGGATGGAGTTCAGCCTCCAAGCCTGCAATGACGGACAAAACGAATCTCAAACACTTCTTTCATTCCGCAACCAATCGCACGGTGATGATCCCGATCGATCACGGTATGCTTCTGCCCGTTCCTGGTCTCGAAGACACGGGCGCCCTGATCAAAGCCTTGAAGCCGTATTGCGACGGCTTCATTGTGAACCTTGGCGTAGCCCGCGCCTTTGCCGATGAACTCTCTGGGAAAGGAGTCGTCCTCCGCACTGACACGGGAAATACCTGTATCGAGAACAGCAACGCCGACGGCTCGTTCAGAATCTATGGCATTGAAGAAGCCAAAGCCGTCGGCGCTCACGCCCTCATGAACATGACCTTTCCGGGGCATCCTCGCGAAATGACCAATCTCATTGATTGCGCCAACCTCATCTCCGATTGCCTCGATGAACCCCACCCAATCATGCTAGAGTCTCTTCCTTACGGCCTCGGCAAAGGCTGGGACTACACGCCTGAGAAGATTCACTTCAGCATGCGCTTAGCCTGTGAGTTAGGAGCTGACGTCGTCAAAACCGCTTATCCTGGAGACAAAGAGGCCTTCAAACGTACCGTCGATGAAGCCTATGTGCCCGTAGTCATTCTCGGCGGTGCCTCCAGTGGCGATCAAGAAAGCGTCCTTCGGGACGTGGCCGATGCCATTTCCGTAGGAGCCGCTGGCATCGCCGTCGGTCGAAACGTGTGGCAAGCTCCCGATCCCGTGAAGATGGCCAAGGCTCTGCACGCCATCGTTCACGAGAATGCCTCTGCAGATCAAGCGTCCCTAGCACTAGACTAGCGCATTCACACGAATCATGGCCGTTGTTCTCGTCCTCAACCGTGAACGACACGTCGCCGCCATGACGCGATGGTCCGTCCACTTCGCTCGCGGATTAGACGAGAGTCTGCACATCGTCTCAGCCAAGGCTGGAGCTGAAGACTTCCAGAATCACGAACCCGAAGAGGGATCCCGTTGGGATGAGGTGAAAGCTGCCTTGTTAGATCTCGGCCTAACAGCAAACAGATCGACCAAGGATGAAGCGACCACGTCACATATTCCCGTAACCACACGAGAGATTACTGATAGAACACGCGAAGAAGCCATTCTGCACTACATCGATGAGAAGAAGGGAAACCTTCTTGTCATCGGCAAGCAACTCAGCGCACGTAGCAATCAGGCCGAAGAAGGACGCCTCGTTCGCCAGCTCTTCGACGTCGCCCCTTGCACCACCTTGCTCCTCAGGCTTGGAAACCACGATGGCTCCCACTGTCAATCTCTGCTCGTGCCCACGCGCAATGGCGAGCAAGCCGGTGCCGCGATGCGCTTAGGCTACGCCATGTCACGCAAGCACGAAGCGATTATGAGAGCTATCACGGTCGAGCCACACGTGGGGCCAGATGCCCGAGCCCTCGGCCAAGCCGTTCTCTCACGCGCCCTCAAACGCGGTAAAGTCGACGAGGAAGATACGCGAGTCATCCGGAAAATCGTCTTAGCCAATGATGTTTCTAGAGCCATCGCAGACGAGGCTGAGGCCGCCGCTACCGACCTTCTTCTGTTAGGCTCAGCCAAAGGCGTCGGCTTGCGCAGGCGACTCTTTGGCACCGTTCCCGACAATCTCTTCAATCG
>JAACDM010000232.1 GCA_009936795.1 Verrucomicrobiaceae bacterium | reverse complement strand
TTGTCGGCCAGTGCCACGGTGACGGCGATAGAAGCGATAATCTGTCCGTAAAAGGGATCGCGAAGAAGTTGTTGAGACATGGGCACTAACTGCAAAGAATCGCTCGCTCTGTCAACGGGACTTTCCCTCCGCTTTCTACTTGGGAATAGAATCCTGCCTCGTTACTCTCCTCAGGCTCAAGGAGGTCTCTGCGAACCATGAAACTAATCGACGTTGCTGAACTTTCCCCAAAGCTGCGAGGGGTATTGGGCTCGACGGTTGAGCGGCTATTAGGTTTCGACGACATCAATGCCTGCTACACTCGAGCGCAGGCTGGGGTGGGGCCACCGGGATTTCTCCGCAGCTGTCTTGATGAGTTGGGGATTCAAGAGGAAATACAGGGCCACGAGAACTTGCAGGCGATTGTCCAAGGGCCGTGTATCGTTGTCGCAAATCACCCCTTTGGAGGTGTGGAAGCGATGCTCTTCCTTCACATGCTTCGGCAGGTGCGTCCGGATGCACTCGTCATGGCAAATTACCTTCTGCAGCGCGTTCCTGAAGTTGCTGATGGCATTCTTACCGTAGATCCGTTTGCACGTGAGCATTCTGCGAAGTCTAACATCAAGGCTATGCGCCAAGCGTTGCAACACTTACGTGGCGGCGGTGTCTGGGGTGTCTTCGCATCGGGCACTGTGTCTCACTGGCAGATGGGTCAGGCGTCCGTAACTGACCCGGAGTGGAGTATGCACATTGCTGCACTGATTCAAAGGGCAGCTGTTCCGGTTTTGCCAGTATATTTTCATGGACGCAACGGGTGGGGGTTTCAATTGGCTGGCTTGATTCATCCGATGCTACGTACGGCGCTGTTGCCTAGAGAGTTGCTTAACAAGCGTGGACGCTCTATTAAGATAACTGTCGGGAGAAGGATTGCCCAAAGGCAATTGCTCCGATTTGAAACGAAAGAGCGCCTAACATCGTTTGTGCGGGCGTCCACATACTTGCTAAAGGAATCCTGCGTAGAAGAGGTGGTACAGTCGTCTGACGCGGAGATGTTGCCGGTAGATCCTGCAATCGATCCCGAGGTTCTAGCTCAAGAAATTGCTGCCCTACCGAGGGAAGCAAAGATTCTCACGAAGCAGGGATTTGAAGTTTATCTTATTCGGCGAGAACAAGGCCCATCGCTGTTGAAGGAGATTGGTCGACTACGGGAGGTTACCTTTCGTAGTGTTGGCGAGGGAACGGGAAAGTCGTCGGATCTGGATGCCTTCGATGACCACTACGAGCACCTTCTTCTCTGGTCACCTGACGAAGATGCGATCGTCGGTGCCTATCGGATGGCCCGAGTGGACCGAGTGCTAGAGAAGCATGGTATCTCAGGCCTCTACACGGCGACACTCTACAAGTTCAAGCCAGGATTTCTCAAACGTTTGGGTGGTTCGGTTGAGCTGGGGCGGTCGTTTATCGTGAAGCGGCATCAGAAACAGCGTCACTCCCTGATGCTTCTATGGTGTGGGATATGTGCGTTTGTTAGCAAGAACCCACACTACCACACTTTGTTTGGTCCGGTGAGTATGAGTCAGGATTACACGTCTCTTTCGAAGCAGCTTCTCGTGTGGTTTTTCAAGCGTTCTCATCGGCACCCGATCTTGTCGAGGCTGGTCCGGGCTCACCGTCCTTTTGAAGAAGATGACTCGTTATCCCGACAGAAGAGCTTGATCAGCGATTGCATCCAAAGTGTGGACGACGTTTCGGCTTTAATGTCAGAGTTCGAGCAAGATGGCAAGGGCGTGCCAGTGCTTTTTAAGCAGTATCTTAAGATGAATGCGCTGCTCCTAAGCTTCAGCGTAGACGATTCCTTCTCCAACGTGCTCGATGGGTTGGTGGTGGCCGATTTGCGAACGGCTTCGCCCCGTATCCTCAGGCGCTACTTCGGTGACGAGGGGCTAGCCCGTTTCTTAAAATTCCACCGTGGTTCATTGGAGAGAGACACGGAGTCTCCAGAATCCTAGCGATTCATTGGTGATGGGCGGCAAATCGAGGCGCACCGTCTCCGCTTTCGATGATGAACCCACCTCTTCGGAAAGGTCGTTGACCGCTTTCCAATGGCTGAGATCGAGGCTCTGCTCAAGCGTGAAGCTAATTCCTCTCGCAATTGCATCAAGACGACGATTGTAGATGAAACTTAGATCTGAAGAGAGCGCGGTCAGCCCAGGCCGATCTTGTTCAGCCGTTGTGGGGTCGGTGCCGAAGGCATACTCCTGAAGGTTATCGACACCGTCGCCGTCAGGATCGGCCAGGATGGATTGATCTCCTTCTGAAAGGGGAAAGTCCTCGAGCCAGAATTGATAATAAGTTTTCCGCCGCTCGATGCTAAGTTGGGGCGAAATGAGCAAATCCCTATTCTTTGGAATGAAGTTGAGTCCATGGATAGCGAGCACATTTTCACCGTGTTGAAGAAGACCAATATGTTCGCTTAGGTCGTAGGCTTCGGGCTCTACCGCCTCGCTATCTTCTCTTAGTATCGCAGCCGATGTGAAGGATGTTAGCGTGACATTCTGTGGCGCTGTGGCGCTGCGCACAATTTCTACGCCGTTCAAATAGGCGACGAAGGCGTCGTCGTAGCGCATCTGGAGAGCGAGCGATTCGATTGTAGCGGTTTCGCTCAACTGGAACGGAATTCGAGTATAAACGGACGTTGCTTGTTCATACATTTCTGCTTGGACGTCGGTGATGATCCATGGATCAAACTCGGTATCCAAATCGAAGCCGACGCCGGCAGATCCAGGAGTCCATGTCGAGTCGTCGAAGCCTTGAATACTCCATGTTTGGCCGAACACATTGTCAAACGGGACGATGAACCTTGCTGGAGAGTCCGCATCTATAAGAGTCGTGGGGATCAACGTGGATTCTGCGGTGGTGAACTTTCCTGGCTCCGACCAGACGATGGATTCGTTGCGTTGAAGTCTCAGGCGGTAGACATACTCCGTTTCGAAAAGAAGATTGCTTGGTTCAATTTCAAAGGATCCCGATAGCACCGTTCCTATGGGTATGGTCCGCAGCCACTTGCTTTGGTTGGTTTGCGCATCCGTCGTACCAAGATAGAGCGTGGCTTCCACTGGACCCTCGGAAAACAGTGTGACCAGCTTTAGGAGTGCAGAGGTTGGGGCCACCGAGATCGCGGGCGTCGTCAGTGCGGAAAGGGCATCTGGGGACGGTGCAACATTGACGGTAACGTCATCGAAGGTTTCGACGCCCTTACGAGTAATCATGGCACGTAAGGTGTAGGACCCGGTTTTGGGGAACGCCACAGTGGTATCCAAAGAATTGGGCGATGAGAATATTGCTGGTGAAGGGCCGGTGAGCTGGGTCCATTGGGCCCTCTCAAAATCAGGACCCGGCGATGAGGCAGTGGTACGTGTGACGTAGTTAGTGAGGGATATGGGGGAACCTGCATCGACAGCGGCTGCGCTATCGTTAGTAGCCTCTGCGATGGCGGTGATTGCGATCTGAATAGTTTCTGATAGGCCGTCGGTTGTCGTTGAGGCCTCCAGAATGTAGTTTCCGGGAGAGGTGATCAACGCTGTGCTGAGCGTGGCTGTGCTAGGTGTGATCTGAACTGTTTCCGAGTTTCCCGTTAGAACTCGCCAGGTAGTGATGTCGCCAGCGACTGCACCCGTTGCTTGCGTTCGAAGAATCAGGTTGGTGTCAATTGGGAGCTGGATCTCATTCGAGGTTGGAGAGACGAGATTCAGCCCGCTTTCCGTGACGCTTGCTTCGAGTTCAGGGACGAGTAGAAAGTCCGAGCTTGCCAATGAGGCATTGATGCCGTGGATGGCGAGTACATTTTGACCTTCTCGGAGAAGCGAGGCGTTTTCGGTCAAGTCGAATACGGCGAAAGTAAGTGCCTGACTATCATTTGTGCTTTGCGTGGTTTCCGTATTCCAGGGTAATGGGGAAGTCCCGATGACGTTACTTGACCGTGCGACTTCCTCTCCATTGAGGTAGGCGACAAAGCCGTCATCGATCTTCATTTTAAGTGCGAGTTGAGTATACTGAGCGGAGGAATTGGCCGTGAACGGTAGACGAACAAAGATGGACGTACTGGTTCCCTGGAAGTTTGTCAGGGTCGTTTCGATCGATGATAAAAAGTCTGTGCTGGTGTCGTAGCCAAGTCCTGTGTTTCCGGACGCCCATGAGCTGGCATCAAACTCAGGAAGCATCCAAGTGGAATCGATGGTTCCGTCTGCGGGAAGCAGGTATCGAGCGATGTCACCTTCCTGGAGTAGTGTGTCGACACGGAAAGGGAGAACGATTTCTACTTCGCCTGAGGCCTGGTGGCCGGCTGCATCTTCGGCGACGTAGTCAATGAACGCCGATCCCGAGGAACCTCGTGTGGCGGCAAAGGTGAGTGTGCTATCCAGGGTATTAGTCCGTTGTCCGTCAACGGTGAAAGGGAGTGTACGAGTGGTGAGCGTACCTTTATCAGGGGTGCGGTTCGTGGCACTTATGAGCCGGAAGGTCGTGGGGAATAGAGCATCGCCGCTTGCATCGTGATCGAGCGTGCCCACACCGATGGTAGGTTTGATTGGATTTACCCAGGCTTCGCCGGCGCCTTGATCGTTGAGTAGCGGATTGAATGTGAGGCCATTACTGGCGAAATCGTAAACGAAGTGGTCGTTGTTTACCTGGGGGCTTGGAGCGCTGTAGTCCAAGGTATACGTCCGGCCGCCAGCCCGGAATGAATCAAGTCCAGAAGCGTTTGAATCAACGCGAAGGACGAGAAGGCCGTCGTCGTCGCGAGATTGGGAAACCTGGGCTTGATTAGGTTGGGAGAGGCTGCTAGTGCCAGTGCTAGGAAGGAAGGAGTAGGAGGAGCCTGGAGCGAGCGTTACTAGCGTGTTGTTTGGAATGGAGCCAACTTCAATCGCTACATCGCCTTTATGGAGCCAGCCTTCACCGTTATTGCCAACATTGCCCCGTAAACTGTAGCTGAACCAGACGGTGCCTTGGAAATCAGTAGAAGGATTGAACCGAACGTCGTTGCCGAGAATCTCGACGGTTCCAGCTCCGAACGGAGTAACCATACTTACTTCGTCTAATGCCAGTGCGTTTGCTTGCCCGTTGCGAACCTGAGCGTTGTCATTTTCTAATGGCGAAATCAGAACGGATGTGTTGAGTGAAGTTCTTTCGTTATCGCGATTGGCAAAGGGAATCTCTTCGGGATGACGCATGATGGCGGCTCCAAGTAATCGACTTCTAGCGTAATCATAGATGTCTTTAGCGGAAGTTTCACCGGGACTTACATCGGTGAAGAATGATCGGTTGTGATTATTCGTGGTGGTTGAGTTCATGAGGCCGCCCGAACTGTGATTGGAGCCCAGGTTGTGCCCCATTTCATGGGCTAGCACGTCCCATCGGGCCGACGCGCGGCAAATCCCTACCGCACTATTGTTTCGCACGGCATCGACGAATGCTACCCCCAGCGTGGTTCCGCTGAGACCGCTGCCGAATTTCATCGCAACGGACCAGCGGTAGGTAGAATTGAGGCGATTGCGCTGCATCCAGGTGCGGAAATCAGAGATCGCATCGTCACCATCCGCAGGGATATCGATGTAGTTGCCTGCGTCCGGAATCATGATCATTTCTTGGATGAGCAAGCGTACACCTAACTGATTTTCATAGGCAGCAGCAACGTTGGACACGGTCGCCAGATGAATGGAGGCTTTGGACGTGAGATTGCTAACGGAATCGCTGCCGGTGGCTTGCTTGTCTAGTACAAGTAAGAGCATTGCAACCTTGAGCGAGGCGTCGTAGCGGGTAGCACGAGCGATTGGGTCGATGTATTTATCCAGCTGGTTGGTGGCGGGATCAATGCCAGTGAGCCCAGCTCTCTCGGGTGCTATCTGTGCAGAGATCGCATCTTCCCAAAAGGCTTCACCATCTGCTAAAGGGTCATCGCTACTCATCTTGTAGGTCCCCGTGTTGATGTCGGCCTCGCAGATGGCTTGGATGTCGTTAGGCGATTCTACTTGGGCCTCCCACGCTCCTGTGGTTGGATTTGTTCGTAAGTAAGTAGTCGTACCATCAACTTGACGCAATACCGCTGCGAGTGAATTCCCAGCGAGCACCAAGCTTGCGATCGTACCCGCCGATTCTGGATTAAGGGGAAGTCCTTCGAAGACTTGAGGCGTAAGCTCAAGGGAATCTGCTAGTCCTAATCGAATGCCGAAATTATCCGCGAGGCTTCGACGAGATCGAAAGACGAAGCTTTGGCTGGGGTGATCTTGAAGCGATAGTGTGAGCGGCACTCCTCGGGAAAGACTTTCGCGGATCGTGGTGATTTGAGACGAATCTTCCGCTATAGTGTTCTTTCGAACTAATACCCGGGGTTCCGCAAAAACAATCTCCGGAGGCTTCCCTGGGGGAAGATCTCCGTCCTTAGGGAGCGTCAGAAGATAGAATGCGAGGGATAGTAGAAGTGCGAGGGGGAGAACTCGGCGAGGATCCATGATCGGTGAGGGGGGCTAGGTTCATGGTGATTGAGTAACATACTGAGTAACGCATTTGGAAGCTATTCGGATATCATCGGCGTGCAACGTGTTGTCTCTATTTGGTAGTGTTAACCGAGAGTCGAAGTTGGACGCCGCTGTCATCCGGAAGCATGGCAGGAGCTACAATTGTCAAATGGGATCGTCCTTCTACCTCGACACCTGCTTCTACAATGACTCCGGCGGTGATCACTTCCCACGAACCCGAACCCTCTTTGCGGGCAAGCGGAGTCCAGCTGAGAAGGTCGGAGGAGAGCTGAACTTCATAGGTGAGGTCTGGATGAGGCGTCGCTGGGATCGATAGGCCCATACTGGGG
>JAACDM010000231.1 GCA_009936795.1 Verrucomicrobiaceae bacterium | reverse complement strand
GTTGCACGCCAAGGCGATGATCTCTCCGTCGTCGCTCAGGCTCAAGAACGCGTTCACCTTGGCGAGTGCACACAGATAGAGCCGTTCCTCCAGGCAGACTTCAAGGTCATGCTAAACCATCTTCCCAAGGACGATGGCGCCTATTGGGAAGCCGCCATGAGGAACCTGCAAGAGTCCGCCTTTCGTTTCATTGACCTCGACGACGACATCCCGGCTGAGGCCGAACAGATCTTACGTCAGATCAACGATCCCGTGCTCCTAACAGACGTAATGGCCGCGAACCTGAAATTCGACATGGCCACACGTCAGCGCTTATTGGAACAGTCCAACGTCGAGCATCGCTTCAATGTCGTTCAGAAGTTCCTCAGCGAGCAGCTCAACATTGCAGAACTTCAGCGCAAGCTCAGAGATGATCTACACACTGAAATGTCCGAGTCTCAGAAGAAGGCCTACCTCCGCGAACAAGTGCGCACCATTCAGAAAGAATTAGGTGAAGATGACGGCGCAGAGGAACAGCTCGCCGATCTCGCTCAGCGTTTAGAAGCCGCCAACCTTCCTAAAAAAGCCAAATCGCAGGCTGAACGCGAACTGAAGCGTCTTGGAATGATCCCAACCGCTAGCCCCGAACATTCTGTCATAGTTACCTACCTGGAGACCCTTGCAGAACTTCCATGGGAAACGTTGAGCGACGAAACGGTCGATCTCAAAAAGGCACGCAAGATTCTCGATCGCGATCATCACGGCCTGGAGAAAGTGAAGAAACGCATTCTCGAATACCTCGCCGTGCGCAAGCTCAAGCCAGACGGCCAGGGTGCCATTCTCTGTCTCTCGGGCCCTCCTGGTGTCGGCAAGACCAGCCTGGGCAAATCCATCGCCGAATCGCTTGGACGCGAATTCATACGCATCAGCGTGGGTGGATTACGTGACGAGTCCGAGATTCGCGGCCACCGTCGAACCTACATCGGCTCTATGCCTGGACGCCTCATGCAAGAGCTGCGACGCGCAGGCACGAGAAATCCGGTCATCCTTCTCGACGAGGTCGACAAGATCGGCGCGGACTTCCGTGGAGACCCTGCAAGCGCTCTGCTAGAAGTGCTCGATCCAAACCAGAACAGCACCTTTGTTGATCGTTACCTCGACGTACCTTTCGACCTGTCGCAGGTTCTCTTCATTGCCACCGCAAATCAGCTAGATCCGATTCCAGCACCATTGTTAGACCGAATGGAAGTGACAAGTCTACCTGGCTACACGGAGACCGAGAAACTCACCATTGCGAGAAAATACCTCACGACGAAACAGCGCGAGGCCCACGGACTAAAGAAATCGCAAATCAAATGGACGGATCAGGCCCTCGAATTACTCATCGAGCACTACACGCGCGAAGCTGGGGTTCGAAATCTCGAACGCGAAGTGGGCCACGTCATCAGAGGCATCGCGGCAAGCATCGTTGAGGGTGATATAGAGTCTAGCAAAGTGACACTAAAAGTCATCGAGGACCGCCTTGGACCCAAGCGCTATGAGCGCGACGCCAAGGTAAGTGAGAGCCTTCCCGGCGTCGTTAATGGCCTCGCCTACACAGCCGTTGGTGGAGATGTCCTCCACATTGAAGCCCTGACCTACCCCGGTTCCGGTGAAATCAAACTGACCGGGCAATTAGGAGAGGTCATGAAAGAGTCTGTTGAGGCAGCACACAGCCTCGTTCGCAGCCGCGCGAAAGCCCTAGGCATCAAGAAGCGTGTCTTCCGCGAACAAGATGTTCACGTCCACGTTCCTGCTGGGGCTATTCCCAAAGATGGCCCCTCGGCAGGCATCGCCATGTTCACGGCGCTAGCGTCTTTGCTGTTAGATCGGCCCGTGCGTCACAACGTAGCGATGACAGGCGAAGTCACGCTGCGCGGTCTCGCCTTGCCCATCGGCGGCTTAAAAGAGAAGACCATCGCCGCCTTGCGAGCCGGTGTGAAGAAAGTCCTCATTCCAGCGGGTAATGCTAAAGATATCCCCGAACTCACTGAAGAGGTTCGCAATCGCCTGGAGATTATTCCCGTCAGGACAGTCGATGAGGTTCTCGAACACGCCCTGGAATGACCTGTTGTGGGCGCTACCCATACCGTTCCATAGGGTTCCTAGGACATGCTTTCCCCTAAGGCTACCCCCTATTTCCTACACTGCTGCCTTCTCACCGCTCTTCCCCTCCTCGCAGCGCGAGCCGAGCCCGTAGATTTCAGCAAAGAAATTCTTCCCCTGCTTTCGGACAATTGCTTCGGATGTCACGGTCCAGATGCGTCGAATCGCAAGGCCGGGCTTCAACTCGACAAACAAGCTCAAGCCATCGTAAAGCTAAAGTCGGGTAACCATGCAATCGTTCCAGGCGAAAGTGGGGCTAGCAGTATCCTTGAGCGCTTGCAGTCGACTGATTCCGACGAACTGATGCCGCCTCCCGATTCGGGAAAGACGGTCTCGCCAGAGGAAATCGCCCGAATTAAGCGATGGATCGACGAAGGAGCGGAGTGGGGTGGTCACTGGGCTTTCGAAGCACCTAAACAACCCGTCGTTCCAAAAACACCCAGCTCCTGGAATCAAGCCAATCAAATCGATGCGTTTATTCATGAGTCTTTACATAGCGCTCAACTCACACCCGAACGCGAAGCCGACAAGGAAACACTGATCCGACGCGTCACACTCGATCTGACCGGACTCCCTCCTACCGTTGAAGAAATCGATGCCTTCCTGGCTGATGATTCTGGACAGGCCTACGAACACGTTGTTGATCGCCTCTTGCGTTCCAAAAAATACGGCGAACACATGGCACGCCATTGGTTAGACGCCGCTCGTTATGCCGACACTCACGGCCTGCATCTCGATAACGAACGCACCATCTGGCCATACCGCGATTGGGTCATTGACGCCTTCAACAACAACCAGCCTTTTGATGAGTTCACCGTGGAGCAGTTGGCAGGCGACCTATTACCCGAACCTTCTCTCGAACAACGCGTCGCCACAGGTTTCAATCGGTGCAACGTCACGACTAGTGAAGGTGGGTCCATCGATGAAGAATACTACGTGCGCTATGCCGTGGATCGCGTGGAGACAACGTCCACCGTATGGATGGGGCTAACTTCCGG
Source organism: Verrucomicrobiaceae bacterium (assembly GCA_009936795.1). Classification (GTDB taxonomy): domain Bacteria; phylum Verrucomicrobiota; class Verrucomicrobiia; order Verrucomicrobiales; family DEV007; genus JAACDM01. The sequence continues at coordinate 9,750 of JAACDM010000231.1, read as the reverse complement.
CTGCGCAGCCTGCCACGATCACAAATTTGATCCTATTTCGCAGAAAGAGTTCTATCAACTCTTCTCCTACTTCTACAGCCTCACGGAGAAAGCCATGGACGGAAATGTGAACCTCCCTCCTCCAAGTATCAAGGTGCCAACAGCAACACAGGCAGCCGAGAAGTCAGCGCTAGACCAGGAACTGAAAGACGTTCGAAACAAAGTCACCGCAATCTATAAGAGCATAGATTACAAAGACGCGCGTGCAGGCGAAACACTCGGCGAGCTCGCTAGCAAAGACACGGTCTGGTTTGACGATGCACTTCCCAAGGGAGCGAAACGGGATGGCAATGAAGGCATAGATTCCTGGAAGTCGGTGAACCACGCCGGGCGCAAAGCCTTTGTGCGAACAGCATCTGAAAGCCTCAGCCAGCATTTCTTCACGGGAGCAAAGGAGCCTCTGGAGATCAGTCAGGGTGATAAACTCTACACCTACGTCTTTCTCGATCCCAACAACCGTCCCAAGACGATTCAGCTTCAGTTCAACGATGGCTCGTGGGAACACCGCGCTTATTGGGGCGCAGATCGCGGACACGGCAACGGACGCAACAATGCGAGCAATTTGAAGATGGGGCGCGTGCCTAAGACTGGAGAATGGATCCGGCTCGAAGTAGCTGCCGACGCAATCGGTTTAAAACCAGGAGCCAAAGTCAATGGGCTCGCCTTCACCCAGTTCGGTGGCACCGCCTATTGGGACAAGGCTGGCATCGTCACCATCGCACCTCTTCCCGAAGATCAGTTGGCCTCCTTCGCACTCTGGCAGCAGTACCGTGCAAAGACCAAAGTCCCCACCCTCCCTAAGGAAATACAGAAGATCTTGGACACCAAGCATGATGAGCGCAAAGACGGTCAAACTAGTAAGCTCACCGAGTATTACCTAAAACACATCAATCCGAAGACCAAACCCGCCTTCGACGATACTCTCAAGCGTGAAGGGAAACTCAAGAGCAGTCTTGAAACGCTAAACAAGGCCATTCCAGCCACGCTCGTCATGGAAGAGCGCAAGGAACCTCGGCAAGCACACATTCTCGAGCGTGGTGAGTACACGTTGAAGCGAGACAAAGTTGAGTCCCGCGTCCCAGAATGGATTGCTCCTCCAGTGGAAGGCGCACCTAAAAATCGACTCGGGCTGGCTCAGTGGCTCGTCGCTCCGAACCACCCCCTCACCGCACGCGTCACGGTGAATCGCTACTGGCAACAACTGTTCGGTACCGGCCTCGTCAAGACGGCCGGCGACTTTGGCGTGCAAGGAGAACATCCCTCTCATCCGGAGCTGCTCGATTGGCTCGCCCTCGAGTTCATCGAATCCGGGTGGAATGTGAAGGGCTTTTTCAAAATGCTAGCGATGTCCTCTACATATAGGCAATCATCACGAGTAACGCCGGAGAAGTTGGAGATCGATCCAGAGAATCGCTTGTTAGCCCGTGGCCCTCGTTTCCGGCTCGATGCCGAAATCATTCGGGACCAAGCATTAGCGGTAAGTGGTCTACTGGTCGAGAAGACCGGCGGAAGCAGTGTGAAACCTTACCAGCCTGCAGGATTATGGAAACCAGTAGCTTTTGGTGGCAGCAATACCCAAGCTTTTGTGCAAGACAAAGGCGACAAACTCTATCGGAGAAGTATGTACACGTTCTGGAAGCGTACAAGTCCCCCACCGGCCATGACAACCTTCGATGCACCTGATCGCGAGACCTGCCAGGTCAGCCGCGCCCGGACGAACACGCCGTTGCAAGCGCTCGTCCTCATGAACGATGTTCAGTTCATTGAGGCCGCCCGCAAGTTTGCCGAGCGTGTGATGAAAGAAGGAGGACAGACCGCCGATGAACGCATCGCTTTCGCTTACCGCGCCATTCTTTCCCGTAGGCCAACCGACAACGAACGAGCCACGGTCCGCAGCCTCTTACAAGAACACCTCAAGGACTTCAAAGCCCACCCAGAAGAGGCCAAGAAGTTTCTCGCGGCAGGTGAATCGCCTCGCGACGAACAACTTGAGGTCACCGAGCACGCCGCATGGTCAATGATCACCCACCTCGTGTTTAATCTGAGCGAAACGGTTACCAAAGGCTGAGCAACCCCTTCCTAACAATCCCATGAATCCTCTACGCGAAGCCCAACTTGTCGAAACCCGACGTCATTTCTTCGGCCGTGCCGCCGGAGGCATCGGCACCGCAGCCCTTGCTTCCCTCCTCAATCCCAACCTCTTCGGTGCCACCGCTCCTTCTACAGAAGAACTTGGAGCCCAAGACCTGGAGCGTTATAAGAAGTTCGCCCCCAAAGCGAAGCGCGTCATCTATCTGTTCATGTCTGGAGCACCGTCGCAGCTCGACATGTGGGATTACAAACCGCAGCTTGAACCTTGGTTCGACAAGGACCTACCCGATTCTGTGCGCAATGGCCAGCGTATCACGACGATGACATCCGGGCAGACGCGTTTTCCCATCGCGCCCTCAACCTTCAAGTTTAATCGCCACGGTAAGAATGGCACGTGGGTGAGCGAACTTCTCCCCCACACCGCAAAGATCGTCGACGACATCGCCTTGCTCAAATCGGTCAACACCGAAGCGATCAATCACGATCCTGCCATCACTTACATTCAAACAGGCAGCCAGCTTCCCGGACGACCTAGTGCCGGAGCGTGGGTTTCCTACGGTCTCGGAAGCATGAATGCAAACCTGCCTGCCTTCGTCGTGCTGCACTCCACGGTCAACGGAGGCTTCGGAGGTCAGGCACTTTACGCTCGCCTATGGGGAGCTGGATTCCTCTCGACTAAGCACCAGGGAGTGAGCCTCCGCTCTAACGGAGACCCCGTACTATATTTGTCGAATCCAGACGGTATGAGCGAAAGCATGCGACGTCGTATGCTTGATGAATTGGCCAAACTCAATCATCAGCGGTATCAGGACGTTGGTGATCCAGAGATCCAAGCGCGAATCGCCCAGTACGAAATGGCGTATCGGATGCAGACATCGGTACCAGAATTGACCGACATCTCGGGAGAGCCCGATTCCGTCCTCGAAAGCTATGGCTCCGATGTCAAAACACCCGGCACGTTTGCAGCCAACTGCCTCTTAGCCCGTCGCCTTGCCGAGCGAGGCGTCCGTTTCACTCAAGTCTTCATTCGTCAGTGGGACCAACATGGAAACTTGCCTAACGACATCCGACGCCAATGCGGCATCATTGACCAACCCTGCGCGGCCTTGGTCAACGATCTCAAACAGCGTGGCATGCTCGACGACACCCTTGTCATCTGGGGCGGGGAGTTCGGACGCACCGTCTATTGCCAGGGTAAGCTCACCCAGGACACCTATGGCCGCGATCACCACCCGCGCTGCTACACCAAATGGATGGCCGGCGGCGGCATCAAACCCGGCATCAGTTATGGGGAAACAGACGACTTCAGTTACAACGTCACCAAAGATCCCCTACACATTCACGATCTCAACGCCACCATCCTGCATTGTCTGGGCGTCGATCACGAGCGCTTGACTTACCGCCACCAAGGCCGTGACTTTCGCCTGACAGATGTACATGGCCATGTCGTAGACAAGATCTTGGCCTAGACTATTCAAGCGACTGCAGAAACGCTAACAAATCTCGCAGCTCTCGCGGCTGCAAGACCAAGCCAGCTGGCGGCATCCCACTGACCACTTGAGATCTCTCAGAGATATCATTGCGAGACAACAGACGTAACTGTCCATTCTCGCGAATCGTGACGCTTACTTCATTTTCAGACACCACGGTTCCGGCGACATAGTCACCACTCTTCAAGGTGACCGTCTGCACTCCGTAACCCGGGGCGATATCAGCTTGAGGGTCTACCACCGACCTCAGCAATTCTTCTGGCTTCCGCCTTCTTGCCACACCATCGAGAGCCGGTCCAACATCGCCCCCCTTTCCTAGCAATGCGTGGCAACGCATGCACTGAGCAGCGAGGTTCGTTTCGTAAATGATCCGGCCCGCTTCAACGCTTCCGCCATACAACGAGAGCTTCTGAATGCCTGCCATCCCTACCTTTTCTCGGTAGTCCTTTGCCTTTTCCGCCAGTGCAGGCTCCTTGCTCGTCTCGGTGCTTTCAAAAACATCTAACTGAATCTCAGGATCCAGTTTACCAGCTTCAAGGGCAACCATCCACTCACGAATAAATTCTCTTTGGGTCGCTACATCCAGGGCTGTTGTCGCCCTCACGGCTCCTTGCTTCTCAAGTGCCGTCTTTCCTTCTCGAATCACACTGCGGACAATGGGTGCCGCCTCATCTCCTTTCACCCGCGCCCACGATAAAACGGCAGCCGCCCTCAAAACGGCAGAATGGGAAACCGCCATAGCCTTTGGGCAGGTCTCTTCATACAGCTCACGCTGAGCTTCTTGACTGCTTTCCAGTGCAAGTAAGGCCTCTACTCGAAGAGATTCAACCGCACTATCATTCATCACCAATGCAGCCAGTTCCCGAGGAGTTTTCTCGGCGCCATAGAGAGCATCCAGGCGCTGCGCCAGCATTTGAAGTTCTGGATTGTCAAGCTCTAGCAACTTCTGTAGGTGTCTCCGGACAGGCAACTTTGCCAGATTACCTGATGCCCGAACAACAGGCCGCCACCTACCCCAGACCCCCTCACGATTCGGCGGCGTGTCCCAGTTCAGCAGCAAATCCAATGCTTTCGCTCTGAATTCACTCGGCTGATTCTCAGCCAACGCGAATTGGCACAATCGCTCGGCTTCCGGTTCCTTGCCCAACTGAAAGTTAGCATGAAGTGCACGACGCAAGAAGGGTTCAGGGATCATTTGATCAGCAACCAATGCTGACGCTAGAGACGTCATTCCTCTGCTGATCTCACGATCATAAATGGCGCGAGCCGCCTCAGTCGCCACTGAGGCCGACGCATCTGACAAGAACTCAACAACGCGACTATCATCACGACGACGTAACACCAAAACAGTGGCCAACCGCAGTGCTTCCGACTGCGAGGCAAGTGCTTGACCAAGTAGAGAATCATCCTCTTGCAAAGCAACCAAACCCATCACAGCGGCATGACGTAAATAAAGATCAAGATCATGGTTCGAATTCACAAACTGAATGAGACTTTCTAAGGCGCCTTCAGGTCGGAGCCTGCCCACCGCGTAGGCTGCATGAAATCGTAAGCGAGGGTGATTCACAGCGCCTAAGGCTTCCAGGGCTGTGTCGCCAGCCTCTTGCAGACCATGCTCTGCACCTACTCGTATAAGCCGGCTCAGCACTTCGGGATCTGGGTCCTTCAGATGTGGAATCAGGACTTGTATCGAAACCGGATTCTTACGAGCCAACTGACCTACGCCCCACACAGCGTGCAAGCGTGCCAATCGAATCGTCGACCTCGCGAGCACCCTCTCAAAGGTATCCACTTCCTCTCGATCCACCAAAAGCCGCTGGGCTTCATACCGAACACGTTGATCTCGATGACTAAGCAGTTCGGCAAGACGACTCGACGAGAAGCGGTCAAGTCCTCTATGAAACCACGATTGAACTTCTCCAACTACCTCGGTCTCTTGAGATGCCGTATGAGCCAATGTGTATATCTTGGCCTCTGGGCTGATGCCCCAACCAGGCCCCCACTCAGAAAGATAGATCCTGCCATCATACCCAAAGCACACATCAGACACAGCAGGCCCATCATGGAAGGTGTGGTGACCTCGCATCACGAAGCTCGCACCTGCCATCTCCACTCGGAAAGCCTGCAAACTTCCCCTTCCTCCTCGGTAATCACATAGGAAGAAGTAGTCACCAAACGCCTCAGGCAATCCGACGCCCGGATAATGAGCCAACCCAGAGGGGCCACTATTGATGTGCGCAACGGGGGGCAACATCCAGGCAGGCTGAAGCGCTTCCTCCTCGCGGGGCATCTCCCACATGGCTCCGCTCTTCCAGGGGCCGCGATCGGCTAAACTCTGCACAGAAACACGCCAGCCGGAGTCACCTCCCTCGACAACATAGACCAAACGAGCACGATCGCCCGCATCGCAGTTGTTATCTCCAGTGAAGAGGTAACCAAGCTCATCAAAGGCCAGCTCCTGCGGGTTTCGCAGACCTTGCGCTACCAGCTCTAACTGACTTCCATCATCCCAACACCGAAACACGGCTCCCGTATTCGGCCCATGAAACACCTTACCTTCTTGAGACTTCACATCGAACCCACGATCCGCGATCGAAAAATAGAGTCGACCGTCAGGTCCCCAGGTGAGCCCATGAAGATCGTGACCATACCAACCGGTTCTCACCCCGTAACCACGAGATAGCTCCTCCCGGCGATCACTCACATCATCATCATTGGTATCTGAGAGTTTCCAAATAGACGGAATATTCGCAAAGTAGAGATCATCGCCCCTCACCAAAACACCAGCGGCAGCACCATCCAGCACATTGTTGAATTCGTCTGCCACGACCTTGCGTCTATCCGCATACCCGTCGCCATCCACGTCCTCGAAGAGGCTCACTTTCTCCGAGTATTTAGTAAAGAAATCAGCATCCTGCAGACCCAGCTCACCGTCGGCGAGCCAAGCATCCTGATTTGCGCGACGATCATTCAGCCGATTCGTCTTCAAGTCATCCTCCTCGCGGCGTTTCTTCCCGCGATTATCGATCACCCCCCGACCATTGTAACGGTAGGTCTCTGCAACATAGACGCGATTTCTAGTATCGACATCGATCGCCACCGGACCATAGACCATGCCTTCCGGAGTGAACTCCTGCTTCACCAAAGCGATTGGTGCAGGAGCACCAGCCGATGTAGCCTCGTCCGCGCCATCCGCGCGCGGCACCAATTGGCCTCGCATGATCGGATCACCCCAAGCTGAACCATCAGCACTGACATAGACCGCATAATCTTGGGCCGCACCAAAGTTCTTGCCTGGAAGATAGCGGAAGCCTGACATATTCACTACTCTCCCGAGATCAAACTCCAGGTAATGAGGTGGTTCCACCTTGGATACCCAGACGCTCTCGAGAGATTCATCAATAGCCGCTACAGCAGGTAGCCCTCTACCACTGTAATCACGAATCTGCCACGCTTCTCTGTTCACTGGACCACCATCAGCCGCACCCAGCAGCTGAAAATCAGCAACGCTTATCTCCCCATCACGCCCAGAACTCTCTGAGGTCGCGACAAATCGATAGAAGCGACCTTTCGTTGGTTCAAAAACCACTTCATGAATCTGATGGTTTCCGTGCCCAGGTCCCCTTTCGTCAGCAGCGAACGCTTCTGACAGCCAAATAAAGAGAAGTGAGATCGCGATAACCACTCGCATAGCTAATCCTAATGGCCGAACTATCCTTAGCAATGGGAAATCCCATTGCCCCAAGTGCTATTGAACGCTAAGAATGACGCCCTTGATCATGAGACCCTATCTACTCTTCCTCTTCGCAATGACTAGCATTGCGCCAGCTCAAACACCCACAAACGTCGTGTTCATTCTGGCAGATGATCTCGGCTACGGCGAGGTAGGCTGCTATGGACAGGAGAAGATTCAAACACCAAACATTGACCGGTTAGCGGCAGAAGGCATGCGCTTCACTCAGCACTACACAGGTGCTCCAGTCTGTGCGCCTGCGCGCTGCGTTCTCCTCACGGGCAAACACCTTGCCCACGCTGAAGTGCGGGGCAATCGAGATTCGGGTAACGGCAGGGTCTTTCCAGGGCAGTGGCCACTGACTCCTGAAGCGGTCACTTTGGCAGAGGTTCTCAAAGAGGCAGGCTACAAGACAGGCGCCTTCGGCAAATGGGGCCTTGGACCATCAAACACTACGGGGTCTCCCATCAAGCAGGGCTTCGACCGCTTCTACGGTTACAACTGTCAGCGTAATGCCCATACCTACTACCCGCACTTCCTCGATTCGAACGAACGCGAAGTCGTCATCAATCCAGGCCTTGTTCCAGGTCATCAGCGCCAGCCCAAGGGAGACGTGACGGCCGATACCTACCGGATGAAAAACTACGCGCCAGATCTCATCCTAACAGAAGCCCTGAAATTTCTCGACGAACACCAGAAGTCGCCATTCTTCCTTTACCTACCCTTTGTCGAACCCCATGTCGCCATGCAGCCTCCCCAAGATTGGCTCGATAAGTATCCCGAAGAATGGGACAAAGAGAAAGGCTCTTACCGAGGACAGAATGGTTACCTTCCTCACCCACGACCTCGTGCTGGCTATGCCTCCATGATCTCTGATATGGACGAGAACATCGGCCAGGTGCTAGAGCGCCTCGACCAACTTGGCCTGACAGAGAATACGATGATCGTCTTCACCTCAGACAACGGTTCAACTCATCCTGGCCGAGATCCAGCCTTTCACATCGGCGGAGCAGATCCGCCATTCTTCAACTCCACTTCAGGCCTTAGAGGCTGGAAAGGAAGCGTCTATGAAGGCGGCATCCGCATACCCTGCGTGGTCAAATGGCCCGGCAAGGTCGCTCCGGGATCGACCAATGCACTTCCAACCTACTTTCCAGATTGGTTTCCCACGTTGGCCAACGCGGCAAAGGCCAAGCTCCCAGAAGACCTCCAGCTCGACGGGATCGACCTCACAGAATCTCTGCAGAAAGGCGAACAGACCAAACGCCCTGACCCGATGCTCTGGGAATTCGCAGGTTACCGTGGACAGATTGCCATCCGCGACGGACGCTGGAAAGCAGTGCGTCAAGGCGTCCGCTCCAAGAAGCCATCCGCCTGGGAGCTCTACGACATGGAGAATGATTTATCAGAGTCTGAAGACGTTGCGAAAAACCATCCTGACATCGTGGCTAAACTTGAAAACGCTTACCTAAAAACCCGGACGCCTGAACCCGACTTTCCCCTACCCCTCTACGATAATCCTTCATGAATAGCCTCGCCGTCTATTGTGGTGCCAGCAAAGGGCACGACTCCGTACACCTGGAGCACGCTAGGAAGCTTGGCCGCCTCATGGGAGATCGAAAGATCACGTTAGTCTACGGCGGAGGTAGCGTTGGACTCATGGGCGCCATTGCCGATGCGACGATGGATGCCGGTGGTAATGCCATTGGGGTCATACCAAGATTTCTTGATGAGCACGAACTCGGTCACAAGCAGCTCACCGAACTCATCGTCGTGGAAACCATGCATGAACGGAAACAGAAGATGATCGACCTTGCCGAGGGATTCATCGCTTTGCCTGGCGGCTTTGGGACATTGGAAGAGTTGGGCGAAGTGCTCGCGTGGAGACAGTTAGGATTGCACAACTGCCCATGTGGCGTGCTCAATGTGAAAGGCTACTACAATGGTCTTATTGAGTTTGCAGATCGAATGCACACCGACGGTTTACTTCGGAAAGATGATCGGGATCGCCTGCTAGACCATGAAGATCCTGCAACGTTGTTAGACCAAATGGCAGCGTGGCACCCTCCCTCGGAACTCAAGTGGGAGTATCTCAAAAGAGAGAACTTATAGATTCGCAGAACTGCTAAAGATCGAGACCAACGGCTCGAATGCCTTTGAGTGATTATATTAATCGTGGAATTATCCGCGATACGCCGCCGGATTGTACTCATCGCTGCAGCCGTGGGGCTGGCCCTTCCTGTTGTCTGCGCTGCCCAGCAGCCCCCCCAACATTGTGCTTATCCTGGCCGATGACCTCGGCTACTCAGACTTATTAATGCGGCCCTTAAATACAAGAGTCTTGTCCGGCGTATGCGATATGTCGCCCTTTAAAATAGCTCATGATCCGTTCTGGCT
>JAACDM010000230.1 GCA_009936795.1 Verrucomicrobiaceae bacterium | reverse complement strand
GAGCCTCTTCAATCCCAATGCCGCGAACATCATCGAGAACGTCGATAAGCAATCTAACAGCGGCAGCAGCAGTGACGGTTGGTACATTCAGGGCACCCATGCTCAGAGCTATGTTGACGGCAATCAGTTGCACCTCATTTCCGATGGCCGCGGAGACAACAGAGCTAACCGCGTAGAGATCGATATCGAGGATTTAGGAAATTCAACTGATCTTGAGCTGACCTTCAAAGCACGCTGGTTGTACGGAAAGTCACGACTCATTGCTCAGACTGTAGATCATGGCTGGTCTCACGAGTTCCTTATCGATGTGCCCGAGGATATTGGTACTCCAGGCGCACCGAACACGGCGGCAAGCAATAGCACCGCACCTCAAGCAGATGACCTTCTGCATAGCCCAGCGGTACCAGACGACTCTCAGAATGTGACCATCACGGCGCGCGTTTCGTCAGTGACACCTCTCAAGACTGTACAGGTCCGCTACACGAAAGACCGTTCCGGCGGTAACGCAGAGTCTCTCTTCAATCAATGGAAACAAACGCCCATGAATGATTCAGGCACTGGTGGTGATGCCGTAGCCGGTGACGGGATCTACAGCGCACAGATCACAGATCTGAAAGAAGATGGCAACGTTGTTGTTTTTTATGTGAATGTTATAGACGAAAACGACGCCTTCTACAACCTGCCCAAATATGGCATCGATCGGCCTGCTATCTACGTCGTCGACAATAACCGCCTAGAGTCCGACTTGCGCGTCCAGCGCGTCGTCATGTCAGAGTACTATCTTGACCAGTTTGGCGACCGGCCTCAGGCCAAGTTCGACTACAAGTATCCATTCGTTTCGAACCACTACAAGCCCTGCACAGTAATCATGGATGAGGAACACATCATCTACAACTGCGAAGCTCGCAGCGCCGGAAGTCCGTGGCATGAGGGCGAACGTCCTAACCTTGGGCTCAAAGGAAAGTATAAAACTCCACGTTCAAAAACGTTCCGTGGACGAGTCAAGTCCACCTGGGACCAAGACCCAACGTCTGGTGATCGCCAGCATAACGATAAGATGACACAGTATTGGATGTATTTGCTGGGGCATCCGGCCAGTGACACCGAGTTCATTCAAGTCATCATCAACGCCGGAAACCCTGCCGTACGTGCTGAAGTGGAAGCTCCTTCCGATAATGGATTCATGGACCGCCACTGGAAAGACGGTAGCCAGGGACAGATGTTCCGAATCGATGATGAATGGACCTTCCCTGACAACTTTAGTTCAAAACCAAGCCGCAATGCAGAGTGGACTCACAAATCACCAAACGGCGACCGAGGTGGCCGTTACCACTCGGAGTGGATGTTGCGCTCTCGCGAAGCGGAATATGACTTCGATCCTATCATGAGTCTATTCAAAATGACCACTGATGGGGATTTCACCCAAGCGCAGGCAGAGCGCATGATCCATACCGAGCAAATGGCGATCAACATGGCTGTCCGTGGTTACATCGGTGACTGGGATACATTCTCGATCCGCCGCGGTAAGAATGGGTTCATGTATCGTCGGAGTACGGATGGTAAGTTGCAGTTTATTCACTGGGACAGTGATCTCGCGTTCCAGGGTACGGGCGAAGCTTTCCTCAACGGTGCAGGAAATCCTGCCGCCTTCCGCAATTGGCATGTGAAACCCTATGTCCGACGCCTCTACAACTACTACCTGAATGAGATGCTCGAAGAATACACCAATGACTCGAAGCGAATGGAGGCCTTCTTTGTGGCAGAGGAAGAATCTTCAGATGAGTATTCAATGAGAGATGGTAAGTACAAGACGTGGTTCTCTGGCAGGAAGAATAGAACGCGCAGCGAGATTGGCAGTGAGAACACGGGAGCTGCGTTCGCCATCACCACGGAAGGTGGCGATGACTTCAGCATGGCCGAAGACTACCTAACCTTGGAAGGGACGGCTGGTGCGGATGTCTACAATGTGATCCTGAAAGATTACCCAGAGCACTATCCAGAGCCTAAGCTCAAGTGGCTCAGCGAAATAGGCTGGCGCCTCTCCGGCATTGTGTTGGCTGAAGGTGAGAATTCTCTAGCTATCCGCGCCACTGATCGTGCCGGCAAAGAACTGGGCAGTCTCTTCAGTCCTCGCGCGGACGAGATCAACGTGACGAAGACTTCGCCAGGTAATCCAATCGTCGATGTAGACTCCAGTCCTGGCTCGCTCAATGTAGGCGTCAGCGAATTGCTTACATTGGACGCTTCCGACAGCGTTGATCCTGAAGGCGAGATGTTGAGCTTCGGTTGGCAAGGGCCCGCCGGCGATGCCTATGCGATATCGCCACGACCCGGTGCGCCATACTTGGCAGACGCTAGCTTCAATCAGCCCGGCCTCTACATGTTTTCACTCACCGCGACAGATGCTGCTGGCAATGCCACCACCGTGGAACGCGAAGCCGCCGTCTATGGAGCGGGCGGGGTCAGTGGATTCAACAACGGTGTGGAGAGCTATTGGACCTCTTCCAACGCACCGCTGAGTACACCAAGTTTCCAGCCGGGTTCCTACACGTTGAATGACCGGGGTGGCCACCTCACGATGAATATTCAGAGTGACGAGGCCAAGCCACTCACCGCAAGCAATCCGAAGTTCCCCTGGATGCAACGTCCATTACCAATCTCCACGGATTGGTCTCTCCATGGCAAATTGCAGCTTGAAAGCTTGCAGCTTGGGAGCTTCCAAACTGGTATCCTGGCTGAAACCACTGCTGACGGAGGATCGTCGCACTATGCTGTCGGGATGTTCAACGGAACCGAGTTGGTAGCTGTCGAGATCGACACAAGTGGCGCAGTCTCCATCCTCGAGATGATTTCTTGGGATGAGAATGACGCCACCGTTCGTTTACGTCGCGCAGGTGATCAGCTGCATTTCGAATACCGTAAAGATAAGGTCTGGCTTCCTCTCCACATGCAGACGCTCGCAGCAGGCGCTGAAGCCGTCCACGGCGGCCCTTACATCGCTACTGACGCTCCACACAATGTTCGCGTGGCCTTTGACTACGTCCTCTTGGTCGATCCTGGAACGGTGTCTTCTCTTCAGAAAGACCTTCGTCTGACGGAAATCATGTATAACCCAACTGGTGGTCAGGATCTCGAGTATCTTGAGATCCACAATATCGGCACGTTATCCCTCGACTTGGCAGGAGCCCATTTCACCAATGGCATCGACTATACCTTTGGAGAAGTGCAGCTAGGCGCTGGAAAGACCATCATCGTGGCGAAAGACAATGACGCCTTCAAAGCAGAGTATGGTGCGGACATCAACATGGCAGCGGGATCCTACGGTGGGCAGCTAGCCAACGGCGGTGAAACCCTGACTTTGGTCGATGCGCAAGAGCGCCTAATCTTCTCCATCACCTACAACGATGGTGGTGATTGGCCTTCCGAAGCAGACGGCCGTGGCTCTTCCATCGAACTCGTCAGTGCCAGCGAGCCGATCAACTCACCGATCAACTGGAAAGCCAGCGCAGAAGGCGGTTCTCCAGGTGAAGTGAATCTTGGTGGCGGCGGTGGCGAGCCTCAGCCCGGCGATGCAGACGGCGACGGCATCGCTGACGCCTGGGAGACCCAATTCGGACTCGACCCAGCAGATGCAGACGACGCGTCAACAGATAGTGACGGTGATGGCTGGACAGCCCTAGAGGAATACTACGCCAACACCGATCCGAATGACGACGATGACTTTCTGTCGCTTACAGTCACGCCCGTGAGCAATACTGAAGTGAGCTTCTCCTTCACACTCGCTCCCGATCGTGTGTATGCTTTGGAACGTTCAGCCACGATGACGGGAGTGTGGTCCGCGATGACCACCTTTGGCCCAGAAGCGACGGGACGTGCGGTCAGCAGCGCGCAGGCCGTGCCTGACTTCGAGAAAGGCTTCTATCGACTGCGTGTCAGCCCATAGACAGGCCATCTCAGAACGACTACATCGGAGGCCGCTGGGGATCATATCCTCAGCGGCCTTCTTCGTTAGCGCTCCGCTACTTCACTCGGCAACGCCTCACCATCTAGCAAATGATCAAGAAATCTCCGCGCATAGGTCGGCGCGGTGAGCACGCCTTTCGAGCTGAACCCGCCAAACCATGCCAAGTGGGGCTTTCCAGGATGACGCCCCATGGTAGGAAAACGCGTGAGTGTCACCGGACGAACGGCCGCCGCGTGATCTACCACATCGTAGGGACATCTGAGGATCTTCTGAACGTTTGCGTCAACCGAGGCTCGGCCGTTCGCACTAGGGAGGGTCTCAGGATGTCCAACCGCCTCATAGGTTGATCCAGCCCGCCAAAGCCCATCACCCAATGGCAAGAGCCATGCCGAGCTACTCAAGATCCTTCTGTCGTCCGCCAAATCAGGTATGGACAATGTCAGGATATCTCCATGCGCGAATCGCATGGGCAACCAATCGAACGAGGACAAGCCCAGCATCCACGGCCCATTGGCAAATACCCAGGTTCCCACGCCGGGATCGCATTCCTCAATATCGATGCGCGCCTCTTCGTACCCCCCTTCCTTCCGAAACCATCCGCGAGAAGCTTCCAACCAAGCATTCACCCTTAGAAACCCGGCTCGTTTCATCCGAAAGGTACCAAAGGCAGGCGTGTGAAAGACTTCATTCGCCAAACTGGGAGCACCAGGCAGCAACTCTTCCTCAAAAACCGGATCACCGATGCGTTTCTGCCATCGCGTGGCTTCCACGTCATTCGCGAGGAAGCGTACGGTTTCATATCGATGATAAAACGTGGTCCCCAGCAACGAACTGACATTACGATAAAACGACTCCATTTCCGTTAGGAAACTCCATCCTTGAGTCAGTGTCAGTCGCTGACCAGCAATCGGCGTGACCAAACCTGCGGCAACCTTGGAAGCCGTCGAGGCCCTCGGTTCATCATAGATACGAAATGGCACCTCTCGCTGGCGACATTGCCACGCCAACGCCGTGCCCGCGATGCCTTGCCCCACAATGTGTAGCCGTTCCACGAAAACTAGAACTTAGAACTTAAAACCTGAAGCACAACAGGCTATCTCTACTCCAATGAAACCCATCGTCCAAATATCCCTCGATCTAACCAACATCGACGAAGCGCTTGAGACCGCCGAGATGGCACTGCGCGCAGGCGTCGATTGGCTTGAGGCAGGCACACCACTCCTTCTTGCCGAAGGCCTGCACGGGGTGCGTGCGCTGCGTGAAAAATTTCCCACCACACCAATCGTAGCTGATCTCAAAACGATGGATGGAGGTTACCTAGAAGCAGAAATGATGGCCAAGGCTGGGGCCACACAGGTCGTTGTCATGGCAAGAGCCCATGAAGAGACGGTCAAATGCGTTGTGCAGGCCGGCAACGACTTCGGAGCTGAAGTCATGGGCGACAATCTAGCCTGCCCCAACATGGTCGACGGCGCCAAGTGGCTGGAGGATCTCGGTTGCGACTACATCGTCCATCACATTGGCTACGACGAACGCCGTGGCATCGCAGCACAAGGAGAACGCATGCCAAGCCCATTAGATGACCTCCGTGCGGTCGTTGATGCAGTTTCCATTCCCGTTCAGGCCGTGGGTGGCCTTTCTATCGAACAGGCTATCCAGTGTCCGGCCTACGGTGCCCCCCTGGTTGTTTTGGGAGCCCCATTGACTATTGACGCCGATGCGTTCAAAACGGCCGACGGCAACCTTGAAGGTTCACTGAAGCTCATTTGCGATCAAGTCCACGCCCAGTCAATTTAAAGCCATGACACATCCAGCCGTAGTCAATTTTGCCGAAGAACCACACAGCGTCGAGATCCGCGAGATCGAGGAACCCGATATCGGAGCTGACGATGTCCTTCTTCAAGTCGCTGCCGTTGGCGTCTGTGGCAGTGATCTTCATCAATGGACATCCCAGCACAGTTGGCCTGTGAACTATCCCGTGGTGTTAGGCCACGAGTTCGCCGGAATCATCACTGCAGTCGGTAAAAACGTCCTTTCTTGGAGGGAAGGAGATCGTGTCGTTAGTGAGACGGCCGCGGTCATTGATCCCGACAATCCTATGACTCGTCGTGGTCTCTACAATCTTGACACGTCACGCAAAGGCTTTGGCTATGGTGTCAACGGTGCCATGACACGATATGTTCGTGTCCCTGCCCGTTGCCTCCACGCTGTTCCTGAGGGCTTAGCGTTCGAGAAAGCAGCGCTCACAGAACCGTGCTGCGTGGCCTACAATGCCACGATCAAGAATTCGCGGATCGATCCAGGCGACCGCGTCCTCGTTCTTGGCCCCGGCACGATCGGCATCCTCTGCGCGGCGCTTGCTCGCCAGGCAGGAGCCGAAGTCGCCATCGCAGGCCTTCCCCAAGACGTGGGCAGACTCAAGATCGCCGAGCAGTATGGGTGCCATACCATCATCGGCGATGCTTTACCGTGGGCTCGAGTTCGGGACGGACTGGGAGCGGATGTGGTGATCGATGCGGCCGGCGTTTCAGCGACGCTCAAACTCGCAATCGAAGCCGTACGCCCCGCAGGGTGGATTACCAAGGTAGGCTGGGGCCCAAAGCCGTTGGACTTTAACATTGATCCCATTGTTCAGAAAAACGTCACCCTTCAAGGCAGTTTCAGCCATCACTGGTCCATTTGGGAACGAATCCTTGCCATGCTCGCATCCAATCAGTTGGACGTCACTCCCATCATTGGTGGTCAGTGGTCACTGGAAGATTGGGAAACCGCCTTCACTAAGATGCACCACGGCGATGTCGTGAAATCCGTGCTCACGCCATGAAGCTTCAAGATAAGGCCATCATCGTCACGGGCAGCACGATGGGCATCGGCAAAGCCATTGCCAAGCGGGCCATCGCGGAGGGGGCCAGGGTTCTCGTCCACGGCCTCGAGCGAACTGAAGGCGAATCCGTTTGCAAGGAGTTGGGCCAAGATCGGACTGCGCTCCATATTGATGACTTGGCCGATCCTCTCGCCGCTCAACGTACTGTTGGCGCTGCTATCGCTGCTTTCGGTAAACTAGATGTATTGGTTAACAATGCTGGTATGGTGGTCACGGGCCGTCTGGAAGACTGCGAGGTAGCGGCATTTGATCGTGTCATGGCCGTCAACGCACGCGCACCGCTTTTTCTCACCCAGGCCGCGTATCCTTATCTCAAGAAATCCGGGGGAAACATCCTCAACATTGGCTCAGTCAATGCGCACTGCGGCGAAGAAAACCTATTGCCCTACAGCATGTCCAAAGGCGCGCTCATGACCATGACCCGAAATCTTGGTGATACACTTATGCGCGAAGGAGGCGTTCGGGTCAATCAGGTCAACCCTGGTTGGGTCCTCACGGAGAGCGAACAGTCCCGTAAACGGGAACAAGGCATGGTCGAAGATTGGCCCGCCCACCTTCCGAAGAACTTCGCCCCTGCGGGCCGCATTCTCTTCCCGGATGAGCTTGCCGCTGCCGTCCTCCTTTTCATAAGTTCGGA
Source organism: Verrucomicrobiaceae bacterium (assembly GCA_009936795.1). Classification (GTDB taxonomy): domain Bacteria; phylum Verrucomicrobiota; class Verrucomicrobiia; order Verrucomicrobiales; family DEV007; genus JAACDM01. Next base: position 16,323 of record JAACDM010000230.1, on the reverse strand, counting down.
GGTCGGTCCAACTACGGGTACCGTTTTTGAAATGGAGCAGTATCCGATGATTGGTCGCAATCCCCCCAAACTCTAGTTACCAAGTCATGACGCCTCGGATTTCTTCTCGAATTCGGTCGTGTCCGCTTTTGTGATCGTCGATACGATCTTGGTTTTCAGTGGCGTTGCTATGGTTCTCGATTGTGCTGAATGCATTTTCCCCCACCGGATGGCGGAACGCAAAGAGCCCCACGGACGACTGGTGTCAGTGGGGCTCCTAAAATTGTTAAGACTAGACTCGAAAACGAGCGCTAGGCCTTTTTGGGCGCTGGAGTATCCTCGCTACCCTCAGCAGGAGTAGAATTGAGGTTCACGCGAAATTTCACGCGCCCTTTCTTAGCGGCGGCGCGAGCCTTCCGACGGGTCTTTTGAAGTGGTGTTTCAAAAGAGCGGAGGCGACGGATCTCATCGAGGATTCCCTCAGACTCAAGTTTAGTCTTAAGTCTCTTCAGAGCGCGATCGATCGGCTCTCCTTTTTTTACAGATACTTCAGGCATAGTGTAGAGATAAAAGAGGCCCTGCGATAATTTCGCAGAGCCTCTGAAATACTTACTGAGTCCTTAATTCAGCTTGATTACTTACGGCGACGGAAAGCTAGAAAGCTCAGACCGAGAAGACCGAGAAGAGCACTGGAAGGCTCAGGAATTTTATCGACCAACTGAATACCGTCAAACACTGCACCACCACCAAGGTCGGCGCTAACTGTGTTACCGAGAACTGCCGCACCAGAACCGCCAAGAATGGCATTGTCTGTTGCATCTGGCTCGCTCTTAAAATTAAACGCATGATCCCAAACAGCAAGCGCACTTGAAGCCGCGATCGTGCTTCCATTTCCAACCACTGTGTAAACCTTCGCATCAGCGAAAGAACTACCGCCAACCGTTGAAGTTACTGAGTTTTGGTAGATACCTGGAGCCACGGTGGTTCCAAAAGCGTCACCAAACTGCTGGAAGATCGCCCCAATCCCGTCAGCACCAACTCCCGCAGGATCTGAACTAAAAGTACCGATTGCGAATACCCCACTATTAACGAGGCCTCCCCCTGACAGGGCCGAATTTACTAACGGTGCCGGCGTGGTCCCGTTAACATTTGTTACCGTGATAGTCGCCGCCTGAGCCGAAAGCCCTAAAGCAGCTAAACCACTTAAAACTGATAAAGATAATTTCATTCCTTGTTTTCCTTAGATGGTTGAGTTGAGCCTGTCTTCTTAATTAGTTAAAGGAAAGGGAGGAAACGTCAACTGTAAAAGTTGAGTTTCCTCCCAAAGTTGATTCTCTTAGAGATCGGCGTAAAATGCTGGTGGTGTCAGCGTAATATCGAACTGGTCTTGGTTGCGCTGGACGATGATACCAGACGTGAGTGGGAAGTCCGTCTGATCTTCATTGGCAGTGGAGACGAGGCGCCAGCCATCGGTGATTCCCAAGAATGCGGGAAGACCCTCTGCAAAGTAGCCCTTCTTGAAGCCTGCTCCGTCTGGCATCCAAATGTTGGTCGCATCGGTTGCACTACCTCTCAGTGCAGTTTCAGCAATACCAGAATTGCCAAGAGTAGAACCCGTAGGATAAACGCGGCTGAGATAAGTAAAGCCCGCGTCAGCAGTGACATCAGTTGGTGTCAACTTGACATGTCCGGTGAAGGTTAGATCCAGAGCTTCTGCACCACGACGCTCGACAATTAGTCCTTTGGTAAAGTCGATACCGAACCCTGCTTGATCTTCATTAGCAGTCGAAACCAGGCGCCAACCGTCAGTGATTCCCAAGAATGCAGGAAGACCCTCCGCGTAGTAAGCCTTTTTAAAGCCTTCGCCATCAGGAATCCAGATATTGTCTGCTTCAGTGGCACTGCCTGACAAAAAACCAGCACTATTATCAGCACCGAAGTAGTCAGCAAGAGTGCGAACCTTACGGATGATGTAGCTGTTGTTTGCAGGATCAGCGTCGAGGGCGAGCTCGGTAGCAGTCGTAACAGTGTTTGCAGTATTTCCCGTGATTCGAGAGTGCTGGCCGTTAGCGAACTCGATGGAGTAATCAGACCCTTCAGCCAGGATTGTGGTGAAATCAGGAGCATTGGCGTCCGTCAAAGTGGCACCAGCAACACCAGTGAGGGCGCTAGAGACGAGAGGGGCATCAACCAAGTTCACACCGATCACTGTGAAAGCACCGCCACCGGCAGCAGTTTCCGTGTGGTATCCGACAGGCGTGGTGAAGGCCTGTCCATAAGAGAACCCTAGAGTTGCGGCCAGTGCGCTTGCACCGGCGAGTAGTGTCGTTTTTTTCATGGTTTGTGTTAGTAATTCGCCGAAGCGTTGAATGCGAAAGCGAGGGTTAGTTGGGGTTTTTGTTCGATTACAGGAGGTAGGCTACTGAATTTAACGTTGAGGATCAATGCTTATTTCAGCATCTTGGTGAATTTTTCAGATGACTTGCTGTGGCCTTAAAAACGGATTGAGGTCAGAAAAGTTACTTCAAAAAGGAGTATCTATCTGAATTTACTTCCAGAGAACAAGATCTTTTCAGCTTATTGACGAGAAAATCACATAGGTTACGTCGGCCCATTCAGGGCTAAAAAACTGACCGTTAGGCAGTTACACTCTATCTGCGCCGATTTCCACCCGTCAAACGCTGCCACAAATTTCGGCGTTCCCGAGGCTCAGTCTGTTCCTGATCAGCCTCATTGACAGGGTTTACGGGCGCTCCAAGGTCTGATGGGCGGTTGTTGAACTCCAAAGCACCACGGGTAACCCGGTTGTTTTGGGTCTGCTCGATGTTCGCATCCACAAGATCTTCTTCAGAATTCACGATCTGGGGTTGAATAAACACGAGGAGTTCCTGGCGATCCTTGCTCTTATTATGACTCCCAAAGATATGCTTTAAGAGGGGCACATGAACGAGAAGGGGGAGGCCCGTTTTTCCGTCCTGGCGGCTCTCTGTGATAAGACCACCGAGCACGACGGTCGATTTGTTAGGCACGGTCACTTCCGTTTGAAGTTGCTGAGTGTTTACATCTGGGACTTGGATACCGTTGATGTCGGTGAAGCCACTCGTGGTGTCGTTCTTCTGGAATATCTGTAGCGTCACTTCTTCATTCGAATTGATGAGCGGAACCACGTTCAACTCTAACGCAATTCTGCGATACTGAATATTCGAGGTGACACCACTAGTATTTAGCCCCCCGGATTGAGTCGATGAGGGAACGGCCACTTCACGACCACTAACAATGGTTCCTGGCCGATTGTTGCTCAAGTAGATCGACGGCCGAGAAATGATCTCAAACCGGTCCGTCGTCTCAAGAGCCTGTAAGTAAGCGTTCACATAATCCCCAATCTGCCCATAAACACTAAGCCCTGCGACGCCCGTAGTCGGAAAATTTGCAATATCAGTGAGATCATTCACGTCAATCAACGCGCCATCGCCGCCTCGCAGCATCCCGCCACTGCGCACGGTGCGTCCTCCAACTTCGTATTCCTGCACGCGATGGAGAAGGTCGACACCCCAGCTCACATCATCACCCAGAGTCACTTGGCCAATGATTGTAGAAATATAGACCTGGCGAGGTTTGACATCGATTTCATCAATGATAGTATTGACTAACAGAAGATCTTCGGGTGGCCCCGTCGCGATAATTGTGTTAATTTTAGGATCGGCGATCAGAAGCGTAGAGACTCCGATAGGGACTGAGATGGGGCCAGAGTCTTGGATACCGAATCCATTGAGACCACCGCCACCTCCTCCGAAGCCACCTCCTCCGAAGCCGCTGGAGCTCCCAAAGCCGCCACTAGAACTTCCGAAGTTGGAACCGCCGAAACTAGATCCACCGCGAGAGTTGAATCCACCAGTGTTGCCGAATCCGGAGTTGCCGTTGCTCCCGCCAAAGCCCGTCGATCGGTTGTTCGTATTCCGTCCGCCGCCGAGGTTCGAAGTGAGGGCGCTTCCACCACCAGCCCCTGCCTCACCACGTGGTGTCAGTGCATCGGCAAGCACGGGAAGAGCCAACTGGACGGACACGTGACGTAGAGCACGGTTAATGAAGCGCTTCACTTCAACTTCGGCATCGAGCTCCTTAATCAGGTTCTCGATGTATACGACGTCTAACGGCCGCCCGATGACAATGAGCCGGTTCGTGCGTTCATCAGGATAAACAACGATCGGCTGCGTCGTTCCAGGGCCGCCAGTAGGACTTGGCGCGGCGGAGGCTGCAGCAGCACCGCCAGTGCCGGGAGGGCGGTTCGTCGCCTGAGGAGTCGTACGCCGGGTGGTCCCGGTTCGGTTACCAGCGCTACCGGAGCGTTGCTCCTGCTGCTGACTAAGAATGTCATTGATCGCCGCCGAAACGACGGATGCCTCTGCACGCAAAAGCTGGAAGACCTGAGTCTTCACCTGAGCAGGCTTTACATCGATCTTGTTCTTTAGCTCGACGAGCTGCCTCACCACCAGCGCGTTCTCCGTAATCACGAGCATGTTCACGTCCGGCACAGCAGTGATGGCCGCATATGGTGTCGCCGTATTCTTAGTAACTTCTTGGAAGATACGAATGGCTTCATCCGTGGTGACGAACTCCAACTTCATGATGTAGTTGATGACCACCTCACCATCGGGGATGTCATACTCTTCGGAATAAGTTTCGATACCCTCCCGAGTTGGCGTACTGCCCGCACGCCAATTGACTGCTTTGAGAATGTTGTCCGTGGTCGGGATCAGCGCTATGCCATTCAAGAGAAGAGAACGCTCCATGAAATCTAACCATTCCGCGTTCGTTGCTGGTGCATGCACGGTCTCGATGGTGATCGGAATATCGAGCGCCGTGATATCCCTAACAATCATCTTTCCACTGACGGTCTCAAAGTCTTGTAAAATGAATTTGAGTGGGGTCTGAGGATATTGGATCTCTGGAGGCTTGCCATCAATGGTCGCTGGCAGGTCTTGAGCAAGCAAGGAACCCGCGCCGATCGATAGGCTGAGCAATCCCAAGAGCGGGACGGTAAGTGAACGAGAACGTGTGAACATGAACAGATAAATTAAAATGATAGATAGAATGGAAGGAGCACGTGGCTCTATTTGCCCCTGAGGCCAGGAGGAAGAATCACGCGGCGTTTGCCAGGTGTGGTAGAACCTTTCGTCGTTGTGGGCGTCGTCTTACGAGTCGTCGGCACCGTACGACGGGTCGTCGGCCTCCCAGTGGTAGGCCTCTTGTTTGCGGTAGAGGCCTTAGCCTTGAGCTGCTTATCGCTGTACTTCACCGTTGCCGTTTTGACCGAAGCTCCGCTTCCAGTGGCGAGCACAACCTCTACTTGAGAGGCATCGCGATGTGGTTTGACACTCTGAATGCGCAAATCTCCACTAGTTTGGCCTTCGACGAGGCGATGATGGGCCAAGCGGCGCTGCGCTGGGTCTTCGTCGCCGACAAGCTTGGTGTTCTCCACATGGACAACATAGTTTCCACCAATGCGAGTAACAGCCCGCACGATCAAATCGTCCGCCCAAGGATCCTCAGCCTTCTCTTCCGCCACCGGGACAACCTCTTGCATAAAAGGATTCTTCCGAAAGATCGCGTCATAGCGCCGTGGATCGAACTTCTTCGGAGGGAAATCCGAGGCCGTGCCACCATCGGCCGCCGCAGAAGCACCCGAAACCCCGATGTTGTTGTTGGCAGCCTTTGGGGTTTGCCCAACCGATAGGCTAACCAAGGCAAGAATTGCTGGCAATGCCAAGAGCAGTGGTGTCGTCGTTTTCATGATACTAATTTATTAAGCGGTTCTGATCGGCTAATTCGTCTTCGGTCCGTTCCCGAAGCCAGGGTTCTCTTTGATCCCCTTATTGTTTCCGGCACCAGGGGTATTCTCGTTCCAGGGCAAACCCACAACAGCTTTCGGATTTATCGATTGGAAAGGTCGGGAGATATCGGGACCATCAACGGGTGCTCCGTTATCGACCCGAATGATGGATGCGGATCGCTCGACCACCGGCACGGCCTCGTCGACAGCATCGGGAACGAGCTCCACGCCCGTTGAAACTTGGCCAAGTCCGCCAGGATTATCGCCCGCCATCAGTGGCGGGGGAGTCGGACCACCACGAATAACGCGCCCGTCGACGCTGGCAAAGCTCGCACGATTGGATCCAGTCACAAGGCTCGTCTTGTCCTCCCCGGCAGGAACCGTTGGAGGCTTGGCACCGGGCAGACGCACCCGAGGCCGGGCCGGTTTCCCATCGTCACCTCCTACACTAGGACTGGTTGTCGCAGGCGGCGAACTGTTGAAAGAAGGCGGCTTCACCGTCGCCTGAGGCCGCTTCACGGGATTGCTCATTTCATTCACACCTTCTGAATCGCCTGATTTGTTGCCTTGATCAGCAGGTGCTGCGGATCCCGTGGGAACCACATTGGGCACGTTTAGAGCAGGGACCGGATCGATCTCAGGAGCCGGCCCCATGGATCTCAACGTAACGTTCGACATCGCGAGAATTTCTTTCGTCGCGTAGCGCTGCTCGATCGTGACCTCACAGGTCAAGTTCTCAGCCTCCTTCTTCTTTTTCGGGAACAGGTGAAGGTGCGTGACCACACGAAAAGCCGACTCAGACTGCAACTGAGTCATCCATTGGACGATATTCTCAATGCTCCCAGCAACAACGACGCGACGCTCAAACGCCCAGTAGTAGGTCTCTCTGCTTGGCGCCTTCTCTGGCGGCGAACTGATCAGGGTCAGACCGGAAGCTTCGATCCCACGCACAGCTAGAATGCGATCCAGATTCTCCTTGGCTTCATACTCGTCCGCCGCGACGGGCTGATTCTTATTCAGCCAATCCCGCTTCTGGTTAAACTCGATCTCTTGCTTCTTCATTGTGAGCAAACTCTGACGTTGCGCTTGAAGATCGATCTTCTGCGAATTTACCGTCTGCAGTCCCTTCGAATACCATTCGTGCCCAAAGAACGTGACTAACAGCAGCACCGTGCCAAGAAAGATGAGTAGGAGGCGAACCTCACTGGCTTTAAGCTGACCCATAAAGATAATCTCCTTTCAGTTCGAAAGTAACGATGCCCGTCTTGTCCATCTTGAAGGGCTGATGTGTCCATTCATAGTCTCCCAACGTCTTGTTTGCCTTGAGCTTACTGATGTAGCGGTTCGCCATCGAGCGATTCACCGCCTCACCCTTTAAAAGAATACGATCTGTATTCACATCGTAGTCTAACACCCGCACGCCAGTCTCCGGCATATCTTGCAAGGCCCGCAGAAACAGCTCTAACGGAAAACGATCGAGATGAATCGCATCTCCCAACGCATTCCACCGATTCGCCGTCGGCTCAATCCACCCTACATCCTGGCGCAGCTTGCCGACGCTGGCTGTAAGCTTCGTGACCTCCTGCTTCTTCCAGAAAAAGAAGGCCGCAAAGCCAGCCAGCATCAGGACATAGAAGAGCGCAGCAGCCGAGATCCAGTTCCGAATCTTCTGACGCTTGGCCGCAGTTTCACGATTCTCCGCCACTGAATTTGGCAGGAGATCAAGCAGCCTCTCAGGCAAGAGCGGATGCGGACGATCTTCCACATGCACATTCATTTCCGCCTCTGCTTCCAAGAGCGCGCGGCTCTCTTCATTCAACTGGCGACTCCAGACGACGATGCCTGTGAGATCTTCAATGACGCCCTGGCCATGCAATTGCATGAGCAAGCATTTTAGCTCTAACATTGCATCTGCATTCAGATCCGTCGAGTTGAGCGCTTGGAAATACGCTGGTTGCCCTTTCCGAGTGGCCACGGCAACCCAGCGTCCCAATTCACGCCAAAGAACCAGGTGGTTCCGTGGCAAAGCGAGGAAATTTGGCGAAATATCGAAATGATCCGCATCGCCTTTGGGAAGATCGATCGGCTTGCCATCTGCAATGAGAATCGGCATGAGCAAGCTGCGCTCCTCCTCACGATCCAAGGTGACGAAGTCATAGTGCTGGCCCATGCCATAGTCTGGCTTGGTTCCATTCGCCTCCAATCTCATTTCGACAATGTCAGGAACCAGAGACTCGTCCTCTGCTGCCGCCCAGAAGGGTGAGCAGAAGACCGAAGTCACGGGGAAAGCATAGTGGCTCACGCCTCGGAATTCGCTGGGGGAAGACGCGTTGCCCTTGTCGGAGCGTTCATGCCGTAGCACGCCGCTTCCTTTCTTGGTATCGCCTGTCCACAGCTCCCACTGTTCTTCGCCTGGATAGGCGAGAACGATCTCGGAGCTGGATGCGCTCTTGTTACTCATAAGTTCAGTCTAGCAGGTTAATTGTAAATTTCTTCGCGATTTAGAATGACTGGATTGCTCTCGCGGTTTCGCAGGACGAGGACAATCATCTTCTGATAGTCCCCCACTCTACCGACACTCTCGATCCGAGTCGTCTCGTCGTTCACAGTCAATCGGTTCGCTTGCGGAGAGCCCTCGTCTAGCCCCAATTCGGAAAGGGCCGCCGATAAACTCTCGAACTGAGCGTCGTCCTCCGTGCCTTCGATCCCATCAGCGCCCCGGCGCACGGTGATGAAATCCTCCGCCGCAAAGTCCGAGACCTCGGCCACCATCATAATAGATTCCTGGTCCGCATCACGGAGATCCAGCTTCCCTCCACTAAAGAGGGTAAAGAAGCTGCGCCAATTCGGTTTCACAAGGTTTAGGTAGTCCATCCCTTTGACCAAAGCCATTTCTTGCAAGTCGTAGAAAGGCCGATTGAACGGGTAGGTGGGAAACCCCGCCTCGAAGTAATACTCGTTCTCGGCCCCACTGATGTTGGTTTCATCGTCCGGGTCGATCCAATCGATGAGACAATCGCTCAACTCCTCAGCTTGTTCCAACTCTAGCCCCCAAAAGGTGAAGATACGCTCGAGAAACTCGCGATCATTTTGCTGGAGGAGTAGGTTGATATTGATCTTCCCGCCTTCACCCTTGATTCGAACGCTATAGCCTTCATCAGCCAAGGTATCGAAACGCGTCAGTATGGGATCGTAGCGTTGCACTTGCGGATTTGCTGCAATGGCCAAACCCATTTCACAAAGCTGGTTCGCTCGGAAATCGTGTTTCTGCGAAACAACAAGATTCACATCACTACTCACGAGTTGGATCGTCGTGAAAAGGAACAACGTTAGTATCGCCATCAGCCAGAAGACCATGAGTAGAGCGGAGCCGCGTTCGCGAACAGCTGAGAAATGGGTGATCTTCATCGCCCGCCTCCTCTCCCGCTGCCACTTGGAGGCGCTCCGCCACCACGTCCGCCAGCGCCACCACGTCCGCCAGCGCCGCCACGTCCACCGCCGCTTGGAGGTCCATCGCCACCACGTCCACCCCCTTGACCCACCTGGGCACCGCCGCCGCCACCTCCCTGACCACCACCTTGTTGGTTGTTCGATTGGACGAGTTGCTCCGGGTTGATCATGTTCGGGATCCAGAAGATGGACTCGACTTTCTCATCCAATCCCTGGCCTAAAAACTGCAGTTCAAGGCGTACGATGCCCGGACGCTTTTGAGGATCTTCCCAAAGCTCAACCCACTCACCGGCATCACCTAACGTTTCATCAAAGAATGTCCACCGGAAGACCATGACGTCAGAAAGTAAGTTCAGCCAAAGCCCAGGCTGCTGGCTAATGCCCCCCATGCTCGATCGATAATCCTCGGGCGCTTCTTCATCGAGATAGAGCAAGCCCACATCAAGCGAACCTCGCGAAGACTTCTTCGACATCAGCACCACGCGCGACGAACCAGCAGGTACCGACGGCCAGTAGTAAGCCAGCGGGTAATTGTAAAACACAATGTCAGTCTCTGGCGGATTGCCATTTATTGGCAGCATCGTGATTCCTGCATTGCCTGGCATCCGCTCGAAATTCCGCCGGAGTAATCGCAGGAAGTTATGCACACGAATCTCTTCGTTCTGCGATTCAGAAACCGCATGGCTCAACTTCACCGTCCCCACAGCCACAGCATAAATACCGCTCACAATCAGCCCGAGTATCGCCATGCCCAGCACGATCTCGATCAGGGTAAAACCCTGATCGCGACGAGCGTAAGCGCCGGTGATTCGGCTACTGCGTGTTGCGATAGAGACGCGCATAACGGTAGGTTTCAACGAATTGTTCTTGCATGCCGCTCGGCTCTTGCCACACAGCCCGAATTTGAATACGCAGCATCTCAGGGAGCACCGCGTCATCTACATTATAAAGCTCTAACTCCTCCACCATGCTCTCGTAAACGACACCATAGGCATCGGGAGGCGAGGTTTCCTGACGAGGTTCAATATTCGGATCTCGAAGATGCCAAGTGAGGAGCGTTTCTAGGTTCCGCATCATGGTCATCTCCCGCTGCGACTGCATGGCCACGGCACCTAGCTTATCGATCGCCACCGTCAACGACACTGCAATCACGCTCAGAATGCTCACCGCCAGGATCGCCTCCAAGAGGATGAACCCGCGAGCGTGATGACTGCTGCGTGATGTTAGCGTTAGCTGCATGTTAGTAAGGTAGTTCCGGCACTCTGCTAGCGACCCAAGCTAGCGGATTAGTTAGGAATAATGAGTGATTCGTCTTCGACGTGCGCGGTCAATGGATTGAAAAGCATCGAAAGTGTCGCGTCCCCATAAGTCAGGCGAAGGCTCAGCGGTTCGCAGATGCCACCTGGCTCAAAGACCCATTTCTCAAAAGGAACCCGCGGAGGCCGGAACATCTGTTCATTCCAACGCTGCACCCACAACTGGATCCCATTCTCAAGCTGATGCCGTTCACCACGAATCTGCTTCATGGCGTCTTCTGGAGACATACTCATGAGCGATCCTTCTAGCGCATCTTGATTGTAAGTCGGTCCGACAGCAAAGAAGCTTGGGGCCAGCGTCATCGAATAGGAACGGTTGTTCTCAATCGCCTCTCGCATCAACTTTCGTGCCGCGAGTTTCAGTGCCACCCCTTCGTTTGTAAGCTTCCCCTCATCCTGCATCGACTTGAAACTCAACGTCGCCACGCCGAGGATCAGGGTGACAATGAAGATCGACACCACAATCTCGATCAGCGTGAAGCCGCGAGGTCGGCGGAGGTTTCTAAGATACATGTTAGACAGAGGAAGCCCGCGTGGACCTACCAGTTACCGATATCGTCTTCCGTGCCATCAGTGCGGTCGCCGCCTAACGAATAGACATCGAACTCGCTCCCTTTGAGACCCGGATTGCGGTACTGATACATGTTGTCCCAAGGATCCATGAGGGAATCGAGGTCCTTCATTTGTGGAGCCCAAGACTTTGGCATGGGTGCCGTGGTGGGACGCTCGACCAGAGCACGGAGACCCTGCTCTTGGCTCGGCATACGACCTGCCTTCATGGCGTAGAGTCGCAAAGCACTGGTAATGGCAGTGATGTCTGCCTTGACGGCACCTTCCTTACCAGCATCCATAACGCCAGTTAGTTTCATGACACCTGCGCCCACGAGGAGCGCGATGATGGCGAGCACGAGCACCATTTCGATCAGAGTGAACGCCGCGTTGCTTCGACGGTGACGGTTGATATTCAGGGATGTTAACTTCATGAGTTTCGTTCGGTTGGGTTTACGGTGAGGTTTTAAGTAATAGGTACGGTAGCATGGGCATCCTGCCCGTGTCGCCGGCTAAGAGCCGGTGTTACATTAGACCAAGTGATATCGTCGTCAGTTTGATCGAGGCGATCCGGGCCTCCGCTGTCTAATTGAAAGTCTTCGCCGTCCTGGCTCAGAGTATAAACATACTCGGTGTCCCAAGGCCCCTTCAGCACATCAAAGCCCGTCAGTTGCTGCGCCCAACTCTGGGGAACTGGCTCGACGACAAGCTTCTCAACCAAAGCTGCCAGCCCCTGCTCAGCAGTTGGTAATCTATCTGCCTTCATCGCGTAGAGCCGAAGAGCCGATGTCAGAGCCGGTAAACTAGCTCTTACTGAGCCAATTCGGCCAGCCTCCACAGCAGCCGGGCTCTGAACAATACTACCTCCAACTAAGATCGCACCACCACCAAGAAAGACTGCCCACACCACGACCAGCGTCTTCCAACTGAAGAAGCGGCTCTTATCTGATGCAGAAGCTTTCATACTAAAGATAGCGATACCGCTAACGAGCGCTGTTCAATCCACTCACAGTTTCAAAGATAATCGAGATCATGAGGTAGGCCATCGTTCCAACCACGCCCGCCATGATGAAAACAATGACCGGTTGAATCAGCGCACTGATCTTCTCAATCGTCTTGCCTAACTCTTTATCATAACGACCAGCGGAGCGCACCAAGGCGCTCTCAATGTCACCGGTTTGTTCACTCACCGAAACCATGTCGATCAGCAGTGCAGGAAAGAAGCCCACCTTCTTCATCGCACGAGAAAGGGAGCCGCCTTCACCCACAATCGCCGCGACTTGTGACACTTTCTCTTTCAAGAACAAATTCATCGTCGTGTCACGCGTCAGCTCTAACCCTTTCAGTAAGGGCATTCCGTTACCAACAAGATTGGCTAAGGTCTCCATGCACTGAACATAAAAGCGCGACGATAAGACACCCCCGACAAGGGGGGCATGCACAATGAAACGATCCCATGTTTCCTGATTCTTCCGGCTACGCAGCCAGATGCGGAAGGCCACAATAATACCGACGATTCCCAGCACGATGGCCCACCAATACCCTTTGAGGAAATCCGAAGCCCCAATGAGCACCCTAGCCGCCGTCGGCAAATCACCTCCGGTCGAGCTGATCAGTCCCATGAGCTGCGGAATCAGATAGACAACGAACAAAACGGTCACCGCGAGGCCCGCAAACACGAGAAAGGCAGGATAGATCAGCGCGAATAACACCTTACTCTGCAAGTCCGCGATCGTGTTCAGATACTCGGCCTGCCGACGCAAGATCTTTGGAAGCGCACCGGAAACCTCACCCGCATGCGCCATACTACAATACAACGGCCCGAAGCTTGGCGACACCTTTTCTAATGCTTTTGAGAAGCTCGCCCCTTCACGCACTTCCCGACGAACCAGAATCGTCACATCCTTCAACGCAGAGAGTTCTTCGCGATTCTCCATCACCTTCAACGCCGACTCTAGCTGAAGTCCTGCCGCTAACATCTCGGACAGCTCTTCCGTGAACATCACGACCTGTGACCGCTTCAACTTGATCGGGTACTTTGGACCACCTTGGACCACAGCCGCCTTGGCCTTGCCCTTCTCCCTCTGCGAGGCTGCATGACTCGACCGTGCAAGCTTCTTCTCTTTCTTCTTAGGTTTGGCCGGGGCCTGTTTGTTGCCGTTCGCATTCTCCTTCGCTTTGGGATCCTCCTTCGTCGGCTCAGGCGTCTTCGCCTCACTCAACGGAGCAGGAGATTCTTTCTCCTTCTGCTTAGAAGCAGGTGTCGCACCGGCACCACTGGATGGTGTCAATGAAAGCGGCTGCATCCCTCCGCGATTCAGTCGGCGCAAGGCCTCGCTCCGATCATTCGCCTCCAAGACCCCTTCGGTCTTGGAACCGTCCATCTTTAGAGCGCGATATTGAAAACTTGGCATCTAGATAAGAAATTAAGTGTAAATTGACGAGGGATCGCCAACGATTAAGTGCCTTCCATTTCAGTCGTGGTGACACTCACGACCTCCTCCAGCGTCGTCTGGCCCTCCATCACCTTGGCGTAGCCGTAACCGCGCATTGGCAAGAACCCGTCCTTAATCGCCTGCTCTTTCAACGCGGAATAGGGACGCCCTGCCGTGACCATTTCCTGCAAACCCGCGGTAAGCATGCACACCTCGTAAATCGCCAGTCGCCCCCGATAGCCGCTGTTTCGACAGGCCTGACAGCCACCCTTCTCATAAAACGGACCCGTATAATCCGCAGGGAAATCAACGCTACGCAGATATTCCGGCTTGTAACTCGTCTCCACACGGCAAGTCGGGCAAAGTTACCTAACCAAACGCTGGGCGATGAATGCCCGAACCGACGCCGAAACCAAGAACGGCTCCAGCCCCATGTCGACCAGTCGACTAATGCCACCGATCGCATCATTGGTGTGCAAAGTACTGAACACCAAGTGACCCGTGAGTGCCGCTCGGATAGCGATTTCCGCCGTTTCCAAGTCACGAATCTCACCCACCATGATGATGTCAGGATCCGCACGCAAGAAACTCCGCAAGCCGTTAGCAAAGGTCAAATTAATCTCCGGCTTCACCGCCACCTGCAAGATCCCTTCCAACTTGTTCTCCACCGGATCCTCAACCGTCACGATACGCGTCTCAGATTTATTAAGTTCCGTTAGAAACGTATAAAGCGTCGTCGACTTACCACAACCAGTCGGGCCTGTAAGGAGGATGATCCCGTTGGAAAGCTCCAGCAGATTCCTGAATTGTTCATTGATTCCAGTTCCTAGGTTCAGCTTCTTTAAATTGAATTGCTCCTGACCTAACAAACGCAAACTCACCTGCTCACCTTCCACCGTCGGAATGGTCGCCACACGAACGTCGATCGACTTGCCCTCGATCTGCAAGTTAATACGACCATCTTGCGGCAAACGGCGTTCCGCGATGTCGAGGTTCGACATGATCTTGAGACGCGCCACTACCATGGACTGCAACGCCTTGATGTTCTCCGGGACTGGCACTTCCACCAACTTACCGTCCACCCGGTAACGGATACGCAGCTGGTTCTTCTGTGGCTCCACGTGAATATCTGTCGCCCGCTGATCGAGCGCTTCACGGAGGATCTGGTTCACAAACTTCACGACCGATGCCTCCTCGTCATCATCATCGATGACGTTGACGTCCTCCCGCATGTCGAGGAGATCCTCGTTCAAGTCGCGCCCTGCGAGCAGTTGCTCAAACGTGTCCGCACCGACCCCGTAGAGGCTCTGCAAACCCTCCACAATACGAGTCCGTGAAGCCATGCGCCACTGGATCGGCACCTTGATATGCTGGCTCGCCGCTTGGCGAGCGGTCAGATTAAACGGATCATAGGTTGCAATTTCCAGCCTCCCCGTGCCTTCCCCATTGGCGGCCCGTTCTTCGCCACCCTCACCCGCAAATTCGTCGTCTTCCGACGCATCAGGATCATCGAAATACACCGGCAACAACCGATGTCGCAACGCCACCTGCGCCGAACACAGCTCCCGAAGTTGGCGAGGCTTCACATCATCCCTCTCCAGCTCTTCTTTCCATCCAATACTAAGCTTCCTGCTAAGATTTTCCAAAAACCTCTCCTCATCAACGAGTTGCGTATCCAGCACGTCGTCCACAAGTGAACGCTGCTGAAACACCGATTGGTCCAAGACCTCCACCAGCTTCTCCTCGGACTCGAGGGCGGCGTTTCGGGCACAATCTAGGAATAAATCTTTCATAAATTTTCAGGAACGAGACAGGGAGAATCAAACAGGTCAACTGGTGATCCGTCGCTACACAAGCCATAAGCGCCTCAGGCAGGCCAAATTGTCCGTTTCAGAAGATCATTCTTTGAAAGATCTGATCGCCACTCAAAAACGCCTCATTTCCAGGTCACAATGCCCGCGCATACGCCCCGCCATCGACCAGTAAGGTCTCGCCGGTCACATAGCTGCTCGCCTCGCTCCCCAGAAACAGCGCAGGACCCACAATTTCCTTGGGATCCGCCCAGCGTCCGATCGCGGTAAAATCGGAGAACTTCTGCTTCTGAGCGTCATCCAAAATACTCATGGGCAGATCGGTCAGAAACGGCCCTGGAGCAATGCAATTCACTGTAATCCCCTGAGGACCAAGGTCTAAGGCGCTCGCCTTAGACATCCCCACCAACGCTGCCTTCGTTGCCGAATAGGCATTGCGAGCCTCCTTCGAGCCCACACCGAGCACTGAGGATATATGAATGATCCGCCCCCAGCTGCGCTCTTTCATCTGGGGCACCAAAGCCCGCGTCAGGGCCATAATACTGCTCAGATTCACCTCCACCTGGGTGTCCCAATCCTCGTCTAGAATCTCATCGATCGGCTGCGGCCGGTTAATCCCCGCGTTGTTCACCAAGACATCGACTCGCCCCATCTCGGCCAATACTTTCTCCGCCAACGCCTTCACCGCCTCACGATCCCCCATGTCCACCGTCGCATAGCCCGCCTTCCGCCCAGTCGCCTTCGAGATTTCCGCCTGAGCCGCCACCAACTCACTCTCTGTCCGAGCACACAGAAACACGTCCGCTCCCGCTTCCGCAAAGCCTCGCGCCATCGCTTTACCCAACCCACGGCCACTGCCAGTGACCAAGGCCACTTTCCCACTCAGATCGAAGAGATCCATCATTTGTTTAGCCAAGTAGGAACAGCCGCCGACGTCAATCCACAACCACTCG